>NZ_BAAAWT010000001.1:5185000-5470000 GCF_039535215.1 Streptomyces racemochromogenes
TGGGGTGTGTAGGGGCCAGGGCCGCCTTCACACTCACACACCCCTACAAACCCCGCATTTTGGATCATTGACACGGGCGTCGGGGGGCCGCTTTCGAGGCACCCCGAGAGATACGCCACGCCGATGATCGAGTTCCGGCCGTCAACGCCCTTGCGGTCGGGCAGACTCGGGGAAAACCTGTCGAGGACCCCCACGGAAGAGGGTGGAACGCGTGGACCGCTGCGTCGTCCTGGTGGACGCCGGATACCTGCTGGGGGCCGCCGCGAGCCTGCTCGCCGGGGAACCCTCCCGCTCCCGCATCACCGTCGACCACTCCGCCCTCATCCAGGGCCTGCGCGAACGCGCCGAAGCCGACACCCAGCAGCCCCTCCTGCGGATCTACTGGTTCGACGGCGCCCCCGACCGGGTCCCCCAGCCCGAACACCGCAGGCTCCGCGTCATGCCCCGCGTCACCGTCCGGCTCGGCGCCCTGACCCGCAGCGACGGCCGCTGGGCGCAGAAGGGCGTCGACGCCGCCATGCACGCCGAACTCACCGAACTCGCCCGCAACCGGGCCTGCTCCGACGTGGTCCTCGTCACCGGCGACGGCGACCTCCTGCCCGGCCTGATGTCCGCCAAGGAACACGGCGTCGCCGTCCACCTCTGGGCCGTCCAGGCCGCCGACGGCGACTACAACCAGTCCGAGGACCTCGTCGCCGAAGCCGACGAACGCCGCGTGCTCGACCGCGCCTGGATCACCCGCGCCGTCCGCGCCCGCGACCTCGCCGGACTCTGCCCCCCGCCGCCCGCCCCCCGCCCCGAGATCGCCGCGATCCTCTCCGCGCCCCTGCCCGAGGCCGCCCTCGCCGAAGCCGCCCGCAACAGCACCCCCGCCACCCCCGAGCCCCGCCCGAACGGAGCACCCGTACCGGCGCCCGCCACCGAAGGCGCCAAACCCGTCCCCACCCCCAAGGACCTCGCCGCGCTCCGCGCCCCCGCCGCCGTCCCCGCCACCGCGCCCGCCGCCCCCACCGCCGCCGTCCCCGCGGGCAGCGCCCTGCGCTGGTCCTCCGACAAGGGGTGGATCGACCGCGCCGGCCCGCTCGGCGAACCCGCCGAGACCGCCTCCCTGCCCACCCTCGCCCAGCTCACCAGCGCCGAGCAGCGCTGGGCCGACCGCGAGGAGGACATCACCACCGTCGGCGGAGACCCCTTCGAGGTCGGCCAGGTCTTCGCCCGACGCTGGATGGAACGCCTCCCCGAAGCCGCCCACCTGCAGAAACTCGCCACCATGTACCCCCGCGTCCCGCACCGCATCGACGGGGAGCTGCTGCGCTACGCCGCCCGGTTCGGGCTCCTCGCCCACAAGGACGACCAGATCGACGAGCACGACCGCTACGCCATCCGCGCCGGGTTCTGGCGGGAGATCGACGTGCGCGCCGCGGCCGAGCACGTGGGCGGGCCGGCGGGCGCCGTGCCCCAGGCCCCGATGACCCCGGCGGCCGAGTAGGGCCGGAAGCCGCGTAGGCTGCTCCCTCGTGAGCACGGGCACAGCACAGGCAGGAACGACCACGGCGGCGGCCGCCGGAGCCGCTTCGGACGTGGTCTGCGCGGTGCGTGACCTGGTCAAGACGTACCCCGCCGTACGCGGCCGGCGCGGGGCCCCCGCCCTGCCCGAGACCCGCGCCAACGACGGGATCTCCCTGGAGGTCCGGCGCGGCGAGGTCTTCGGCCTGCTCGGCCCCAACGGCGCCGGCAAGTCCACCCTGGTCCGCCAGCTCACCGGCCTGATGCGCCCCGACGCGGGCAGCGTCACCCTCCTCGGCCACGACCTCGTGCGCCACCCCGAGCGGGCCTCCCGGCTGCTGGCCTACCTCGGCCAGGAGTCCACCGCCCTGGACGAACTCACCGTCGCGCTGGCCGCCGAGACCACCGGCCGCCTGCGCGGCCTCGGCGCGCGCGAGGCCCGGGCCGCACGGGACGGCGTACTGGAGGAACTCGGGCTCACCTCGATCGCCGGGCGCCCCCTGAAGAAGCTCTCCGGCGGACAGCGCCGGCTGGCCTGCTTCGCCGCCGCGCTGGTGGGGGAGCGGCCCGTCCTCGTCCTCGACGAGCCGACCACCGGCATGGACCCCGTGGCCCGTCGGGCCGTCTGGGAGGCCGTGGACCGCCGCCGCCTCTCCCACGGAGCCACCGTCCTGCTCGTCACCCACAACGTCATCGAGGCCGAGACCGTCCTCGACCGGGTCGCCGTCGTCGACCACGGCAAGGTCATCGCCTGCGACACCCCCGCCGGCCTCAAGGCCGAGGTCTCCGACGAGGTCCGCCTGGAGCTCGTCTGGCGCACCGCCCCGCCGCTCGACGTGCCCGAGGTGGCCGCGCTCGCCCCGAAGGCCGCCGAGTCCGGCCGCCGCTGGGTGCTGCGGCTGCCGCAGGACGAGGCCCGCGCGGCCGTCGCCGCCGTCACCGCGGGCCCGGCCTTCGCCGCCCTCGACGATTTCACGTTGGCCACGCCGAGCCTGGAGGACGTGTACCTCGCGCTGGGCGGCCGGATGAAGGGTCTGGTCAAGTCGTGACCACCGCTGCCACTGCCGCCACCGCCGTCCCCGTCGGCGTCCTGGCTCCGAAGGCGCGGCTGTTGCCCGCCCTCGCCGCCGTCTACAGGGCCCAGCTGTCCCGGGCGCGGGTCGCCCGGATACCGCTGCTGTTCGTCGCCACCTTCCAGTCCGTCGGCATCATGATCCTGATGCGGGGCGTCGTCGACGGGGGCGGCGGCTCCGAGGCCCGTGCCGTCGTCGCCGGCTCCTCCGTCCTCGTCGTCGCCTTCGTCGCGCTGAACCTGCTCGCGCAGTACTTCGGGCAGCTGCGGGCCGGCGGGGGCCTCGACCACTACGCCACCCTGCCCGTGCCGCCCGCCTCGGTGGTGCTCGGCGCGGCCGCCGCGTACGCCTCCTTCACCCTGCCGGGGACGCTGGTCACGGCCGTGTTCGGCTGCGTGTTGTTCGGCCTGCCGATGGGCGGCCTGTGGATCCTCGCCGCCGTCGTCCCCCTGGCCGGGGCCGCGCTCGCCGGACTCGGCGCCGCGCTCGGGCTGCTCGCGCCGCGCCAGGAGCTGGCCACGCTGGCCGGGCAGCTGGGCATGTCGGCGGCGCTGCTGCTGGGCGTGCTCCCGGCCGAGCGGATGCCGGACGTCATCGTGTGGGCGCGGGACCTGCTGCCGTCCACGTACGGGGTCGAGGCCTTCGCGGAGACCTTCGCCCCGCACCCCGACTGGACGGCCGTCCTCCTCGACCTCGGCGTCTGCGCCGCCGTCGGCGTGCTGTCCCTGGCCGTGGCCACCTGGGCGTACCGGCGGGCCGCGGTCCGCTGACGCCGGTCGCCGACGCCGGACGCGGCCGCACCTGGCACGATGTGGGGGTGACCGAAGCCGTGACCCCGCACCAGCAGCCGACCCTGCCCCCGCTCCCCGAGCCGGAGGCCGCCGTCACCCCGGCGGACATCCGCGACGCGGCCGCCGTCACCCTGGCGGTGGGCCTGTCCGGGGTGCTCCTCGGGCTGTTGTGGACGTGGCTCGCACCGCGCGCGCAGTACGTCTCCAACGGTGAGGCCGTCTTCCTGCGCGACACCGAGAGCGAGGCGCGGATCGGCGCCGACGGCACGTTCTTCCTGCTGGCGCTGGGGCTGGGCGTGCTCACCGCGGTCGCGGTGTTCCTGTGGCGCCGGCGCGGGGGCGTGCCGCTGGTGATCGGGCTGGCCGTGGGGGCCTGCTTCGCCTCCCTGGCCGGGTGGCGGCTCGGGCTCTGGCTGAGCCCCGGCGGGGACGTGGCGGCCGCGGCAGCGAAGGCGGGCAAGGGCGTGCCGTTCGACGCGCCGCTGCAGCTGATGGCGTACGGGGTGCTGCTGGTGTGGCCGATGGCGGCCGTCGCCGCCCACCTGGCCCTGACGGCCGTCTGGGGCCCCCGGGACCCCGCGCCGGGGCCCTGGGAGGGCGAGTACCCGCCGCCACACGCCCACGCGACCCCGGAAACCCCCCAGTCCTGACGGGCGGCCCGCTGCGCGGGGCTGCTCCCCGCCCCGCCCTTCGCCCGTTCCCCGGGCTGTGCCCGGACCCCTCCCGGGGGCTCCGCCCCCAGACCCCCGCGCCTCAAACGCCGGCGGGGCTGGATGTATCCAGCCCGCGCGGCGTTTGAGCGCAACGGGGTCAGGGGCAGCGCCCCTGGGAACGGGGGAAGGGCGGGTAGGGGACCTCGCCCCGCGCAGCGGCGCCGGGCCCCGGCCGGGAGGGCTACGGGCGGGCGATCGGGGCCAGGACCGCGTCCGTGAGGGCCGCCAGGTCCGCGGGGGACAGCTCGACCTCCAGGCCGCGGCGGCCCGCCGAGACACAGATCGTGGCGTGGCCGCGGGCAGACGCGTCCAGCACCGTCCGCAGGCGCCGCCGCTGCCCCAGCGGGGAGATCCCGCCCCGCACGTAGCCCGTGGTGCGCTCCGCCAGTGCCGGATCGGCCATCGCCGCCCGCTTCCCGCCCACCGCGCCCGCGAGGGCCTTCAGGTCCAGCGAGCCCGACACCGGGACCACCGCCACCGTCAGCGCCCCGTCCACGTCGGCGACCAGGGTCTTGAACACCTGCTCCGGGGAGACGCCCAGCGCCTCGGCCGCCTCCTCCCCGTACGAGGGGTGCGCGGGGTCGTGCTCGTAGGCGTGGGTGGTGAACGCCACCCCCGCCCCGGTCAGGGCGGTGATGGCCGGGGTGCCGGCCGGCTGCGGCTTCTTCTTCGCCATGGCCTCAGTTCGGGCTCGTCGGGGTACGGGTCAGGTCCACCGCCGGCAGCGACGGGAGGTGGCGGATGACCGCCGTCTCCGTGCGCAGCAGCTTCAGCTCCTCCGCCAGACGCGTCGCCGTGTCCGGCGCCTGGAGCAGCCGCTGCTTCGAGGGGGTGTCCAGCACGGCGGCGGCCGCCACCAGGTACGACACCACCGACGGCTCGTCCGGCAGGTCCGGCCCCGAGGCCAGGGACCGCTCACGGGCCCCCGCCAGCCGCTTCTGATAGCTGCGGAAGGCCCGCAGCACCCCCTCGGACAGGGCGCCGGCGCCCTCGCCCGCGTCCTCCGCGAGCTCCTCCAGCTCCGCCACCAGGAACGGCCCCGACGCGTCGACCGACACCAGCCGCACCCGGGTCGTGCCGGTGGCCAGCACCTCGAAGCTGCCGTCCTCCCGCTCCCGGATCGTCGCCGCGTCCGCGATGCAGCCCACCCGGTGGAACGCCTGGATCGGGTCGGTGCCGAACCCGGCCGCCGGGCCCTTCTCGGGCAGCGCCGTCTGGTCCGGCAGCCCGGGCGCGGTCGGGGCCACCTCCCGGCCGTCGCGGATCGCGACGACCGCGAACCGGCGCGGCTGGTCCTCCCTGGACTTCAGCAGCTCGCGCATCATGGCGCGATACCGCTCCTCGAAGACGTTCAGCGGCAGCACGAGGCCCGGGAACAGCACCGAGTTCAGCGGGAAGAGGGGCAGGCGAACGGTGGTCACGAGGCACAGGGTAGTGGCCGGACGGCCCGCCCCGTCACCCGTTAACCCCGCCTCAGCAGCCGCGACGCACCCGCCGCCACCGTCGTGGCAAGGATCCAGCCCAGCAGCACCAGCGCCGCCGACCCCCACTGCCAGCCGCCCTCCAGCTTCCACTGCCCCTGCTGGCCGAGATCGATCACCGGCAGCAGCAGGTCCAGCGCGTACAGCGCCGCGTCCCACTGCGGATGCTCGTCCGCCTTGATCGGCGCCGGCTCGTGCCGCAGGAACAGCAGGGTGCCCGCCGCCCACAGCACCGCCATCCACAGCGCCGCCCGCCCCGGCCGGTACCCGTACACCACCGTCCAGTCCTGGAGGTACCCCCAGGCCCGCGCGGCCGGCGGCAGCGTCGCCCGGCGGCAGCGCTGCTTCGCCACCAGCACCTCGCGGGCCCCGGCGTCCTCCCCGCCGGCCCGCAGCACCGCGGCCAGCCGCTCGTACGGTTCGGGCGAGTACTCGGGGGTGGCCGCCTCCAGCCACTCCAGCCGGCGCGACAGCGGGAAGTGGCCGCGGGGCGCCAGCACCTCGTAGACGAAGCCCTCCATCGACACCCGGTCGCGCCCGGGCCAGCTCGTCGACCGGTCCACCAGCTTGACCACCTTCGCCCCCGAGACCACCACCCGGCCCCGCTCCGGCGCCTCGCCCACGAACCGCAGCTCCGGCGTCTGGACCCGCCGCAACGACACCTCCTGGTCCGCGCGCAGCTCGAACCGGGCCCCGTAGAAGTCGGCCGAGTCGCCGAACCGGCCGTCGTCCAGCCGCAGCCCGCCCCGGCACTCGAAGCGCTGCGCCGGCCCGCCCGTCGTCGGGGTCCGGCCCCAGTCGTACGGGCGCTCCGGGTCGGCCGTCGAGGAGGACAGGCCGATCGACGTCAGGTACAGGGTCCGCTCCACCGTCAGCGTCGGGGCGTTCAGCGCCCGCCGGCCGTCGCTGTTGCTCAGCCGCGCCCCGCGCAGGCTCATCGAGGCGCCCACCTTCGCGCCGCGCAGGCTCACCTCGCCGTGCGTCTCCAGCATGTCCGCCTGGAGGTCCTGCGCCACCGCCAGCCCGTCGGCGGCGACGGCCCGGCCCCGGTGGTCCCGGTGGACCACGCTGTGGCTGAGCAGCAGGTCGGTGCCGATCTGGGCGTCGGTCAGCCGGATCCCGCGCGCCACCCGGCAGCGCGCCAGGTGCAGGTCGCCCTCGGTGTGCAGGCGGGCGCCCTCCAGCCGGGGGACCGCGCAGTTGTCCAGCCGGAGCGTGCCGAACCGGGTCTCGGAGACCTGGACCTCGCCGTCGAAGCGGCACGCGCGGATCTCCACGTACGGAGTGACCGCGGCCCCGGACAGGTCCAGCAGCCCGGTGATCTGCGCACCGCGCAGCTTCAGCCGCCCCACCCGCCCCGGGAGGGGCGCGGGCCCGGCCAGCAGCAGGTGCGCCACCACCTCCGCCCGGACCCGGCGCTCCGGCCCCCAGACGCGCCCCGAGTGCGGATCGTCCAGCCCGGCGTCACGGGCGCCGAGGTCGCAGACCGTGCCCGCGCGGAAGGCCTCCCACATCCGCCGTTCGGCCCCGGTCAGGCCGTCCGGCCGTACGTCCCCCTGCACTTCGGTCACGCCAGCCCCCCGCTGTCATTCACGTGTACGAGAACGCTAAGGGGCGCCGGTGACGTCCGGGGCGTGTATCAGCCAGTGATACGGGCGGACGGCGGTGGGAGGCGGTCTGAGAGAATTGGGACGTGATCTCTCGTATCGACCTGCGCGGTGACGCCCTCCCCGAGGGCGGCGCCCTGCGCGACCTGCTGCCCCGTGCCGAGTTCGACGTGGAAGCCGCCCTGGAGAAGGTGCGGCCCATCTGCGAGGACGTCCATCATCGTGGCACGGCGGCGCTGATCGAGTACGCGCAGAAGTTCGACGGGGTCGAACTCACGCAGGTCCGGGTACCCGCGCAGGCCCTCACGGACGCCCTGGAGCAGCTGGACCCGGCCGTCCGCGCCGCCCTGGAGGAGTCCATCCGGCGCGCCCGGATCGTGCACCGGGGCCAGCGCCGCTCCGAGCACACCACCCAGGTGGTCCCCGGCGGCACCGTGACCGAGAAGTGGGTTCCGGTCGAGCGCGTCGGCCTGTACGCGCCCGGCGGCCGCTCCGTGTACCCGTCCTCCGTCGTCATGAACGTGGTCCCGGCCCAGGAGGCGGGCGTCGAGTCGATCGCGCTCGCGTCCCCGCCGCAGAAGGAGTTCGGCGGCCTGCCGCACCCGACCATCCTGGCGGCGTGCGCGCTGCTCGGCGTGGACGAGGTGTACGCGGCCGGCGGCGCCGTCGCCGTCGCGATGTTCGCGTACGGCACCGAGGAGTGCCTGCCGGTCAACATGGTGACCGGCCCCGGCAACATCTGGGTCGCCGCCGCCAAGCGCTACTTCACCGGCAGGATCGGCATCGACACCGAGGCCGGCCCCACCGAGATCGCGGTCCTCGCGGACTCCACGGCCGACCCGGTCCACGTCGCCGCCGACCTGATCAGCCAGGCCGAGCACGACCCGCTGGCCGCCGCCGTCCTCGTCACGGACTCCGCGGAGCTCGCGGAAGCCGTCGAGAAGGAGCTGGAGCCGCAGGTCGCCGCGACCAAGCACGTCGAGGACCGGATCAAGCCCGCCCTCGCCGGCAAGCAGTCCGCGATCGTGCTGGTCGACAGCCTGGAGGACGGCCTCAAGGTCGTCGACGCGTACGGCGCCGAGCACCTGGAGATCCAGACCGCCGACGCCGCCGCCTGGGCGGCCCGGGTCCGCAACGCCGGCGCGATCTTCGTCGGCCCCTGGGCGCCGGTCTCCCTCGGCGACTACTGCGCCGGCTCCAACCACGTCCTGCCCACCGGCGGCTGCGCCTGCCACTCCTCCGGCCTGTCCGTGCAGTCCTTCCTGCGCGGCATCCACATCGTCGACTACACGCGCGACGCCCTCGCCGAGGTCACCCACCACGTGGTGACGCTGGCCGAGGCGGAGGACCTGCCCGCGCACGGCGCCGCCCTGAAGGCCCGCTTCGGATGGAAGGTGCCCGGACAGTGACCACCATCGGGATCGACGACCTGCCCATCCGCGACGAGCTCCGCGGCAAGACCCCCTACGGCGCCCCGCAGCTCGACGTCCCCGTCCAGCTGAACACCAACGAGAACCCGTACGAGCTGCCCGAGCCGCTGGTGCGGCGCATCGCCGAGCGCGTCGCCGACGCCGCCCGCACCCTCAACCGCTACCCCGACCGGGACGCGGTCGAGCTGCGCACCGAGCTGGCCGCCTACCTCACCCGTACCGGCAAGCACCCGGTCGCCAAGGAGAACGTCTGGGCCGCCAACGGCTCCAACGAGGTCCTCCAGCAGCTGCTCCAGACCTTCGGCGGCCCGGGGCGCACGGCCATCGGCTTCGAGCCCTCGTACTCGATGCACGCGCTCATCGCGCGCGGCACCGGCACCGGCTGGATCTCCGGCCCCCGCCGCGAGGACTTCACCATCGACGTGGCGGCCGCCGAGCGGGCCATCGCCGAGCACGCCCCCGACGTCGTGTTCATCACCTCGCCCAACAACCCCACGGGCACCGCGGTCGAGGCGGAGACGGTCCTCGCCCTCTACGAGGCCGCCCAGACGGCCAAGCCCTCCCTGGTGGTCGTGGACGAGGCGTACGTGGAGTTCTCCCACCGCGACTCCCTCCTCCCGCTGATCGAGGGCCGCCCCCACCTGGTGGTCTCCCGGACCATGTCCAAGGCCTTCGGCGCCGCGGGCCTGCGCCTGGGCTACCTGGCCGCGCACCCCGCCGTCGTCGACGCCGTGCAGCTCGTACGCCTGCCGTACCACCTGTCCGCCGTCACCCAGGCGACCGCGCTGGCCGCCCTGGAGCACACCGACACCCTGCTCGGCTACGTCGAGCAGCTCAAGGCCGAGCGGGACCGCCTCGTCACCGAGCTGCGGGCCCTCGGCTACGAGGTCACCGAGTCCGACGCGAACTTCATCCAGTTCGGGAAGTTCGAGGACTCCCACACCGCCTGGCAGAAGATCCTCGACCAGGGCGTCCTGGTCCGGGACAACGGCGTACCGGGCCGGCTGCGGGTCACCGCCGGCACGCCGGCCGAGAACGACGCGTTCCTGGAAGCGGTTCGCGCACTGAAGAAGGAGCAGCAGGCATGAGCCGCATCGGACGGGTCGAGCGCACCACGAAGGAGACCTCGGTCCTCGTCGAGATAGACCTCGACGGCACCGGCAAGGTCGACGTCTCGACGGGTGTCGGCTTCTACGACCACATGCTCGACCAGCTCGGCCGCCACGGCCTCTTCGACCTCACGGTCAAGACGGACGGCGACCTGCACATCGACAGCCACCACACCATCGAGGACACCGCCCTCGCGCTGGGCGCCGCCTTCAGGCAGGCCCTCGGCGACAAGGTGGGCATCTACCGCTTCGGCAACTGCACCGTCCCGCTGGACGAGTCCCTCGCCCAGGTGACCGTGGACCTCTCCGGCCGCCCCTACCTCGTGCACACCGAGCCCGAGAACATGGCGCCGATGATCGGCGAGTACGACACGACGATGACCCGGCACATCTTCGAGTCCTTCGTCGCGCAGGCGCAGATCGCCCTGCACATCCACGTCCCGTACGGCCGCAACGCCCACCACATCGTGGAGTGCCAGTTCAAGGCCCTCGCCCGGGCCCTGCGCTACGCCGCGGAGTTCGACCCGCGCGCCGCCGGCATCCTGCCCTCCACGAAGGGCGCCCTCTAGCCGTGAACGGCCTCAACACCGTCCTGATCGTCCTCGGCCTGTTCCTGGCCGGGGGCGTCTACTCCTTCCAGAAGCAGAAGATGCCGAAATCGGTGATCATTCTGCTCGCCCTCGGCTCCGTGATGTGTCTGGCCGCGGGGATCCTGCGAATCCAGGGGATTTGGGAATGAGCGCCAAGAAGAACGTCGTCGTCTTCGACTACGGCTTCGGCAACATCCGTTCCGCCGAGCGCGCCCTCGCGCGCGTCGGCGCGGACGTCGAGATCACCCGCGACTACGACCGGGCCATGGACGCCGACGGGCTCCTCGTGCCCGGCGTCGGCGCCTTCTCCGCCTGCATGAAGGGCCTCAAGGACGCGCGCGGCGACTGGATCATCGGCCGCCGGCTGTCCGGCGGGCGGCCCGTCATGGGCATCTGCGTCGGCATGCAGATCCTCTTCGAGCGCGGCATCGAGCACGGCGTGGAGACCGAGGGCCTCGACGAGTGGCCCGGCACCGTCGGCCCGCTCAAGGCCCCCGTCGTCCCGCACATGGGCTGGAACACCGTCGAGGCACCGGCCGACAGCCAGGCCTTCGCCGGGCTGGACGCCGACGCCCGCTTCTACTTCGTGCACTCCTACGCGGCCCACGACTGGACGCTGGAGGTCACCAACCCCCGGATCAAGGGCCCCAGGGTCACCTGGGCCACGCACGGGGAGCGGTTCGTCGCGGCGGTGGAGAACGGCGCCCTGTGGGCCACCCAGTTCCACCCCGAGAAGTCCGGCGACGCCGGAGCCCAGCTCCTCACCAACTGGATCGAGACCCTCTGATGCCGAACACGCTTGAACTGCTCCCCGCGGTCGACGTCCGCGACGGCCAGGCCGTACGCCTCGTGCACGGCGTGTCGGGCAGCGAGACCTCCTACGGCTCCCCGCTGGAGGCGGCCCTCGCCTGGCAGGCCTCCGGCGCCGAGTGGCTGCACCTCGTCGACCTGGACGCCGCCTTCGGCACCGGCGACAACCGCGCCCTGGTCGCCGAGATCACCCGTGCGATGGACATCAAGGTCGAGCTGTCCGGCGGCATCCGCGACGACGCCACCCTCGCCGCGGCCCTCGCCACCGGCTGCACCCGCGTCAACCTCGGCACCGCCGCCCTGGAGACCCCCGAGTGGGCCGCCAAGGCCATCGCCGAGCACGGCGACAGGATCGCCATCGGCCTCGACGTGCGCGGCACCACCCTCAAGGGCCGCGGCTGGACCAGCGAGGGCGGCGACCTCTACGAGACCCTCGCCCGCCTGGACTCCGAGGGCTGCGCCCGCTACGTCGTCACCGACATCGGCAAGGACGGCACCCTCACCGGCCCCAACCTGGAGCTGCTGAAGAACGTCTGCGCCGCCACCGACCGGCCCGTCGTCGCCTCCGGCGGCGTGTCCTCCCTGGATGACCTGCGCGCGCTGTCCGAGCTGGTGCCGCTGGGCGTCGAGGGCGCGATCGTCGGCAAGGCCCTGTACGCCAAGGCCTTCACCCTGGAAGAGGCCCTGGAGGCGGTGCGCGCATGAGCTCCGCGGAAGTGCGCCGGATCTCCTCCGGCGGCCCCTACGAGGACGTGATCGGCTACTCGCGCGCCGTCGCCCTGCCCAACGGCCTGGTGCTGGTCTCCGGCTGCACCGCGGCCGACGCGGGCGGCCCGTACGACCAGACGGTCAAGGCCTTCGAGGTGGCCTTCAAGGCGCTCGCCGAGGCCGGCCTGGGCGCCGAGGACGTGGTCCGCACCCGGCTGTACCTCACGCACGCCCGGGACGTGGAGGAGGTGGGCCGTGCCCACAAGGCCCTCTTCGACGCCGTCCGCCCCGCCGCCTCCATGATCATCGTCTCCGGCTTCGTCGACCCGAACATGGTCGTCGAGGTGGAGGTCGAGGCGTACAAGGAGCCCGCGCGATGACCCTCGCCGTACGAGTGATCCCCTGCCTGGACGTGGACAACGGCCGGGTCGTCAAGGGGGTCAACTTCCAGAACCTGCGCGACGCCGGCGACCCGGTGGAGATGGCCAAGCTGTACGACGCCGAGGGCGCCGACGAGCTGACCTTCCTCGACATCACCGCCTCCTCCGGCAACCGCGAGACCACCTACGACGTGGTGCGGCGCACCGCCGAGCAGGTGTTCATCCCGCTCACGGTCGGCGGCGGCGTCCGCACCGCCGACGACGTCGACAAGCTGCTGCGGGCCGGCGCCGACAAGGTCGGCGTCAACACCGCCGCCATCGCCCGGCCCGAGCTGATCCAGGAGATCGCCGAGCGCTTCGGCCGCCAGGTCCTCGTCCTGTCGGTCGACGCCCGCCGTACGGAGACCGGCTCCTTCGAGGTCACCACCCACGGCGGCCGCCGGGGCACCGGCATCGACGCCGTCGAGTGGGCGCACCGGGCGGCCGAACTGGGCGCCGGGGAGATCCTGCTGAACTCCATGGACGCCGACGGCACCAAGGACGGCTACGACACCGAGATGATCGCGGCCGTGCGCCGGCACGTCACCGTCCCGGTGATCGCCTCCGGCGGCGCGGGCAGGCTGGAGCACTTCGCGCCCGCCATCGGCGCGGGCGCCGACGCGGTCCTGGCCGCCTCGGTGTTCCACTTCGGCGACCTGCGGATCTCCGAGGTCAAGGGCGCCCTGCGGGAAGCCGGCCACCCGGTCCGCTGAGCCCTGGCCAGTCCCGGCCGCCCCGCTCGGGGCGGCCGGGGGCCGCCGCGGCGGCCCGGAGCCCGGGAGGCTGGGCACGGCCGGGCGGTGCCCGGGGCGCGTCGGCGTGTCAGATGCCCAGCTGGGCGACCGTCAGCTTCGCGACGGCCTCCTTCTCGCCGTCCAGCTCCACCGCGGCCGCGTTCTGCCGGCCGAAGCAGAACAGCGTCAGCTCGCCCGGCTCCCCGGTCACCGTCACCACCGGTACGCCCTTGTGCGCCACCGCCGTGCGCCCGTCCGGGCGGCGCAGCACCAGGCCCACCGGCGAGCGGCGGCCCGTCAGCCGGGCCAGCTTCTCCAGCCGGGACCAGAGCGCGTCCGAGAACACCGGGTCCGGCGTCCGCGGCGACCAGTCCGGCTGCGCGCGCCGCACGTCCTCCGCGTGGACGTAGAACTCCACCGCGTTCGCCGCCTCGTCGATCTGCTTCAACGCGTACACGGACAGCTTCGGCGGGCCGGTGCGGATCAGCTGGATGAGCTCCTCGTACGGCTTGGCCGCGTACTCGGCCATCGCCCGGTCGAGGCGGCCCTTCAGCACGTTCAGCAGCAGCCCGCCCGCCGCGTCGGGGCGGCGCTCGCGCACCACCACGTGCGCCGCCAGGTCCCGGCAGGTCCAGCCGTCGCACAGCGTCGGCGCCTCCGGTCCCGCAGCCTCCAGAAGGTCCGCCAGCAGCAGCCGTTCACGCTTCGCATGGGTAGACATACGGGCCAGCCTACGGCCGCGGCCCGCCGCGCGGCTGCCCACCAGGCGGACGGTGATCCGTAACGGGTCCTTCCGCGCGGCACAATGGGGCCCATGAGTACGACCTCCCTCGACCCCGCCGTCGCAGCCCGCCTCAAGCGCTCCCCGGACGGCCTGGTCCCGGCCATCGCCCAGCAGTACGACACCGGCGAGGTGCTCATGCTCGGCTGGATGGACGACGAGGCCCTGCACCGCACCCTCACCACCGGCCGCTGCACCTACTGGTCCCGCAGCCGGCAGGAGTACTGGGTCAAGGGGGACACCTCCGGCCACTTCCAGCACGTGAAGTCCGTCGCCCTCGACTGCGACGCGGACACCGTGCTCGTCAAGGTCGACCAGGTCGGCGCCGCCTGCCACACGGGCGCCCGCACCTGCTTCGACGACGATGTCCTTTTCGGCGACGGCCGCTAGCCAGTTAGGGTCCCACCCCATGGATCTCGAGACGTTCCGCAAGCTCGCGGCCGACCGCCGTGTCATCCCCGTCAGCCGCAGGCTGCTCGCCGACGGGGACACCCCGGTCGGGCTCTACCGCAAGCTGGCCGCCGAACGCCCCGGCACCTTCCTGCTGGAGTCCGCCGAGAACGGCCGCTCCTGGTCCCGCTACTCCTTCATCGGCGTGCGCAGCGACTCCACCCTCACCGTCAAGGACGGCCAGGCGCACTGGATCGGCACCCCGCCCGTCGGCGTCCCCGTGGACGGTGACCCGCTGGACGCGCTGCGCGCCACCGTCGAGGCCCTGCACACTCCGCGCGACCTCGCGGGCGGCATGCCGCCGTTCACCGGCGGCATGGTCGGCTACCTCGGCTACGACATCGTCCGCCGCATGGAGCGCATCGGCGAGCACGCCGAGGACGACCTGGAGCTCCCCGAGCTGACCATGCTCCTCACCTCCGACCTGGCGGTCCTGGACCACTGGGACGGCACCGTCCAGCTGATCGCCAACGCGATCAACCACAACGACCTGGACTCCGGGGTCGACGAGGCCCACGCCGACGCCGTCGCCCGCCTCGACGCCATGGAGGCCGACCTCGCGCGGCCCGCGCCGTACGCCCCGGCCCCGCTGCCCGCCTCCGAGCTGCCGGAGTTCTCCGCGCTGTGGGGCGGCGAGAAGTACCAGGCGGCCGTGGAGGACGTGAAGGAGCGCATCCGGGCCGGCGAGGCCTTCCAGGTGGTGCCCTCGCAGCGGTTCGAGACCCCCTGCGAGGCGTCCGCGCTGGACGTCTACCGGGTGCTGCGGGCCACCAACCCCTCCCCGTACATGTACCTCTTCCGCTTCGAGAACGGCTTCGACGTGGTCGGGTCCAGCCCCGAGGCGCTGGTCAAGGTCGAGGACGGCCGGGCCATGGTCCACCCGATCGCCGGCACCCGGCACCGGGGCGCGACCCCGCAGGAGGACAACGACCTCGCCGAGGAGCTGCTGGCCGACCCGAAGGAGCGCGCCGAGCACCTCATGCTCGTCGACCTGGGCCGCAACGACCTGGGCCGGGTGTGCGAGCCGGGCTCCGTCGAGGTCGTGGACTTCATGAGCATCGAGCGGTACTCGCACGTCATGCACATCGTCTCCACCGTCACCGGCCGGGTCGCCGAGGGCAGGACGGCGTTCGACGTGCTCACCGCCTGCTTCCCCGCCGGCACCCTCTCCGGCGCGCCCAAGCCGCGCGCCATGCAGATCATCGAGGAGCTGGAGCCCTCCCGGCGCGGCCTGTACGGCGGCTGCGTCGGCTACCTGGACTTCGCGGGGGACTCCGACACGGCCATCGCCATCCGCACCGCGCTGCTGCGCGACGGAACGGCGTACGTGCAGGCCGGGGCGGGCGTGGTCGCGGACTCGGTGCCCGAGCTGGAGGACCGGGAGTGCCGCAACAAGGCCGCCGCCGTGCTCCGCGCGGTCGGAGCGGCGAACCGCCTCCACCGCGGCTGAGGCCGTAGGGGATAGTGGGGTACGTGAGTGCCGTACCCCACCCCCCCAGCGAGGCCGAGGCCCCCGACAGCAGCACCGGCCGCCGCACCGTGGCCGTCGCCCTGCTGCTCGGCGCGCTCGGCGCCACCGTCGTCCTGCTCGCCTCCGGCCGCACCTGGGCCCGGGGCAGCGCCGCCATCGGGGGCGGGACCCTGCCCCTGACCGCGGACGGGCGGGCCGTCACGGGCCTCCCGGCCGCCCTGGCCATCGTCGGCCTCGCCGCCCTGGTCGCGGTGTTCGCCGTACGGGGCCGGGGGCGGCTGCTGGTCTCCGGGCTGCTCGCGCTGAGCGGTCTGGGCGCGGCCCTGGCTGCGGTGGCCGCCGCCGACGACCGGGCCGCCCTGGACGAGCGGGCCGCCACCGCGACCGCCGACACCGCCGCCCGGGTGGGGGAGCTGACCCATACGGCGTGGCCGTACGTCACCGCTTCCGGCGCCGCCCTGATCCTGCTCGCGGGACTGCTCGCGCTGCGCTTCGGCAGCGGCTGGCCCGCGATGGGAGGCCGCTACGAGCGCGACGGGAGCCCCCGCGGGCGCACCCCCGCCCCGGTGGACCCGGACCGGCCGGAGGACCTGTGGAAGGCGCTGGACCGCGGCGAGGACCCCACCCGCTAGCCGGGGCCGCGGGAGACCGCCACCCACTGGAGAAACCGGCGGCGGCGTGCGGGACAATGACAGCGAGCGTGCGGCACCGCACGCGAGACAGAGCAACGAGGAGCAACTCATGGCGGGCACGAGCCACGGACACACCCCGGCCGCCTGGACCGGTGTCATCATCGCCTTCATCGGTTTCTGCGTCTCCGGCGCCTTCATGGTGCTGGCGAACCCGCTCGGGTTCTGGGCCGGCATGGTCGTCGTCGCGCTCGGCGGTGTCGTCGGCCTGGCGATGCGCGCCGCCGGCATGGGCGCGCCGAAGGCCGCCCACCGCGACCTCGCCGAGGTCATCGCCGCCAACCGGGTTCCCGCCAAGGTCTGAGCGCGATCCCGCGGGTCTGCCGGTCCGCTGTTCGAAAGGCGCGGCCCCGTCGGGCTGCGCCTTTTGCCATGAGCGGTGAGAATCAGCGGGTGGACGCCCCTCGTACCGACGCCCCGCACGCCCCGCACGCGGGCCCCTGGGGGCCGCCGCCGTCCGGCGGGGCGCCCGTACGGGTCCCCCGGGCCCGGCGGGCGGCCGCGCCCGTGCTGACCCTGGCCGGGGCCGTGGCGGCCTTCGCGTACGTGGGCGCCGTGGACCCGAACGAACCGGGCCACTATCCGGTCTGCCCGCTGTTCCGGCTCACGGGGGTGCTGTGCCCCGGGTGCGGCGGGCTGCGCAGCGCCCACGCCTTCGCCACCGGCGACCTGCCGGCCGCGCTGGGCGCCAACGCCGTGGCGGTGGCCGGCTACCTCGTCTTCGCCGCCTTCACGGCCCTGTGGCTGCTGAGCGCCCTCCGCGGGCGGCCGGCCCCCCGGATCGCGCTGCGGCCGGCCTGGTGGTGGGGCATCGGGGCCGTGGTGCTCGCGTTCTCGATTGTCCGGAACCTCCCGTTCGGTTCCGTGCTGGCCCCCTGAACCCGGCGGAGGCCTTGGGGGAACTACGGGAGGGCCATATTCCGAGTGTCCAGTCCCTGGGAAACCGAGAACTCCGTGCGGAGGCCTCGGCGACCTGCGGATACCATTTGAGTGCTGACCTTGCAGTGGAACGTGTCTGCAAGGCGGCCGACCGTCATCGACCCGGAAGGGGGCCGCTCGCGTGAGTGTGCTCGACGAGATCATCGAAGGGGTCCGCGAAGACCTTGCCGAACGGCAGGCCCGCGTGAGCCTCGACGAGCTCAAGGAGCGTGCCGCCAAGGCGCCCCGGGCCAAGGACGGCGTCGCCGCCCTGCGTGGCGACGGCGTCAAGGTGATCTGCGAGGTCAAGCGCTCCAGCCCCTCCAAGGGCGCGCTGGCCGCGATCGCGGATCCGGCCGGGCTCGCCGCCGATTACGAGGCCGGTGGCGCGGCGGTCATCTCCGTCCTCACCGAGCAGCGCCGCTTCGGCGGCTCGCTCGCCGACCTGGAGGCCGTCCGCGCACGCGTGGACATCCCGATCCTGCGCAAGGACTTCATCGTCACGGCGTACCAGCTGTGGGAGGCCCGCGCCTACGGCGCCGACCTCGTGCTGCTGATCGTCGCGGCCCTGGAGCAGGAGGCCCTGGTCTCCCTCATCGAGCGGGCCGAGTCCATCGGCCTCACCCCGCTCGTCGAGGTGCACGACGAGGAGGAGATCGAGCGTGCCGTCGCCGCCGGCGCCAAGATCATCGGCGTCAACGCGCGCAACCTGAAGGACCTCAAGGTCGACCGCTCCACCTTCGAGCGCGTCGTCGGAGAGATCCCGCCCCACATCGTGAAGGTCGCCGAGTCCGGCATCCGCGGACCCCACGACCTGATCGCCTACGCCAACGAGGGCGCCGACGCGGTCCTCGTCGGCGAGTCCCTGGTCACCGGCCGCGACCCGAAGGCGGCCGTGGCCGACCTCGTCGCCGCCGGCGCCCACCCCGCCCTGCGTCACGGGCGGAGCTGACCCGTCCATGCCTCCCGCCTCCTCCACCGTCCGCACCCGGCCGGGCCACGGCCCGGCCGCCGTGCCGACGGCACACGCGCCGCTGGCGCGCGGCTGCCGCCCCCGCGGCTGTCGCGCCCCGGCCCGCCGCGTGCACGGCAGGCGGGTGCGCTACGTGATCGGGTCCGAGCCCGGACAGGTCAACGGCATGCGATGGCGCGGCGCGGCCGCGTCGTGACGGAGGCCCTCCCGGCCCGGTATCCCTGAGGTACCGGGGACGGGCGGCCCCGCACGGCCCCGCCCCCCGTGGGGGTGCGGGCCGTCCCCTCCGCATCCCCTCCCACCCCCTCAGCGGGGTGCGCGGGCGGCGGACCGGCGGCGCAATACGGTGCATCCAGCCCGCGTCGAGCGAAGCCTCGCATTCCGTACCCGTAGGAGTAGTGGCACATGTCCACCAGCTCGTTCTTCATCCCGGACCCGGAGGGTCACGTCCCCAACACCGAGGGCTACTTCGGTGACTTCGGCGGCAAGTTCATCCCGGAGGCCCTCGTCGCCGCCGTGGACGAGGTCGCCGTCGAGTACGAGAAGGCCAAGGGCGACCCGGCCTTCGCCGCCGAGCTCAACGACCTCATGGTCAACTACACCGGCCGGCCCAGCGCCCTGACCGAGGTGCCCCGGTTCGCCGAGCACGCCGGCGGCGCCCGGATCTTCCTCAAGCGCGAGGACCTCAACCACACCGGCTCGCACAAGATCAACAACGTGCTGGGCCAGGCGCTGCTCACCAAGCGCATGGGCAAGACCCGCGTCATCGCCGAGACCGGCGCCGGCCAGCACGGCGTGGCCACCGCCACCGCCTGCGCCCTCTTCGGCCTCGACTGCACCATCTACATGGGCGAGATCGACACCCAGCGCCAGGCCCTCAACGTGGCCCGCATGCGCATGCTCGGCGCCGAGGTCATCGCCGTGAAGTCCGGCTCCCGGACCCTCAAGGACGCCATCAACGAGGCGTTCCGCGACTGGGTCGCCAACGTGGACCAGACCCACTACCTCTTCGGCACCGTCGCCGGCCCCCACCCCTTCCCGGCGATGGTCCGCGACTTCCACCGCGTCATCGGCGTCGAGGCCCGCCGCCAGATCATCGAGCGCGCCGGCCGGCTCCCCGACGCCGTCGCCGCCTGCGTCGGCGGCGGCTCCAACGCCATCGGCCTCTTCCACGCCTTCATCCCCGACGCCGACGTCCGCCTGGTCGGCTTCGAGCCCGCCGGACACGGCGTCGAGACCGGCGAGCACGCCGCCACCCTCACCGCGGGCGAGCCCGGCATCCTGCACGGCTCCCGCAGCTACGTCCTCCAGGACGAGGAGGGCCAGATCACCGAGCCCTACTCCATCTCCGCCGGCCTCGACTACCCGGGCATCGGCCCCGAGCACTCCTACCTCAAGGACACCGGCCGCGGCGAGTACCGCGCGGTCACCGACGACGCCGCCATGCAGGCCCTGCGCCTGCTGTCGCGCACCGAGGGCATCATCCCGGCCATCGAGTCGGCGCACGCCCTCGCGGGCGCCCTCGACCTGGGCAAGGAGCTGGGCAAGGACGGCCTCATCGTCGTCAACCTGTCCGGCCGCGGCGACAAGGACATGGACACGGCCGCCCGCTACTTCGGGCTGTACGACGGCACGGAGACCGAGGGGGAGCACAAGTGAGCAACCAGGGCAACATCGAACTGCTGAGCGCGACCCTCGCCAAGGCCAAGTCCGAGGACCGGGCGGCCCTCGTCGCCTACCTCCCGGCCGGCTTCCCGACCGTCGACGGCGGCATCGAGGCCGTCAAGGCGATCGTCGAGGGCGGCGCCGACATCGTCGAGATCGGCCTGCCGCACAGCGACCCGGTCCTGGACGGCGCCGTCATCCAGACCGCCGACGACATCGCCCTGCGCGGCGGCGTCAAGATCGCCGACGTGCTGCGCACCGTCCGCGAGGCCTTCGAGGCCACCGGGGTCCCGATCCTCGTCATGACGTACTGGAACCCCATCGACCGCTACGGCGTCGAGCGGTTCACCGCCGAGCTGGCCGCCGCCGGCGGCGCCGGCTGCATCCTGCCCGACCTGCCGGTCCAGGAGTCCGCGCTGTGGCGGGAGCACGCCGCCGAGCACGGTCTGGCGACCGTCTTCGTCGTGGCCCCCAGCAGCAAGGACGAGCGCCTGGCGACCATCACCGCCGCCGGCTCCGGCTTCGTCTACGCCGCCTCCCTCATGGGCGTCACCGGCACCCGCGAGTCCGTCGGCAACGAGGCCCAGGAGCTGGTGCGCCGCACCCGCACCACCACCGACCTCCCGGTCTGCGTGGGCCTGGGCGTCTCCAACGCCGTACAGGCCAAGCAGGTCGCCGGCTTCGCCGACGGGGTGATCGTCGGCTCCGCCTTCGTGAAGCTCCTCCTGGACGCCCCGGACCTGCCGGCCGGCCTGTCGGCCGTGCGGGCACTGGCGGGCGAGCTTGCGGAAGGCGTACGCAGGTCCTGACCCAGACGGGCCCAGGACGAGGTTCTGTAGCCCGATCGGGTGGATTCGGCAGCGGGGAGGCACGCGAGTGCCTCCCCGCTTCGTTTGGCCGAACGTGAGCGAGAAGAACGACGGTGCGAACCGCGATGCGACGAAACGATCGGCCCGGGAGCGACTCCAGCAGGAGCGCGAGCGGCAGAAGAGCCGGGACAAGCGCCGGAGGACCTTCCTGGTCGCCGGAACCGTCGTCGGCGTGCTCGGCCTGGCCGCCGTCGTCGGCGTGATCGCGGCCAACACCGGCAAGGGCGACAAGTCCGCCAAGGCCGGCCCGGTGGCCGCGCCCTCCGGAGCCACCGGCAAGGACGCGCTCGCCATCCAGACCGGCAAGGACGAGGCCAAGTCCACCCTCACGGTGTGGGAGGACTTCCGCTGCCCCGCCTGCAAGGCCTTCGAGGACAACTACCGCACCACCATCCACGACCTGGAGGCCAAGGGGCTGCTCAAGGTCGAGTACCACCTGGTCACCCTGATCGACGGGAACATGGGCGGCACCGGCTCCCTGAAGGGGGCGAACGCCGCCGCCTGCGCCCAGGACGCCGGCAAGTTCTCCCCGTACCACGACGTCCTCTTCCAGAACCAGCCGCCGGAGACCGACGACGCCTACGGCAAGAACGCCAAGCTGCTGGAGCTGGCCGGCAAGGTCGACGGGCTGGACACCCCCGCCTTCCGCTCCTGCGTGCAGGACGGCACCCACAACAGCTGGGTGGGCAAGTCGCACGAGGCCTTCCGCGACGGGAAGTTCCGCGGCACCCCCACCGTGCTGCTCGACGGCAAGGACATCTTCTCCGACCAGGCGAACCCGCTGACCCCGCAGAAGCTGAAGGAGAAGGTCGAGGGCACCGCCGGCAAGACCGCCCCGTCACCGTCGGCGTCCCCCTCCGCCTCCGCGTCCGGAAGCAGCGGCTCCAAGACCGGCTCCAAGACCTCCACGGTCACCGGCTCCCGCTCCGCATCCGGTTCCGCAACCGGTTCCGGATCCGGTTCCGGATCGGGTTCCGGTTCCGGCTCCCGGGCGGGGGCGGGCACGGGGTCGGGAGGCTGACCCGGGCGGCCCCGCCATGTGTGGTTTTGGTTTCAGCTTGCCGGGCGGGTTGCGGTCCGTACCGCCCGGCAGGGTAGCGTCAGGTCTGCCATGGACCTTGCTTACATCCCCAGCCCGTCGACCGGCGTGATCCATCTCGGACCGATCCCGCTGCGCGGCTACGCGTTCTGCATCATCATCGGCGTCTTCGTCGCCGTCTGGCTCGGCAACAAGCGGTGGATCGCGCGCGGCGGAAAGCCGGGCACGGTCGCGGACATCGCCGTGTGGGCGGTGCCCTTCGGCCTGGTCGGCGGTCGCCTCTACCACGTGATCACCGACTACCAGCTCTACTTCGGCGAGGGCCGGGACTGGGTCGACGCCTTCAAGATCTGGGAGGGCGGCCTCGGCATCTGGGGCGCGATCGCGCTCGGCGCGGTCGGCGCCTGGATCGGCTGCCGCCTGCGCGGCATCCCGCTGCCCGCCTGGGCCGACGCGCTCGCCCCGGGCATCGCCGTCGCCCAGGCCTTCGGACGCTGGGGCAACTGGTTCAACCAGGAGCTGTACGGCCGCGCGACCGACCTGCCGTGGGCGCTGAAGATCAGCGACGGCCCGAACCGGGTCGCCGGCACCTACCACCCGACGTTCCTCTACGAGTCCCTGTGGTGCCTGGGCGTCGCCGCCCTGGTCATCTGGGCCGACCGGCGCTTCAAGCTGGGACACGGGCGGGCGTTCGCCCTGTACGTGGCGGCCTACTGCTCCGGGCGCGTGTGGATCGAGTACATGCGCGTCGACGAGGCGCACCACATCCTGGGCCTGCGGCTGAACGTGTGGACCGCGATCGTGGTCTTCGTGCTCGCGGTGGTGTACTTCGTGCTCTCGGCGAAGCTGCGGCCGGGGCGGGAGACGGTGGTCGAGCCGGTCGCCTCCGGCGGTTCGGGCTCGGGTGAGCCCGCTGCGGCCGGGGCCGAGGCCGACGCGAAGGCCGTCCCGGCGGGTGCGGAGGCCGACCCGAAGGCCGTCCCGGCCGACGCGAAGGCCGTCGAGGCCGAGACCCCCGACGCCGGAGCGAAGCCGGCCACCAGCCTCACCAAGGCCGCCGAGGCCGACAAGAGCTGACCTACCGGGTCGTACCGGAGGGGGCGCCGCGCGACTCGCGGCGCCCCCTCCGGCGTACCCGGCCGGCGCCGGTGCCGATCGCCGCTGCGCGGGGCTGGATCCCCTACCCGCCCTTCGCCCGTTCCCCGGGCTCTGCCCGGACCCGCGCCTCAAACGCCGGCGGGGCTGAAGGGGCTCGTGGCTGCGCCCCCGGACTCCCGCGCCGCAAGCGCCGGCGGGGCTGGAAGTGGCCGGCGGGGCTGGATTTCGCGCAGCGGAATTCCAGCCCGCGCGGCGTTTGAGCGCACCGGGCGCGGAGCGGCCGGTATCGGGGTCCGGGGCGCAGCCCCGGCACTCCAGCCCCGCCGGCGTTTGAGGCGCGGGGTCAGGGGCGGAGCCCCTGGGAACGGGCGAAGGGCGGGTAGGGGACCCAGCCCCGCGCAGCGGCCCCCCACCCGCACCCGACCCACCGGCCCCGGCCACGGAACCCGGCCCCGCCCCGCGGCCCGACGGACGGAGTCCGGCGCGGCGGCGCGAAGCCGGGGAGGCCCCCGGGGCCGAGTCGTGCGAGCGGCGCGTCAGGAAGGGGCGCGGCGGGACAAGGTCAGGGTGCGGTGCGCGGCCGCGACGACGGCCGGGTCGACGAAGCGGCCGTCCGGGAGGGCGAGCGCCCCCGGCATGGCGCGGGCGGCCGTGACGATCTCCTCGGCGGCGGTGACCTCCTCCGGCCCCGGGAGGAAGGCCCGCTCGATCACCGGCAGCTGCCGCGGGTGGATCGCCGCACGCCCGAGGAAGCCCAGCGCCCGGCCCCGCGCGCAGGAGGCGGCCAGGGCCTCCAGGTCCCGGATGTCCGGGAAGACCGACTGCGCCGGCGGTGCCAGCCCGGCGGCGCGGGCCGCCACGACGACCCTGGAACGCGGCCAGTCCAGCCCGCTCTCCGCGCAGACGCCGAGGTCCGCGCACAAGTCCGCCTCGCCCAGCGTCAGCCCCTGCAGGGACGGGTGGGCGCGCGCGATCTCGTACGCCCTCTCCACCCCCAGCGCGGACTCCAGCAGCGCGTACAGCGCCACCCCTCCGGTGCGGTCCGCGACCCGGGTGATCTGTTCCGGCGCGTCGACCTTGGGCAGCCGCAGGCCCGCGAGGCCGTGCAGCTGGGCCAGTGCGGTGAGGTCGGCGCCCGACCAGGGGGAGCCGAGGGCGTTGACGCGGACGTGGACCGGGACCGGCGGCCGTTCGCCCAGCAGTTCGGCGGTGGCCGCGCGGGCGTACTCCTTGCGCGAGACCGACACCGAGTCCTCCAGGTCGACGATGACGGCGTCGGCCCCGCTGCGCAGGGCCTTCGCCACCACCTCCGGGCGGTCCCCGGGCGCGTAGAGCCAGGTCAGGATCACAGGGCACCTCCGGTACGGAGAGCGGCGATCTCGGGCCCGGTCAGGCCGAGCTCGGTCAGGACGGATTCGGTGTCCGCGCCGTGCGGCCGGCCGGCCCAGCGGATCCCGCCGGGCGTCCCGGACAGCCGGAAGAGGACGTTCTGCATGCGGAGCGGGCCGAGTTCGGGGTCCTCGACCTCCGTGACCGTGTCGAGGGCGGCGAACTGCGGATCGGCCATCACGTCCCGGACGTCGTAGACCAGGGCGACGGCGGCCTCGGCCTCCTCGAAGGCCGCGACCACCTCCTCGGCCTTGTGCCGGGCGATCCAGCCGCCGACCGCCCCGTCGATGACCTCCGCGTGCGCGGCCCGCCCGGAGCCGGTCGCGAACCAGGGCTCGGTGGTCAGCTCGGCCCGGCCGACGAGCCGCAGCACGCGCTCCGCGATCGACTGGGCCGAGGCGGACACCGCCAGCCAGCGGCCGTCCGCGCTGCGGTAGGTGTTGCGGGGGGCGTTGTTGGCGGAGCGGTTGCCGGTGCGGGGCTGGACGTAGCCGAGCTGGTCGTACCAGAGCGGGTGCGGGCCCAGCACGGTCAGGATCGGCTCGATGATCGCCAGGTCGACGACCTGGCCCCGACCGGTCCGGTCCCGCCCGGCGAGCGCGGTCATCACCGCGTACGCGCAGGTCAGCGCTGCGATGGAGTCGGCGAGGCCGAAGGGCGGGAGGGTCGGGGGGCCGTCGGGCTCACCGGTGATCGCCGCGAAGCCGCTCATCGCCTCGGCGAGGGTGCCGAAGCCGGGCCGGCGGGCGTACGGGCCCTGCTGGCCGAAGGCCGTGACGCGGGCCAGGACGAGCCGCGGGTTGGCGGCCGACAGCTCGGGCCAGCCCAGCCCCCACCGCTCCAGGGTGCCGGGGCGGAAGTTCTCGACGACCACGTCGGCGGTGGCGGCCAGCCGCAGCAGGGTGTCCCGGCCGGCGGGCACGGACAGGTCGAGGGTCATCGTCCGCTTGTTCCGCCCGAGCAGCTTCCACCACAGCCCGACCCCGTCCTTGGCGGGGCCGTGCCCCCGGGAGGGGTCGGGCCGGTGCGGGTGCTCGACCTTGACCACCTCGGCGCCGAAGTCCCCGAGCAGGGTGGCGGCCAGCGGCCCGGCGAACAGGGTGGCCAGGTCGAGTACGCGCAGCCCCGCCAGCGGGCCGGCCGGGGGCGCGTCGGCGGGCGCGTCGGCGTGGGGCGCGTCGGCGGGCGCGTCCGAGGGGGTCATGACTCCGCCCCGGCCGCGGCCCCCGCCGCCCGGTCCACTTCGGCGCGGGCCGGCATCGAGTCCTGCGCCCCCGGCCGCTGGACGGACAGCGACGCCGCCACCGACGCCCAGGCCAGAGCCCCCGGCATGGCGCGCCCCTCCCCGAGCGCCACCGCGAGCGCCCCGACGAAGGTGTCCCCGGCGGCGGTGGTGTCCACCGCCCGCACCCGCGGGGCCGTCACCGTCAGCGGCTCGCGCCCCCGGGCCGCGTACAGGCAGCCGGCCGCGCCCAGGGTGACCACCACCTCCGGCACCTCCCGCAACAGCGCCTCCGCGGCCCGGTGCGGGTCGGTGAGGCCGGTGAGGGCGGCGGCCTCGTGCTCGTTGGGGACCAGCAGGTCGGTGGCGGCGAGCAGCCCGGCCGGCAGGGGCTGCGCGGGGGCCGGGGTGAGGACCGTGCGGACGCCGTGCGCGCGGGCGGCCCGCGCCCCGGCGAGGACGGCCTCCAGGGGGAGTTCCAGCTGGAGCAGCAGGCAGTCGGCGGCGCCGATCCGCGACGCGTCGCCCGCCTCCAGGCCGGTGACGCGGGCGTTGGCGCCCGGGATGACGATGATGCTGTTGCCGCCCTCGTCGTCGACGGTGATGTGGGCGGTGCCGCTCGCGCCCTCGACGGTGCGCAGCGCGGCGGTCTCGACCCCGGCCGACGCGAGAGCGGCCCGCAGCCGTACGCCGAACTCGTCCGTCCCGACCGCGCCGATCATCACCACCTCCCCGCCGAGGCGGGCGGCGGCCACCGCCTGGTTGGCGCCCTTGCCGCCGGGGGCCGTGCGGAACTCCCGGCCGGTGACGGTCTCCCCGAGGCGGGGGGCCTTGGGCACGTAGGCGACGAGGTCCATGTTGGTACTGCCGAGCACGGCGATGGCCGTCATGAGCGGGTTGCCTCCTGGGTGGTGAGCCGGGCGGTGAGCTGGGCGAGGGTGTCGAAGCCGGTGCCGTCGAAGCCCGCGACGGTGGTGGCGAGGCGGTTCTTCAGCGGTGCGGTCCAGCGCTCCGGGATCCGGTCGGGGGATCCGGCCAGGAGCCCGGCGACCGAGCCGGCGGTGGCGCCGTTGGAGTCGGTGTCCCAGCCGCCGGACACCGCGAGGCAGACGGAACGGGTGAAGTCCCCGTCGGCGTGGGTGAGGGCGGCGGCGATCAGGGCGGTGTTGGGGACGGCGTGCACCCAGTGGTAGTGGCCGTAGCGGACGTGCAGCCGGTCCACGACCCGGTCGAAGCAGGCCTCCTCGCGGGCGGCGCGGATCCCGTGCCGGACCGCCTCGGCGAGGCGCGAGCCGGGCGGTACGACGGCCAGCCCGGCCCGCAGCGCGCCGTGCACGTCGGCCCGGCCGCCGGCGGCCTCGGCTACGGCCGCGGCGGCGAACAGGGCGGCGTGCACCCCGCCCGCGGTGTGCGTGAGGGTGGCGTCCCGCCAGGCCTGTTCGGCGGCGGCGGCCGGGTCGCCGGGGTTGGTCCAGCCGTGGACGTCGGCGCGGATGAGGGCGCCGATCCACTCGCGGAAGGGGTTGTGGTGGGTGGCGGTGTGCGGGGGCTCCAGGCCCTGGAGGAGGTTGCGGTAGGCGACGCGTTCGGCGGTGAAGGTGCGGCCGGCGGGGAGCTCGTCGAGCCAGAGCCGGGCGAGGTCGGCGGTGGCGAAGCCCTTGCCGTGCCGCTGGAGCAGCAGCAGGCCGAGGAGGGGGTGGTTCAGGTCGTCGTCCTCGGGCGCGCCGTCGATGTTCTCGGCGAGGGAGGTGGGGGCGGAGCGGCGGTTCCACGGGTGGGCGGCCAGCAGCTCCGCGGGGACGCCGCGGGCGGTGAACCAGTCGTCCAGCGGCCAGTTCCCGGCGGCGCGGGCGAGGGCGCGGATGCCGTCGAGGGGGAGCTTCTCGACGGGTTTGCCGAGTACGCAGCCGACGGCCCGGCCGACCCAGGCGGCCTCCAGCCTGCGGCGCAGCGCGGGATCCACCGGGGCGGCCGGGCCGGGCGGGAGGGGTGCGGGCCAGGTGGCACGGATGGCCGGCCAGTCGGTGGGCTCCGCGGCGGCGGTGGGGACGGGAAGCTCCGCGAGGCCGTCCAGCAGGCGGACGGCGAGCGCACGCAGCTCCGGCGCGGCGGGGGCGGGGGAGGCCCCGGCCCGGGCGGGGGCCTCCTGCCCGCCCGCCGCGAGCCAGGCGGAGCGGGCCGGCCCGGGGTCGCGCCCGTCCTCGGCGGCCTGGCGCAGCTCATGGCCGACCAGGTCCTCGGGCTGCACCCAGGTCAGCCGCACGGCACCGCCGGCGCCGCACGCGGCGGCTGCGCCGGCCGGGGCTGTGGGGGCGGGGTCTGCCGTGGCGGGGCTGGTTTGGGCCGGGGGTGTTGTGGCGGGGCCTGCCGTGACCGGGTTCGGGCTGGCGGGGGCTGTGGTGGTGGGGCCTGCTGTGGTTGGGCCCGTGTCGGCCGGGGCTGTGGGGGTCGGGTCTGCTGGGGGTGGGTGCGGTGTGGCCGGGGGGTTGCCGGCGCAGGGGGCCGTCACCGGGGGGAGGCGATGGCGTCGAAGGCGGCCTCGTGGGCGCGCCGGCGGGTCCGGTCCCGGTCGAAGACCTCCCGGGCCACGGCGGCCAGCTCGGCGGCCGGGGCGTGCAGGTCGAGCCGGCTGGCCTCCGCGACCTGCTTGGCCCAGGCGGCGGGCACGGCGGACTCCCCGCCGAGGGCGCCGGCGAGGGCCCCGGCCATGGTGGCGATGGAGTCGCAGTCGCGGCCGTAGTTGACGGCGCCGAGCACGGAGGCCTCGTACCGGCCGTCCGCGACGAGCAGCATGCCGAGGGCGATCGGCAGTTCCTCGATGGAGTGCAGCCGCGAGGGGCGGCGGGCGCCGAGGGAGGGCGCCCGGTAGTCCGGCCCGACCGAGTCGTACGGGGCCACGGCCGCCCGCAGCGGCGCGAGCGCGGACTCGAAGTCCCGGTGCCGCAGAGCGACTTCGCGTACGGCGGCGATGGCGTCGCGGGTGCCGTCCTTGGCGAGGGCGAGCGCGGTGTCCACCACCGTCGCGGCCGTCGCGCCCGGGGCGCAGGCCGCCGAGACCGCCGCGGCGAACACGCCGGCCGCCTCCCGCCCGTACGAGGACTGGTGCGCGCCCGCGACGTCCAGCGCCTCGGCGTAGGCGGCGGCCGGGTTGCCCGCGTTGACCAGGCCGACCGGCGCCATGTACATCGCCGCGCCGCAGTTGACGATGTTCCCGGTGCCGGCCTCGCGGGGGTCGGCGTGCGCGTAGTGCAGCCGGGTCACGATCCACTTCTCGGCGAGGAAGATCCGCTGGAGGGGCAGTGCCTCGGCCTCCAGCTCGGGGATCCAGCGGGGGGTGCCCATCAGGTCCGGCACGAGGTGCTCGGCGACGGCGTAGGCGTCCAGGTGGTCGCGTACGGCCGTGTAGACGCGCACCAGGGCGTGCGTCATGAGGGTGTCGTCGGTGACGTGCCCGTCGCCCTTGTGGTAGGGCGCGATGGGCCGGGCGGTGCGCCAGTCCGCGTACCAGGGGCCGACGATGCCGTGTACGCGGCCGCCGTGCCGCTCGGCGATCTGCTCCGGGGACCAGCCCTCCACCGGCCCGCCGAGGGCGTCACCGACGGCGGCGCCGACGAGGGCGCCCGAGAACCGGTCCTCCAGTGTGAGGCTCATGCCCGAATCATCCCTTCCGTGAGGTGAGTTCCGTACGCGAGAGCAGTGCGGCGAGTTCGACGAGGTCGGTTCCGGCCAGCCGGGGGAGGGCGCAGCCGGAGAGGGTGCGGCAGGCGTCGCGCCAGGCGGCGGGGAGGGAGTCGCCGCCGCCGAGGGCGCCGGTGAGGGCGCCCGCGAGGGCGGGGGCGGAGTCGGCGACGCGGGAGAGGCAGGCCGCGGCCGGGACGGCCTCGCAGGTCCTGCCGCCGGCGGCGGTGGCGAGGGCGAGGGCGACGGGGACGGTCTCGGCGGCGGCGATGCCGTAGCTGTAGACGTGGTCGACGATCTGGTGTTCCAGGAGGGGGACGAGCGCGAAGGCGCCGCCGGTCTCCGCGCGGGCGAGTTTGACGGCGTGCCGGGCGTTGCGGCCGATCTCGGTGGGGGCGGGCAGCTGCGCGAGCGCGGCGTCGACGGCGGTGTCGGTGTCCGCGCCGGCGAGGGCGGCGGCGACGGCGGCCGCCATGGCGCGGGCGCCGTGGACGCCGTCGCCGTCCTGGGTGTAGCGGGCGTCGAACTCGGCGAGGTCCGCGGCGGCTTGCGGGTCGCCGGGGTGCACGACGGCGAGGACGCAGGCGCGGACGCAGGCGGCGTCGTCGAAGTAGTGCGGGTTGTCGTGGCCGGTGGCGGGCGGGCGCAGGCCGGCGGCGAGGTTGCCGAGGCCGGCGCGTACGGAGATCCGGGCGCGCATCGGCAGGACGGCGGACTCGACCTCGGGGGCCCGTTCGGCGGCGGCGGCGACCTCGCTGGCGAGGGCGTTCCAGGCGAGGTCGATGGCGGCGCGCATGCGGCGGGACCGGGAGAGGTCGCTGAGCAGGGCACCCGCGGCGGTGAGTACGGATTCGGCGGCGAAGGCGGCCCATTCGGCGTCGTCGGAGGGGCCGAGGCGCAGGGGTTCGGGGGGCTGGTTGAGGGCGATGGGGACGGGGAGGGTGGTGGTGGCGTTCTGCTCGGCGAAGGTGTCGAGCTCGCGGGTGAGGCGGCGGGTCCACTCGGGCATCCGGCTGGCGCGGTGCCGGGCGGCGGGCCACCCGGCGGCGTCGCCGGCGGCGAGCCCGAGGAGCAACCCCTCGATCCGCCGGCCCGCCTCCGGCGGGGTGGCGGTGGCCTCCGGCGGCGGGGCGGGGGCACGCGGTGCCGGGGCGGCGGCCTCCGGGGCGGTCGCGGGGGTACGCGGCCCCGTGGGCGGGGTCCGGCCGGGGGCGGTTCCCCCCACCCCGCCCCTTCCCGGAACCGGGACCGGTTCGGTGAGGACAGCCGGGCCCGGTTCGGCCCCGTCGGCCGGGGCCGGGGCGGGGGCGGCTGCGGGGACAGCCGGGGTCGGGGCGGCGGCTCCGGCGGGGGACTCCGCTTCCGGGGCCGGGTCGGTGAGGGTGGTGGGCTGGGTCATCGGGCGGGCTCGGTTTCCGGGGTGAGGAGGTCCGCGATGTCCAGGACGTGGTAGCCGCGCATCGAGGGGAGGCAGCTGCCGCGGACCGGGCCGATGGCCGAGGCCCAGGCGGCGGGGATGGCGGGGGCGCCGGACAGGGCGCCGGCCAGGGCGCCCGCCACCGCCGCGGTGGTGTCGGCGTCCCGGCCCATGTTCACCGCGGTGAGGACCGAGCCCGGGAAGTCGCCCGCGCAGGCGGCGAACGCGCCGAAGGCCAGTCCCACCGCCTCCGGGGCCAGGTCCGTCCACGGGTAGCCGCCGATGACCACCGCCGACCGCACCGCCCGCTCCCCGCGCGGGGCCGCGGTCACCGCACGGCGCAGCGAGCGGGCCGTCCAGGAGTCGGACGGGATGACGGACAGGGCCGCCGAGACCACCGAGGCGGGGGAGCCGCCCGCCATGGCGGCCGCGACGCCGGCGGCGACGGCCTGCCCGCCGTAGATGCCCTCGCCGTCGTGGCTGACCGTTCCGTCGATCGCGACCAGCCGGGCCGCCTCCGCCGGGCGGCCCGCCGCGAACACCCCGAAGGGCGCCGCCCGCATGGCCAGGCCGTCCGACCAGGCGTGCCGGTGCTGGGCGGAGATCGGCGCCGCCAGGCCCCGGCGGAGGTTCTCCAGGGTGCCGCGCTCGGAGAAGCCCGCGCCGCGGAAGGGGCCCTCGTCCAGGTCCGCGATCCAGTGGTGCCAGGCCCGTTCGACGTGCGCGACGGTCAGGGCGGAGCCGTGCCGGGCCAGCAGCAGGCCCGAGAAGATCGCGTACTCCGTGTCGTCCGTGCCCGCTGGGTCGTCCGAGACGAAGCCCTCGATCCGGCCCCACTTCGCGCGGATCTCCGACGGCTTCATGTTCTCCGCGGGGGCGCCCAGCGCGTCACCCACCGCGAGGCCGAGAAGCGCTCCCCTGGCCCGTTCGAGGAGGACCTGCGGATTGCATGCAATCAGCTCCATGGCGCGCCTCTCCACTTGGTGGGGGACTCATCATGAGCCCTTGGGGGATTTGTGCCACGGCATGAGGTTTGTCGGTCGCCGCGAAACGCGCCCCGCCCGCCCCCGTCACCCGGTCGCCGACCCGCGAAACCCCAGGTAAGTACGGCCTTCCTTGCTGGCGGGAGCCGGAAATCGTGCGTACTTTCGAGGTGTTCAGGGGGAGTGCCCCGCGCCGGGCACAGCTGCGCGTCGCTTTCGCGTACCCGCTCGCACCCACTCGTACAAAAGGGGAGATACGCCATGTCCATCATCGACATCGAAGCGCCGCTGCACACCGCCCACCGCGACAACCACACCCACCGCGACGTCAACGGCGGGTGGCTGCGCCCGGCGGTCTTCGGCGCGATGGACGGCCTCGTCTCCAACCTCGCCCTGATGACCGGTGTGGCCGGCGGTGCGGTGGCCCCCGCGACGATCGTCATCACCGGCCTCGCCGGTCTCGCCGCCGGCGCCTTCTCGATGGCGGCCGGTGAGTACACCTCGGTCGCCTCGCAGCGCGAGCTGGTCCTCGCCGAGCTGGACGTGGAGCGCCAGCAGCTGCGCAAGCACCCCGTCGACGAGATGGAGGAGCTGGCCGAGCTCTACGTCTCGCGCGGCGTCGAGCCCGCCCTCGCCCGCGAGGTGGCGATGCAGCTCTCCCGCGACCCGGACCAGGCGCTGGAGATCCACGCCCGCGAGGAGCTCGGGATCGACCCCGACGACCTGCCCTCGCCGCTGGTCGCCGCCGTGTCCTCCTTCGGCTCCTTCGCCCTGGGCGCGCTGCTCCCCGTGCTGCCCTACCTGCTCGGGGCGACCGCCCTGTGGCCGGCCGTGCTGCTGGCGCTCGTCGGGCTCTTCGCCTGCGGTGCGGTGGTCTCGCGGGTCACGGCCCGGTCGTGGTGGTACAGCGGTGTGCGCCAGCTCGTCCTGGGTGGCGCCGCCGCGGGTGTGACGTACATCCTGGGAACCTGGATCGGCGGCGCCGTAGGCTAACGGCCGCGGGAGTGAGACACTATGCAGCACGCAACATAAGTAGTCGGTTACCCGGTGGTTTCGATTCCGTGACCGCCGGGCATCACACCAGGGCGCCGGGCAATGATGCCCGTCTCGCGCCGGGACCTTCACCCCGTGTACTGCCCAGCAGGCCTCCACGGAGGCGTCTGCGACTCGAGAATCCCTTGAAGGTCCCTTCTTTCTGCCTCGCGCAGTGTCCGCATGCTGGAATGTGATATCCGGTTCTCGGAATTGCCGTCATCATGTAACCTGCACGAAATTTCGCAGAGGGCCAACGTCGTCCCTCGGCCAGCACATTGCCACGACGACGACGGGAGAGCCGATGCGTTCCGCATCCACGCACTCCGCGACCGGCCCCAGCAACACCGCCTGGTCGCCCATGGACGGTCGCCCCGCCCAGCAGGGCATGTACGACCCCCGCAACGAGAAGGACGCCTGCGGCGTCGGATTCGTGGCGAACCTCACCGGCGAGGCCACCCACACCCTCGTTGAGCAGGCCCTGACCGTCCTGCGGAACCTCGAGCACCGCGGCGCCACCGGCTCCGAGCCGGACTCCGGCGACGGCGCCGGCATCCTGTCCCAGGTGCCGGACGCCTTCCTGCGCGAGGTCGCCGGCTTCGAACTCCCCGGGGCCGGCGCGTACGCGGTCGGCATCGCCTTCCTCCCCGCCGACGGCACCGCACAGGCCGTCGCCGTGGAGCGGATCGAGGCCATCGCCGCCGAGGAGAACCTCACGGTCCTCGGCTGGCGCGAGGTCCCGGTCACCCCCGACCTGCTCGGCAACGGCGCGCGCACCACCATGCCCGCCTTCCGCCAGCTGTTCGTCAGCAACGGCACCACGGGCATCGAGCTGGACCGCAAGGCCTTCGTGCTGCGCAAGCGCGCCGAGCGCGAGGCCGGCGTGTACTTCCCGTCGCTCTCCGCCCGCACCATCGTCTACAAGGGCATGCTGACCACCGGCCAGCTGGAGCCCTTCTTCCCGGACCTCTCCGACCGCCGCTTCGCCTCGGCGCTCGCGCTCGTCCACTCCCGGTTCTCGACGAACACCTTCCCGTCCTGGCCGCTCGCCCACCCGTACCGCTTCGTCGCGCACAACGGCGAGATCAACACGGTCAAGGGCAACCGGAACTGGATGAAGGCCCGCGAGTCCCAGCTGGCGACCGCCGCGTTCGGCGAGGGCGCCCTGGACCGCATCTTCCCGATCTGTACCCCGGACGCCTCCGACTCGGCCTCCTTCGACGAGGTCCTGGAGCTGCTCCACCTCGGCGGCCGCTCCCTGCCGCACAGCGTGCTGATGATGATCCCGGAGGCATGGGAGAACCACGCCTCCATGGACCCGGCCCGCCGCGCGTTCTACCAGTACCACTCCACGATGATGGAGCCCTGGGACGGCCCGGCCTGCGTCACCTTCACCGACGGCACCCAGGTCGGCGCGGTCCTCGACCGCAACGGCCTGCGCCCCGGCCGCTACTGGGTCACCGACGACGGCCTCGTCGTCCTCGGCTCCGAGGTCGGCGTCCTCGACATCGACCCGTCCAAGGTCGTCCGCAAGGGCCGCCTCCAGCCCGGCAAGATGTTCCTCGTCGACACCGCGCAGAAGCGCATCGTCGAGGACGACGAGATCAAGGACGAGCTGGCCGCCGCCGCCCCCTACGCGGAGTGGCTGGAGACCGGCGAGATCGAGCTGACGGACCTCCCCGAGCGCGAGCACATCGTGCACACCCACGCCTCGGTCACCCGCCGCCAGCAGACCTTCGGCTACACCGAGGAAGAGCTGCGCGTCATCATCGCGCCCATGGCCCGCACGGGCGGCGAAGCCCTCGGCTCCATGGGCACGGACTCGCCCATCGCGGCCCTGTCCGAGCGCCCCCGGCTGCTCTTCGACTACTTCACGCAGCTCTTCGCGCAGGTCACCAACCCGCCGCTGGACGCCATCCGCGAGGAGCTCGTCACCTCGCTGCTGTCCTCGATCGGCCCCCAGTCGAACCTGCTGGAGCCGACCGCCGCGTCCTGCCGCAGCATCACCCTGCCCTTCCCGGTGATCGACAACGACGAGCTCGCCAAGCTCATCCACATCAACGCCGACGGCGACATGCCCGGCATGAAGGCCGCCACCCTGTCGGGCCTCTACCGGGTCTCCGGCGGCGGCGAGGCCCTCGCGGCCCGGATCGCGGAGATCCGCGCCGAGGCCGACGCCGCCATCGCGGCCGGCGCCCGCCTGATCGTCCTGTCGGACCGCCACTCGGACGCCGAGCACGCGCCGATCCCGTCGCTGCTGCTCACCTCCGCCGTCCACCACCACCTCATCGCCACCAAGCAGCGCACCCAGGTGGGCCTGCTGGTCGAGGCCGGCGACGTCCGCGAGGTCCACCACGTCGCCCTGCTCATCGGCTACGGCGCCGCGGCCGTCAACCCGTACCTGGCCATGGAGTCCGTCGAGGACCTGCTGCGCGCCGGTACCTTCCTGTCCGGCCTGGAGCCGGAGCAGGCCATCAAGAACCTGATCTACGCCCTCGGCAAGGGCGTCCTCAAGGTCATGTCGAAGATGGGCATCTCCACCGTCGCCTCCTACCGCGGCGCCCAGGTCTTCGAGGCCGTCGGCCTGAACGAGGAGTTCGTCGGCACGTACTTCGCGGGCACCGCCACCAAGATCGGCGGCGCCGGCCTCGACGTCATCGCCAAGGAGGTGGCCGCCCGCCACGCCAAGGCGTACCCGGCCACCGGCATCCCCGCCTCGCACCGCGCGCTGGAGATCGGCGGCGAGTACCAGTGGCGCCGCGAGGGCGAGCCGCACCTGTTCGACCCGGAGACGGTCTTCCGCCTCCAGCACGCGACCCGCAACCGCCGGTACGACATCTTCCGCAAGTACACGGAGCGCGTGAACGAGCAGTCCGAGCGCCTGATGACGCTCCGCGGCCTGTTCGGCTTCAAGACCGGTGAGTCGGGCCGTCCGTCGATCTCCATCGACGAGGTCGAGCCGGTCTCCGAGATCGTCAAGCGCTTCTCCACCGGCGCCATGTCGTACGGCTCCATCTCCAAGGAGGCGCACGAGACCCTCGCCATCGCCATGAACCAGCTGGGCGCCAAGTCCAACACCGGTGAGGGCGGCGAGGACCCGGACCGCCTGTACGACCCGGCGCGGCGTTCGTCGATCAAGCAGGTCGCCTCCGGCCGCTTCGGCGTCACCAGCGAGTACCTGGTCAACGCGGACGACATCCAGATCAAGATGGCGCAGGGCGCCAAGCCCGGCGAGGGCGGCCAGCTGCCCGGCCACAAGGTCTACCCGTGGGTCGCCAAGACCCGTCACTCCACCCCGGGTGTCGGCCTGATCTCCCCGCCGCCGCACCACGACATCTACTCCATCGAGGACCTGGCCCAGCTGATCCACGACCTCAAGAACGCCAACCCGGTCGCGCGCATCCACGTGAAGCTCGTGTCCGAGGTCGGCGTCGGTACGGTCGCGGCCGGCGTGTCCAAGGCCCACGCGGACGTCGTCCTGATCTCCGGCCACGACGGCGGAACGGGCGCCTCCCCGCTCACCTCGCTCAAGCACGCGGGCGGCCCCTGGGAGCTCGGCCTCGCCGAGACCCAGCAGACCCTGCTGCTCAACGGGCTGCGCGACCGCATCGTCGTCCAGACGGACGGCCAGCTCAAGACCGGCCGCGACGTGGTCATCGCCGCGCTGCTCGGCGCCGAGGAGTTCGGTTTCGCGACCGCGCCGCTCGTCGTCTCCGGCTGCGTCATGATGCGCGTCTGCCACCTGGACACCTGCCCCGTCGGCATCGCCACGCAGAACCCGGTCCTGCGCGACCGGTTCTCCGGCAAGCCCGAGTTCGTCGTCAACTTCTTCGAGTTCATCGCGGAGGAGGTGCGCGAGATCCTCGCCGAGCTGGGCTTCCGCACGATCGAGGAGGCCGTCGGCCACGCCGAGCTCCTCGACACCAGCAAGGCCGTCACGCACTGGAAGGCCCAGGGCCTCGACCTGGAACCCCTCTTCCACGTGCCCGAGCTGCCCGAGGGCGCGGTCCGCCACGCCCTGATCGAGCAGGACCACGGTCTGGAGAAGGCCCTCGACAACGAGCTCATCGAGCTCGCCGCCGACGCGCTGAACGCCGAGACGGCCGAGACGGCCCAGCCGGTCCGCGCCCAGGTCGCGATCCGCAACATCAACCGGACCGTCGGCACCATGCTCGGCCACCACGTCACCAAGAAGTTCGGCGGCGCGGGCCTGCCCGACAACACGATCGACCTGACCTTCACGGGTTCGGCCGGCCAGTCCTTCGGCGCCTTCCTCCCGAAGGGCGTCACCCTCCGGCTCGAGGGCGACGCCAACGACTACGTCGGCAAGGGCCTCTCCGGCGGCCGCATCGTGGTCCGCCCCGACCGCGCCGCCGACCACCTGGCCGAGTACTCCACCATCGCCGGCAACACCATCGGCTACGGAGCCACCGGCGGCGAGATGTTCCTGCGCGGCCGCACCGGCGAGCGCTTCTGCGTCCGCAACTCCGGCGCCCTGGTCGTCTCGGAGGGCGTGGGCGACCACGGCTGCGAGTACATGACCGGCGGTACGGCGGTCGTCCTCGGCGAGACCGGCCGCAACTTCGCGGCCGGCATGTCCGGCGGCGTCGCGTACGTCATCGACCTCGACCCCCGCCAGGTCAACGTCGGCAACGCGGAGGCCCTGGAGGCCCCCTCCGACGCCGACAAGCAGTGGCTGCACGATGTGGTGCGCCGCCACGAGGAGGAGACCGGCTCGACCGTCGCCGCGAAGCTCCTGGCTGACTGGGACGCCGCCGCGGCCCGCTTCAGCAAGATCATCCCGACCACGTACAAGGCAGTGCTCGCCGCCAAGGACGCCGCTGAGCTGGCCGGACTCTCCGAGTCCGAGACCACCGAGAAGATGATGGAGGCGGCGACCAATGGCTGACCCGAAGGGCTTCCTCACCACCCCGCGCGAGACCGCCTGCACCCGTCCCGTCGCCGAGCGCGTCAAGGACTGGAACGAGGTCTACGTCCCGGGCTCGCTGCTCCCGATCATCAGCAAGCAGGCCGGCCGCTGCATGGACTGCGGCATCCCGTTCTGTCACAACGGCTGCCCCCTCGGGAACCTGATCCCCGAGTGGAACGACTACGCGTACCGCGAGGACTGGTCCGCCGCGGCGGAGCGCCTGCACGCCACGAACAACTTCCCGGAGTTCACGGGCCGCCTGTGCCCCGCTCCCTGCGAGTCGGCGTGCGTGCTCGGCATCAACCAGCCGGCCGTCACCATCAAGAACGTCGAAGTCTCGATCATCGACCAGGCCTGGGACAACGGCGACGTCACCCCGCAGGCGCCGGAGCGCCTGTCCGGCAAGACCGTGGCCGTCATCGGCTCCGGCCCGGCCGGCCTGGCCGCCGCCCAGCAGCTGACGCGGGCCGGGCACACCGTGGTCGTGTACGAGCGCGCCGACCGCATCGGCGGGCTGCTGCGCTACGGCATCCCCGAGTTCAAGATGGAGAAGGTGCACATCAACCGCCGCATCGAGCAGATGCGCGCGGAGGGCACCAAGTTCCGCACCGGCATCGAGGTCGGCCGTGACATCACGGCGACCGACCTGCGCAAGCGCTTCGACGCGGTGGTCGTGGCCGCCGGCGCGACGGTCTCCCGCGACCTCCCGGTCCCGGGCCGCGACCTGAACGGCATCCACTTCGCGATGGAGTACCTGCCCCTCGCGAACAAGGTCCAGGAGGGCGACTTCCTGGCCCCGCCGATCACCGCCGAGGGCAAGCACGTCGTCGTCATCGGCGGCGGCGACACGGGCGCGGACTGCGTGGGCACCGCCCACCGCCAGGGTGCCCTCTCGGTCACCCAGCTGGAGATCATGCCGCGTCCGTCGGAGGACCGCCCGGAGTCCATGCCGTGGCCGACCTTCCCGATGCTGTACAAGGTCACCTCGGCCCACGAGGAGGGCGGCGAGCGGATCTACTCCGTCTCCACCACCCACTTCGAGGGCGACGAGGACGGCAACGTCCAGTCCCTGCACCTGACCGAGGTCGAGTTCATCGACGGCAAGCTGGTCCAGAAGCCCGGCACCGAGCGGGTCCTCCCGGCCCAGCTGGTCACCCTGGCGATGGGCTTCACCGGCACCGACCAGGCCAACGGTCTGGTCGAGCAGTTCGGCGTGGACCTGGACGAGCGGGGCAACATCGCCCGCGACGCCTCGTACGCGACCAACGCCGACGGCGTCTTCGTCGCCGGTGACGCGGGCCGCGGCCAGTCGCTGATCGTGTGGGCCATCGCGGAAGGCCGCTCGGCCGCCCGCGGCGTGGACCGCTACCTGACCGGCACCAGCACCCTCCCGTACCCGGTCAAGCCGACGGACCGCTCCCTGATGGTGTAGCCCCCCAGCGCCCCCGCCGCGCGAACGGCGGGACCCCTCATACGGTCCGTACAACGGCGTACGGAACTCCGACCCGCGCCCGCCATGACTCCTTCTGGACGCCGGGCTCGCACCGTTCGGCCGCTGGCGGCCTCCCGGGCTTCGCCCGGCTGCGCCGGCCTCCGGCCGTCGGTGCGCGGCCGGCACCCGGTAGCGCCCCCGCCGCGCGAACGGCGGGACCCCTCATACGGTCCGTACAACGGCGTACGGAACTCCGACCCGCGCCCGCCATGTCCCCGACCAGGGATGGCGGGCGCGGTGGCGTTTCCGTGCGGCTACTCGGCGCTGAACTCGTACTCGAGCTCGTAGAGGTGCCCTGCCTTGATCATGACCGTGACCTCGACGGGACGGTCGTCAGGGCCGTACACCGTGCGCAGCGTCCTGAGGACCGGAAGCTCTCCCGGGAGCCGTAGGGCGGTGTACTGCTCCTGCGTCGCGACCCGGGCGGAGACCCGGTCCACGCTGCGGCGCGGCGGTACTCCGAGCGCTGTCAACAGGCTCGGAGTACCGCCCTTGATCCGTTGCTCCTCGGCCAGTGCTGTGCCACTCGCGATGTCCAGCGGGTAGTACGAGGTGACCAGCTCCGCCGGCTCGCCGTCGATGCTGATCAGCTGGCGGCGACACACGGCCGAGTCGCCCTGCGGAAGGCCGAGAGCCTGCGCCACATCACCGGTGACCTGTACCTCCCCGGCTGCGAGCAGCGAGCTGCGCGCCGCAGAACGGCCTTCGGTCACCTCAAGCAGCCACGGGAATGGGGCTCCGGCAGTGGTGGCCGAGTCGAGTGAGCGAGCCGGGCGCACGGTCCGCTGGCGGTTGTCCCGCACGGTTACCGCCGCGCCCGCGCGGCCGATCGCCAGGCCCTCGTCCTTGAGGAGCTGGACGGCTTTCTGGATGGTGGCGTTGGACGCGTCGAAGCGGGTCTTCAGCCGGGCGGTGGACGGGAGCTTGGCTCCCGCCGCGAGGTCGCCGCTCATGATCTCGTCCCGAAGGTCGGCGGCGATGCGGGCATGGAGGGGTCGGGGGTCGATTCCCTCGGCTTCGGGCATGGGCAAGGTCATCCGATCCTGATCTCGTACCGCAACTGCTGGCGTCCGGCGGGCATGACCATGACGTCTGCCTGGATCGCGTGATCCGCCGAGTCGTACGTGGTGCGGGCGAGTTGCAGGACCGGTTCCCCCGTGCCGAGTCGGAGCTGCTCGCGCTCCTCGTCGCTGGGCATGCGGGCGGTCACGTTCTCGACCACCCGTACGCCGACGTGGCCGAGCGTGGCCAGCAGGGTCACGGCGCCGCCGCGGATCTTCGCCGTGCCGGCCAGTGGGGTGCCGAGGGCGATGGCCACCGGGTAGTAGGTGTCCGTCAGCTCGGTCGGCTCGTCGTCGAGTTCGATGATCCTGCGGCGTACGACGACCGTGGCCCCGTCCGTCAGGCCGAGCATCAGGCCCACAGCGGCCGGAGCCGGCACCTCTCCGGCGTGCACGATGCGCTGGCTTCCCCGCCGACCTGCACCACGGGCTTCCTCGGTCCAGGCGTCGACGTCCCCTGCGGTACGTGGCGTCAGGTACGGCATGGAGCTGCTCGTCCACTCGTTGCTGGTCACGATGCCTCCGGCGCGTCCCAGGTGATGCTTCGCCCCCACGCTATGCGACGACGTCGACGGGCTGTGGCTGGTGCAGAGTTCGAGGTTCGGGACGAGGAGGTCGGCAAGACGGCTTGCGTTGCCTTTCGGCTGCCGGAGGGCTGAGTGGCGTGGCGGGGGTTCTCGCAGTGCCCGTCTCGTCCTGCGGGGGGAGACGGGCACTGCGTTCTTCGCGGGGTTACTCCGGCTGGACCACGACCGCGCCCCAGCGTATCGACGGGGACGAGGCGGTCACCGTGGCGCCGAAGCCGCCCGACAGGCCCGGGCCGAGGGGGACCGTGATGCGGGTGGGGGAGTCCGGGGCGCAGGGCAGGGTGAAGGGGGCCGGGTTGCGGTCCGGGTGGTTGGCGAGGACGAAGGTCACCTCGATGCTGCCGTCGCCCTCGCAGGCGAAGGTGGTGTACGTGTCCAGGTGGGCGTTGAGGCCGCCCGAGACGAAGCCGCTGGAACCGGTGACCTCCGGGACCCAGATCACCCCGTCCGGGCCCGGATAGCCGATCAGTTCCCCGGCCGCGGAGGCCTGGGCCGCTCCGGTGAACAGGGTCAGTGCCGCGGTGAGGGCCGCGAGCGTGAGTGCCTTGCGTGCCATGTGTTCCCCCTCGGTGCCGAGTGACGGTCCGTTCACCGTAGGGGGCGGCACTGACAAGGCCTCAGTCGGCCGGGACCTCGCGCGGGGGTTCGTCGTCGTTGCCGCGGCGGAGGGTGTGCAGGCCTCGGGTCGGGGTCCAGGTGCGGATGACCAGTTCGTCGCCGTCCACCGCGATGTGGACCACCTCGGTCAGGTCGGCGTGGAAGAGGTGGAAGGGGTGCGGGGTGTCGGTCTCCTCCGCGTACCGGTGCAGTTCGGGCGGGTCCACCATCTCCACCGCCCGCCCGGAGATGCGGACGTCCCCGTCGGGCATGGCCATGCCCTCGCCCGGGTTGGTGTGCAGGGCGAAGCGCGGGTCGCGCTGGAGGTCGCGGGCCTTCATCGAGCCCGCCATCATGCCGAGCCACAGTTCCCCGCCGCGGAAGTCGACGTTGAGTCCGGCGACCCGGGGGGAGCCGTCCTTGCGCAGGGTGGCCAGGACGTGGTGCGGGAAGCGTGCGAAGCGGGCCCGCACGGCCTCCGCGAACTCCGGTTCCGCCTTCTCGAACGCTGCCCAGTTGTTCGTCGTCATGGCGTTATGAAAGCACCCGGGCAGGGATGTCAGGCGCGCACGATGCCCGCCGCGCGTGCCGCCGTCAGCCAGGCCGGGAACTCGGAGACGAGGCGGTCGTAGAGTTCGGCGTCCGGGACCGCGCGCGGGTCGGGGCCGGCGTGGAAGTAGCCCGCGTTGTCCACGATCCGTTTCCCGGGTACGGGCAGTTCGTCGAGGCGGCGCAGGAAGTCGAACTGGGTGCTGCGCGTGTTGCCGAAGCCGACGAACTGCCAGAAGAGCGGGAGGCGGGCCGCCTTGCAGAGGTAGCGCTCGGCGGCGAGCTTGCTGACCGGGCCGCCGTCCGTCTGGAAGACGACCAGGGCCGGATCGTCGGAGCCCGAGTCGAGGTAGTGGTCGATGACCGCGTCCATCGCCAGGTGGTAGGAGGTCTTGCCCATGTGGCCGAGCCGGGCCGCCGTCGCCGTGACCCGCCCCTCGTGGTTCGCCAGGGTGACCTCCTCGACCGCGTCGACGTCCGTGGAGAAGAACACCACCGGGACCCGGCCGTCGGTGTCGAGGTGCGCCGAGAGGCCCAGGACGCGGTCGGCGAAGGCCTGCACGCTGCCGTCGTCGTAGTAGGGCCGCATGGACCCGGAGTAGTCCAGGACCAGGTACACCGAGGCGCGGCCGCCCTCCAGACCGTGCCGGGAGAGGGAGGTGCCGGCGCTCTTGTAGAGGTTCACGAGCGCCGGGGCCGTCTCCTCGATCTTGCGGAGGTCGATCGCGCTGCCCGTCATGCGGCCGAGGGTACGGCAGCGGGCGGTGCGGCCGGGCCGGGTGCGCGCCGGGCGGGCGCCGCTCCGGCTTCCGCCGCCGCTACGGGTGGTCGGCGGACTTCCCGGCAGGGCTCCCGGCGGCCCCCGCGGCGGCGCGGGCCGCCTCCAGGGCGTCGATGTCCTCCAGCATCGCGGCCGCGAGGTCCCGCTCGGAGGTGTAGTACCGCTCGGCCCACTTGAGGGTCAGGGTGGGGTACGCCCAGGCCGCCTCGTCCTTGGCGCTCTCGGCGTCGGCCTCCGCGCGGCGGCGCATGTCCTCCGCGAACTCCTTGTGGCGGCTCAGGACTTCGCGCATCTGCTCCGGTTCCAGCAGGTGGCCCAGCCACAGCCGCAGCATCGGCCCGTGCTTGAGCACCGGCGGGTCGACCGGCGCCTCGCGCGCCCAGGCCCGTACGGCGTCCATGCCCGCGCCGGTGATCCGGTAGACGCGCTTGTCGCGGGTGCCGGTGTCCTGGGCGACCATCCGCGAGGAGGCGTAGCCGGCCTTCTCCAGCCGCTTGAGCTCGCTGTAGATCTGGCTGAAGGACGGGCTCCAGTAGAAGAAGCGAAGCGACCGGTCGGACCACTTCTTCAGGTCGTAGCCGGAGAGCTCCTCGCCGAAGGAGAGCAGCCCGAGCACCGCCCAGCTGGTCGCGGGGAGGGGGCGCGGGTTCGTGCCCGCCGACGTCTCGTCTGCCGTCTCGGCCGTCTCGTCTGCCACGCAGCGCAGTCTACGACCGGTCCCGCGGCCCTCTTCCCCCGAAGGGGCATGCCTGTTAGAAGTATTCCTCTTAGGTATGACTCCGGCAGGAGGGACCCCCGTGAAGGTCTCGATGCCCTTCGGGGCCCGGCTCGTCGGCCCGGTCCACGACCGCGTCGAACGGACCGGCCTCGTCGAGGAGATGGGCTTCGACCCCGCTCGCCCCCCGGGGGCCTGAGATGGTGTCGCTCGAGGGCAAGGTCGTCGTCATCACCGGTGCCGCCCGCGGCCAGGGCGCCGCCGAGGCCCGGCTGTGCGCCGGGGCCGGGGCGCGGGTCGTCGTCACCGACCTCCGCGAGGAGGAGGGCCGGGCGGTCGCCGCCGAACTGGGCGGCCAGGGCCTGTACGTACGCCACGACGTGGCCGACGCCGACAGCTGGGCCGGGGTGGTGCGCGAGGCGGTCGCCGCCTTCGGGACCATCTCCGCGCTGGTCAACAACGCCGCTCTGTGGCGCACCGCGCACGTCGAGGAACAGAGCCCCGAGGGCTTCGAGGAACTGCTGCGGGTCAACCTGCTCGGCCCCTTCCTCGGGATCCGGGCCGTCGCCCCCGTGCTGCGCGCCGGCGGGGGAGGCTCCGTCGTCAACGTCTCCTCCACCGCCGGGCTCGTCGGCATCCCCGGCCACGCGGCCTACGGCTCCACCAAGTTCGGCCTGCGCGGACTGACCCGCTCGGCGGCGCTGGACCTGGCCCCGGACGGCATTCGGGTCAACTCGGTGCACCCCGGGGCCATTGACACCCCGATGGTGGCCGACGCCGTCGCGGGGCGCGACTGGTCGCACGTCCCGCTGGGCCGGATGGGCCGGCCGGGGGAGGTCGGGGAGCTGGTGCTGTTCCTGTGCTCGGACGCGTCCTCGTACGTCACCGGCGCGGAGTTCGCGGTCGACGGCGGGATGACGGCGCGGTGACCCGGGACGGGCTGTCGCCGGACGCGCGGCGGCTGTGCGACGCGATGGCCGCCGGGTTCCCCGGCCCCGGGGACGCGGCCGCCCTGCGGGCCGCGGTGGCCGCCGGCGCCCCGGGCCGCCCGGCGGGGCCGGATCTGGCCTCCGTGTACGACACCACCGCGGGCGGGGTGCCGGTGCGGGTGTACGACCCCGCGCCCGGGGCGGCGGGCCGGCCGCTGGCGGTGTACTTCCACGGCGGCGGGTGGGTGATGTGCGGCCCGGACACCCACGACGCCCTGTGCCGTGCCCTGGCGTCGGCCTCCGGGGCGGTGGTCGTCTCCGCCGACTACCGGCTCGCCCCGGAACACCCCTGGCCCGCGGCGGCCGACGACGCGCTGGCCGTACTGCTGTGGGCGCGGACCGGGGCGGAACGGCTGGGCTGCGACCCGGCCCGCGTGGTGGTGGCGGGCGACTCCAGCGGGGGCAACCTGGCGGCGGTCACCGCGCTGCGGGCCCCCGGCCTGGTCGCCGGGCAGCTGCTGGCGTACCCACCGCTGGACGCCTCCATGGGCTCCGAGTCGGTGGCGGCGTACGGGCGGGGGTACTTCCACACCGCCGCGCACATGGCCTGGTACTGGGACCAGTACGGCGGCGACCCCGCCCACCCGCACGTCTCGCCGCTGCGGGCCGCCGACCTGTCGGGGCTGCCGCGCACGCTGATCGTCCTCGCGGACTGCGACGTCCTGCGGGACGAGGGGCTGGCGTACGCGCGCCGACTGGGGGAGGCGGGCGTCGACTGCGAGGTCCGCCTCCACCCCGGTGTCTTCCACGGCTTCCTGGGCCTCCCGCTGCCGGCCGCGCGGGCGGCGGTGGCGGGAGCGGCGGCCTGGCTGGCGGCGACGGAGCCGGTGGGATGAGGGGGCGGGGCGGCCGGATTCGAACCGGCGTCCTCCTCCATGCTGTGTAGGCGCACTACCTCTGTGCTACGACCCCGCCTGGGCTGGATCTTAGGCGGCACCGGGCGGGGTCCGCACCGGGATATCGACTGCATGATGTGTCCATGCCCGCCTTCTTGCTGCGCCTGCTCCTGCTCCTGGCCGTGGAGGCCGCGGCCGCCGCGCTGCTGCGCGAGCCCGGGACGCCGTGGATCCCCGTGCTGCTGGCGGTGTTCGTGGCCGGCTCGGCCGTACCGCACGGCACCGAGGCGGAGCTCGGGGGGCGCTTCCTGGTCGCGCTGACCGCGGTCGGGGCCGCCCGGCTGGGGGCCACGGCCTGGGAGGGGCGCGGCCTGCCCGCCGCGGTGGGGCTCGGGGTGCTGCTGCTGTTCCAGACGGCGGTGCTGCTGCGGCTGTCCCTGCGGGGGCGCCGCCGGCGGGGGCGGCGGGGGTAGGGGGTAGGGGTCCCGCCGGGCCGGCGGCGATTTGGAAGACCCCGCCGGACCGGGTATTTTTCCTGTCGAGGCGCCGCTAGCTCAGTTGGTTAGAGCAGCTGACTCTTAATCAGCGGGTCCGGGGTTCGAGTCCCTGGCGGCGCACCTGTCCTTCGGGCGGTTTCCGGTTCAGTCCACCGGGGGCCGCCCGAAGTCGTTTCCACCCGGGCCGCGCGGGTCAGGCAAGATCCGAAAGGCACCACTCAGCCCGCCACCACCTCCGCCCGGCACCGCGACGGCGTGCCCCACGCGTCGCGCAGCGGGCGGGCCTTGCGCAGCCACAGGGAGAGGTCCAGTTCCTCCGTGTAGCCGACCGCGCCGTGCAGCTGGAGGGCGGTGAGCGCGGCCGCGTACGCCGCCTCGCCGGCGGTCAGCTTCGCCGCCGCCACGTCCCGGGGGGACAGGGACAGCGCCGCCGCCCACAGCAGCGGCCGGGCGAACTCCAGCGCCAGCAGGGTGTCCGCCAGCCGGTGCTTGACCGCCTGGAAACCGCCGATCGGCGTCCCGAACTGGGTGCGCTGCTTCGCGTACTCGACCGTCCGCGCCAGCAGGGCCTCGCCCACGCCCAGGCACTGCGCCGCCGTCAGCAGCCGAGCCCAGCGCAGGGCCGTACCCGCGGCCGCCGCCACCTCCGGGCCCGCCGCCAGCAGCTCCCCGTCCGCGGGGGGCCGGTACAGCCGCCTCGCCGGGTCCGTGGAGGACAGCGGGTCGCCGGGGCCGGCGGCCAGCCGCAGTTCGCCGGCCTCCGTCACCGTGAAGCGGTGCGTCACCGCGTCCGCGTCCAGGGCGTACGGGGAGCCGCCCGGCAGCGTCACCGTCGCCGACGCCCCGCCCGAGGCGAGCCCCGGCAGGAAGCGCTTCGACAGGGCCTCGTCGCCCAGGGCGGCGAGGAGCACCGCCGCCGCCGCCGTCTCCACCACCGGGCCCGGCACCCCCGCCCGCCCCAGCTCCACGAAGCCGAGCGCCAGCTCCACCGGCAGCGGGCCCAGCCCCTCGTACGCCTCCGGCACGGCCAGCGCGAACAGGCCCGTCCCGGCGAGGGAGGACCACAGCGCCCGCCCGGGCCCGTGCTCCCCGGCCGCCCAGGCCCGTACCGCCGCCGGGACCGCGGCCGCGCCCAGCAGGGAGCGCAGGGTACGGGCGTAGTCGCACTGTTCCCCGGTCGGCAGGAAGCGCATCAGCGGCGGCCCTTCGGGAGGCCGAGCAGCCGCTCGGCGATGATGTCGCGCTGGATCTCGTTGGTGCCCGCGTAGATCGGCCCGGCGAGGGAGAACAGCCACGGCTCCGCCCAGGCGCCCGACGCCAGTTCCGCGTCCGGGCCGAGCAGGTCCAGGGCCGTCTCGTGCAGGGCGATGTCGTACTGGGACCAGAACACCTTGTTCAGGCTGGACTCGGCGCCGATCCGCCCGCCCTCCCCGAAGCGGGAGGCGCCCGCCCAGGTGAACAGCTCGTAGGCGCGGGCCCCGACGACCGCGTCGGCGACCCGGTCGCGCAGCGCCGTGTCGGCGGGGTCGCCCCGCTCGCGCCACAGCCGGGTCAGCCGGTCGGCGGCGGCCAGGAACCGGCCGGGGGAGCGCAGGGTCAGGCCCCGCTCGTTGCCGGTGGTCGACATCGCGATCCGCCAGCCCTGCCCCGGCTCGCCGATCACGTCCTCGTCGGGGACGAACACCCCGTCCAGGAAGAGCTCCGCGAAGGCCGGCTTGCCGTCGAGGCGGCCGATGGGCCGTACGGTCACGCCGGGGGCCCGCAGGTCGAACATCAGGTAGGTCAGGCCCTGGTGCGGCTTCGGCGCCGCGGGGTCGGTACGGAAGATGCCGAAGGCCCGGTCGGCGAAGGCGGCCCGGGAGGACCAGGTCTTCTGCCCGTGCAGCAGCCAGCCGCCTTCCGTGCGCACCGCCCGGGAGCTGAGCGAGGCCAGGTCGGAGCCGGACTCCGGTTCCGACCAGGCCTGCGCCCAGACCACCTCGCCGCTCGCCATGGAGGGCAGGACGCGCGCCCGCTGCTCGGGGGTGGCGTGGTCGAAGAGGGTGGGGGCGAGGAGGCTGATGCCGTTCTGGGAGACCCGGCCGGGCGCGCCCGCGGCCCAGTACTCCTCCTCGAAGACGAGCCACCGTTCGATGTCCGCGCCCCGGCCCCCGTACTCCTCGGGCCAGGACACCGCCGACCAGCGGTCCCCGTGCAGCAGCGCCTCCCACGCACGGTGCGCGGCGAAGCCCTCCTCGGTCTCCAGGGAGGGCAGGGGGCGGGCCGGGACGTGGGAGCGGAGCCAGTCGCGGGCCTCGGCCCGGAAGGCCTCCACCTCGGGGGAGTGGTCGAGGTTCACCGGGGGCTCGCCTCCTTCGGGGCGGCCGGTCGGGCCAGGGTGTCTGCGGCAGGGGCGTGGGCGGCGGGCATCGGGACATCCTTCCCTAACAAGTGTTTGGTAGGTTAACGTACGGCCATGAGCAGCGTCGAGAGCGCCGACGAGTTCCGCGCCCGGGAACCCGGCCGTGCGAAAGAGGTACGGGCATGACCGCCCCCGCGTACGTCCCGGCCCACGGGCTCCTCGAAGGCCGCACCGCCGTCATCACCGCCGCCGCCGGGGCCGGCATCGGCGGCGCCACCGCCCGCCGCTTCCTGGAGGAGGGCGCCACCGTCCTGATCAGCGACGCCCACGCCCGGCGCCTGAAGGAGACCGAGGACGCCCTCGCCGCCGAGTTCGGGCCCGGCCGCATCGCCTCCCTGCCCTGCGACGTCACCTCCGGGGAACAGGTGGCGGCCCTCTTCGCGCACGCCGGGGAACTCCACGGCGGCCTCGACGTCGTCGTCAACAACGCCGGCCTCGGCGGCACCGCCCACCTCGTCGACATGACCGACGAACAATGGGACCGGGTCCTCGACGTCACCCTGAACGGCACCTTCCGCTGCACCCGCGCCGCACTGCGCTCCCTGAAGGCCTCCGGGCGCGGCGGGGTCCTCGTCAACAACGCCTCCGTCATCGGCTGGCGCGCCCAGACCGGCCAGGCCCACTACGCCGCCGCCAAGGCGGGGGTCATGGCCCTCACCCGCTGCGCGGCCCTGGAGGCCGCGGAGTTCGGCGTACGCGTCAACGCGGTCGCCCCCAGCCTGGCCATGCACCCGCACCTGGTGAAGGTCACCAGCGCGGAACTGCTGGACGAACTGACGGCCCGCGAGGCCTTCGGCCGGTACGCCGAACCGTGGGAGATCGCCAACGTCATCGTCTTCCTGGCCAGCGGCTACTCGTCGTACATGACGGGCGAGACGGTGTCGGTCAGCAGTCAGCGCGCGTAGGCCGAGAATGGGCCCGTGCCAACGAACAAGCCGAAGAAGACACAGGTGACCGCCTCGCCGGAGCGCCGCCGGGAACTCCTGGACACCGCCGCCGAGGTCTTCGCCGCCCAGGGATACAACGCCACCACCGTCCGCAAGATCGCCGACGCCGCGGGGATGCTCGCCGGCAGCCTCTACTACCACTTCGATTCCAAGGAATCGATGCTCGACGAGATCCTCTCGGCCTTCCTGAACGAGCTGTGGGCGGGGTACGACACCGTCCTCGCCGCCGGCCTCGGTCCCAGGGAGACCATCGAGGCCCTCGTCACCGAGTCCTTCCGGGAGATCGACCGGCACCGTGCCGCCGTCGCCATCTACCAGAAGGAGGCCCGCACCCTCTGTACGCAGCCCCGCTTCCACTACCTCTCCGACTCGCAGGTCAAGTTCGAGAAGGCCTGGCTGGGGACGCTGGAGCGGGGCGTCGCCGCCCAGGTCTTCCGCGTCGACCTCGACATCCGCCTCACCTACCGCTTCGTCCGCGACACGGTGTGGGTCGCGGCGTCCTGGTACCGGCCGGGCGGCCAGCACAGCCCCGAGGAGATCGCCCGCCAGTACCTGTCGATGGTGCTGGACGGGATCGCCGTACGCCCCTGACCCCGTTGAGGAGCCCGCCATGCCCGAGGCCTACATAGTCGACGCCGTACGCACCCCCGTGGGACGGCGCGGCGGCGGCCTGTCCGCCGTGCACCCCGCCGACCTGGGCGCGCACGTCCTGAAGGCACTGGTCGAGCGGTCCGGGGTGGACCCGGCCGCGGTGGAGGACGTGGTGTTCGGCTGCCTGGACACCGTCGGGCCGCAGGCGGGGGACATCGCCCGGACGGCGTGGCTGGCCGCCGGCCTGCCCGAGGAGGTCCCCGGGGTCACCGTCGACCGGCAGTGCGGGTCCTCGCAGCAGGCCGTGCACTTCGCCGCGCAGGGCGTCCTGTCCGGCACCCAGGACCTGGTGGTCGCCGGCGGCACCCAGAACATGTCGATGATCCCCATCGCCTTCGCCTCCCGGCGGGCCGCCGAGCCGCTGGGCTTCACCGAGGGCCCCTACGCGGGATCGGCCGGCTGGCGGGCCCGGTACGGGGACGCGCCGGTCAACCAGTTCCACGGGGCGCAGCTCATCGCCGAGAAGTGGGGGATCTCGCGGCAGGACATGGAGGAGTTCGCCCTGCGCTCCCACCAGCGGGCGGTCCGCGCCATCGACGAGGGCCGCTTCGCCCGCGAGACCGTCGCCTACGGGGACGTGGCCGTGGACGAGGGCCCGCGCCGGGACACCACCCTGGAGAAGATGGCCGGCCTGAAGCCGGTCGTCGAGGGCGGCACCATCACGGCCGCCGTCTCCTCCCAGGTCTCCGACGGCGCGGCGGCCATGCTGATCGCCTCCGAGCGGGCGGTCGCCGAGCACGGCCTGACCCCCCGGGCCCGGATCCACCACCTGTCGGTCCGCGGCGAGGACCCCATCCGCATGCTGTCGGCCCCGATCCCGGCGACCGCGTACGCCCTGAAGAAGACCGGCCTCACCCTGGACGGGATCGACCTGGTCGAGATCAACGAGGCCTTCGCGCCGGTGGTGCTGGCCTGGCTGAAGGAGACCGGCGCCGACCCGGACCGGGTCAACGTCAACGGAGGCGCCATCGCGCTGGGCCACCCGCTGGGCGCGACCGGCGTGAAGCTGATGACCACCCTCCTGCACGAGCTGGAACGCACCGGCGGCCGCTACGGCCTCCAGACCATGTGCGAGGGTGGCGGCCAGGCCAACGTGACGATCATCGAGCGGCTGTAGCCGGAGCGGGCCGGGGCCGGGTGGCGTGGGTCGCAGCGCCGCCCGGCCAGGATGTGCTAGCTTAGAGGCGTTGCAGTTGTGGTACCCATGAACTTTATGTGCGCCTGACGGGATTGCTCCGCAGGCGCTTTTATTGTTTTTGCCGGATTCTCCCGGATGGGGCCCTTGCCGCCTATTCAGGAGATTCAAATGGCTAACGGTACCGTGAAGTGGTTCAACTCGGAAAAGGGCTTCGGCTTCATCGAGCAGGACGGCGGCGGCCCGGACGTCTTCGCCCACTACTCGAACATCGCCACCCAGGGCTTCCGTGAGCTGACCGAGGGTCAGCGCGTGACGTTCGACGTCACCCAGGGCCAGAAGGGCCCCCAGGCGGAGAACATCCTCCCCGCCTAAGTTCTTCAGCATGCCGGGGTCCGCACCGCGAGGTGCGGACCCCGGCTTGTCTGCTGTCTCGACCTTTGTTCTACCTGCCGGTTTCAGGAGGGCTTTCCCGCATGACCAGCTCCAGCTCCGCACGCCCCAGCCGCCGCCCCACCCGGGGTCGAGGTGCGGCCCAGGGACGTCCGAAGGCTGGCGCGGGACGGCAGAAGTCCGCCCCCGCCCCCCGGCCCCAGGAATTCACCATGCCCGAACCGCAGGTACCGGCCCTCCCGCCGGTCGCCGCGTTCGAGGACATGGACATGCCCGAGGCGCTGCTGAAGACCCTCGCCGCCCAGGGCGTCACCGAGCCGTTCCCCATCCAGGCCGCCACCCTGCCGAACTCGCTCGCCGGCCGCGACCTGCTCGGCCGCGGCCGCACCGGCTCCGGCAAGACGCTGGCCTTCGGCCTGGCCCTGCTCGCCCGCACCGCGGGCCGCCGCGCCCAGCCGAAGCAGCCGCTCGCGATGGTCCTCGTACCGACCCGTGAGCTCGCGCAGCAGGTCACCGACTCCCTGGCGCCCTACGCCACGGCCGTCAACCTGCGCATCGCGACCGTCGTCGGCGGCATGTCGATCAACCGGCAGTCCGGCGCCCTGCGCCGCGGCGCCGAGGTCCTCGTCGCCACCCCCGGCCGGCTGAAGGACCTCATCGACCGCGGCGACGCCGACCTCTCGCAGGTCTCGATCACCGTGCTCGACGAGGCCGACCAGATGACCGACATGGGCTTCATGCCGCAGGTCACCGCCCTGCTCAAGCAGGTCGAGGCCGACGGCCAGACCATGCTCTTCTCGGCGACCCTCGACAAGAACATCGACAAGCTCGTCAAGATGTTCCTCACCGACCCGGTCGCGTTCTCCGTCGACCCCTCCGCCGGTGCGGTCAGCACGATGGAGCACCACGTCCTGTACGTCATGGACGAGACCGACAAGAAGGCCGTGGCGACGCGCATAGCCGCTCGCGACGGCCGGGTGATCATGTTCGTCGACACCAAGCGCGGGGTCGACCGCATGGTCAAGAAGCTCCTGGCGGACGGCGTCCGCGCCTCCGGCCTGCACGGCGGACGCTCGCAGCCGCAGCGCAACCGCACCCTGGACTGGTTCAAGACCGGCGAGGTCACCGCGCTGATCGCCACCAACGTCGCCGCGCGCGGCATCCACATCGACGACCTCGACCTCGTCGTCAACGTGGACCCGCCGACCGACCACAAGGACTACCTCCACCGCGGCGGCCGCACCGCCCGCGCCGGCGAGTCCGGCAGCGTCGTCACCCTGGTCCTGCCCGACCAGAAGCGCGACATGTCCCGCCTGATGTCGGACGCCGGGATCACCCCGCGCACCGCGCAGGTCAAGTCCTCCGACGAGGAGCTGTCCCGGCTCACCGGCGCCCGCGAGCCCTCCGGCGTCCCCGTCGTGCTGGAGGTCCCCCAGCCCCCGCAGCCCAAGGCGCGCACCGGCTCGGGCTCCGGCTCCGGTTCCCCGCGCCGCCGCTCGGGCGGCCCCCGCGGCGGCTCCGCGACCGGCTCCGCCCCCGCGGGCGCCGGCCGCGGCCGGCGCTCCGGCGGCTCCGCCTCCGGGCAGGCCCCCGCCGCCGGCTCCGGGCAGGCCCGGCGCGGCCAGGGCGGCGGCCAGGGCACCGGCGGCGCCCCCGCCCAGGGCCGGCGCTCCGGCGGCTCGTCCTCCGGCGGCGGTGCCGCCGCGGCCTCCGCGCGCAGCCGCGTCGGCACGGGCGGCCAGGGCCGCCGCCGGGCGGTCTGACCCCGCGGCACGAACGAGAGGACCCCGGGCGGCGCGCATCGCGCCCCGCCCGGGGTCCGCGTTCCCCGGCCCGCCCGGCCCCAGGGGGATCACCCCGGTGGGGGCGGGGCGTGGAGCGAGTGCAGTGCCTCCATCGCCTGCCGTGCTTCGGCCATGACCCGCGAGACGAGCTCCGCACAGGACGGCAGATCCTCGATCACCCCCGCGACCTGGCCCGATGCCATGACGCCGAGGTCCGTACGGCCCTCGACCATGGACGCCTTCAGGAGCATCGGGGTGTTCGCCGCCAGCAGCACCTGGCTCCAGGACAGGTCCTTGCCGTGCTTCATCGCCAGGCCGTCACGCACCATCCGCGCCCAGGACAGGCCCGACAGCTTCCGGAAACCGGCCGCGTGCCGCACCGCCCGCGCCAGCGCCCCGGCCCGGCCCGACCGCTCCAGCGCCGTGACCAGCTCGCTGCGCAGCATCCGGTGCGGCAGCCCGTCCACGGCCGTGGTGACGGTGACGTCCTTGACGGTGGCCTTCAGGTACTCGGCCTTCACCGCGTCCGGGACGGTGGAATCGGAGGTCAGCAGGAAACGGGTGCCCATCGCGATGCCCGCCGCCCCGTACGCCAGGGCCGCGACCAGGCCCCGGCCGTCGCTGAAGCCGCCCGCGGCGATCACCGGGACGTCCACCGCGTCGACCACCTGCGGCAGCAGCACCGTCGTGGCCACGTCACCGGTGTGCCCGCCGCCCTCGCCGCCCTGCACGACCACCGCGTCCGCGCCCCAGGCCGCGACCTTCTCGGCGTGCCGGCGCGCCCCGACCGAGGGGATCACCACCACCCCGGCGTCCTTCAGCCGGGCGATCAGCTCCTGTGAGGGGGCGAGCGCGAACGAGGCCACCCGTACGCCCTCGTCGATGACCAGCCGCACCCGCTCGGCCGCGTCCCCGGCGTCCGCGCGCAGGTTCACCCCGAACGGCGCGTCCGTACGGGACCTGACCTCCTGGACCGCCGCCCGCAGCTGGTCCACGGTCATCGTCGCCGAGGCCAGGATCCCCAGCGCGCCCGCGTTCGCCGCCGCCGAGACCAGGCGCGGCCCGGCCACCCAGCCCATGCCCGTCTGCACGATCGGGTACCGGACCCCGACCAGCCTGGTGAATGCCGTCTCCATCGCCGACCGACTCCTCGCTCCTTCGCCGCCGCGCCTCAGACCCGTACTTCCCGGTCGCGCAGGCCCCGGGGGTCGATCACCTCGCGGATCAGCCGCAGTTCCTCGGCGCCGGGCTCGCGCGTGTACGGGACCTCGTCCGCGACCACGAGCTCGAACCCGGTCGCCGCGCGGACCTGCTCGACCGTGACGCCCGGGTGCAGGGAGACCAGGCGCATCGTGTGGTCCGGGCCGGTGAAGTCGAAGACCCCGAGGTCGCTGACCACCCGCGGCAGCCGGTGGAAGCGGGTCACCCCCGCCGCCTCCGCGCGGTCGTAGCCCACCCCGCTGACCATGTCGACGCGCTCGACGAACACCCGGGGGGAGTGCCGGGGGACCCAGTAGCTGACCGGGTTGTTCAGGGTGTTGACGGGTGCGCCGCGCACCCCGAGGAGCTGGCGGGTGGGCCGCTCCCAGTCGCCGATGCAGGAGATGTTCTGGTTGCCGTACCGGTCGATCTGGCTGGCGCCCATCATCACGTGCCGCCGTCCGCCGGTGACCATCGTCAGGTGGCGGCGGTACGGCAGCCAGCCCTCGGGCGTGCCGTCGAGGCCGACGAGCAGGGCCTCGCCGTCGGTGAGCAGCAGGTCGGGGGAGAAGGTGCGCTTGGCGAGCCGGGCCCCGAAGGAGGGGATCAGCCCCATCGGGCTGGCGAGGACCTCGCCGTTGCCGCGCCATGCCTCGGCGCAGGCGATCACGCAGTACTCCGCTCGGGTGGCGGCGGTGGCGGCGGTGGCGGCGGTCACTTCTGCTCCTCGTGCCAGGTCCGGATGGCGGTCTGGTAGTCGTGCTCGCTGCCGCCGGCCAGGAAGCGGGCGGCGAACTCGGGCCAGGGGGTGGTGGCGTACAGCTTCTGGAAGGCCTCGTCGCGGTCGTAGTCGGGCGCGCAGGAGGTGAAGTGCGCGCCGTTCGGGGTCTCCACCACGCCGGTGACGGAGTGCCGGCTGACCAGGAGGGACTGCGGGGGTCCGGACTTGGCCAGCTCGGCGGTCTCCACGAGCTGCTCGCAGGAGACGTAGGCGTCGTCGGCGGCCTCGCAGAAGAGGTCGTCGAAGTAGGGGTCGGGGCCCAGGTACTGGGCGTTGCCGAGCCGGTCGGCGCGGTTGAGGTGGACCAGGGCCGCGTCCAGGCGCAGGGCCGGGACGGCGACGAACTCCTCGCCGTCGCCGTACGGGGAGGTGACGGTGCGCAGTTCCGGGTTGACCCGCATGACGTCGGAGCCGAGGCCGGCCCTGACGGGCATGAAGGGGAGCCGGTTCGCGGCGGCGTGCAGCCCCCACATGAACATGGCCTCGTCGTACTCGGTGAGGGTGAGGGCCCCGCTCTCGCGGGCGGCCCGGAAGTGGGGCTCCAGGGCGATGGAGTCGAGGGTGGCGAAGGGGGCGACGAGCCTGCGGATCCGTCCGGCGGCGGCCAGCAGCCCGACGTCGGGGCCGCCGTACGAGACCACGGTGAGATCGGTGATCCCGGAGCGGAGCAGTGCTCTCACCAGGGCCATCGGCTTGCGCCGGGAGCCCCAGCCGCCGATGCCGAGGGTCATACCGCTGCCCAGCCGGCCGACCACCTCTTCGGGGGTCATCGTCTTGTCCGTCATGCGGTCCGTCCTTTGCCGAAGGTGTCGCGGACGCGGTCGGCGACCCCGCTGAGGTTGGCCTCGAAGGTGAAGCCCTGTTCGAAGCGGTAGCTGCGGCGCACGTCGACGGGGTCGATGCCGTTGATGGCCGCCTTGGCCAGGCGGATCAGGTAGCCGTCCTTCCTGGCGATCTCGGCCGCCAGCTCCAGGGCCGTCTCGCGCAGCCGTTCGGGCGGGACCACCTTCCAGACCGAGCCGTGCGCGTGGAGTTCGGCGGCGGTGGCGGTGCGCGAGGTGTAGTACAGGGCCCGCATCAGGTGCTGCGGGACGAGCCGGGCCAGGTGGGTGGCGGCCCCGAGGGCGCCCCGGTCGAGCTCCGGGAGCCCGAAGACGGCGTCCTCGGCCGCCACGATCGCGTCGGCGTTGCCGACCAGGCCGATGCCGCCGCCCAGGCAGAACCCGTTCACGGCGGCGACCACCGGCACCTCGCACTCGTAGACGGCGGCGAAGGCCTCGTAGCAGCCGCGGTTGGCGCCGATGAGGGCGCCGTGCCCGTTGTCGCGCTGCACCTCCTTGATGTCGACCCCGGCGTTGAAGCCCCGGCCCTCGGCGGCCAGGACCACGCAGCGGACCTCGGGGTCCCGGCCGGCGGCGCGCAGCGCGTCGGCCAGGTCGTACCAGCCCTGGACGGGGAGGGCGTTGACGGGCGGGAAGTCGGCCGTGACGAGTGCGATGCCCTTGGCCGGGCCGGAGGTGGAGACACCCATGAGCGGATCAGCTACCTTTCCACCAAACATTTGTTAGGTGCTTGCCAGGTGAGGAAGGTAGCAGCCGATGGAGCTCAAGGGGAGGGTTGTCGTCGTCACCGGCGGAACCCGGGGGGTGGGCGCCGGGATCGCGCGCTCGTTCCTCACGGCCGGGGCGGAGGTCGTCGTCTGCGCCCGGCGTCCGCCGCGGGAGCCGGTGGCGGCGCACGGGCGGCGGGCCGCATTCACCGCCGTGGACCTGCGCGACCCGGCCGCCGTACGGGCGTTCCTCGACGCCGTCGGCGAGCGCCACGGGCGGCTCGACTGCCTGGTGAACAACGCCGGCGGGACCCCGTACCGGCTGCTGGAGGAGGGCGGCGCCGAGCGGCACGCCCGCGTCCTCGAACTCAACCTGGTGGCCCCGATGACGGCCTCGCTCGCCGCGTACCCGTGGCTGCGCGAGAGCCGCGGCTCGGTCGTCATGGTCGGCAGTGTCAGCGGCACCCGCCCCTCGCCCGGGACGGCCGCCTACGGCGCGGCGAAGGCGGGCCTGGAGAACCTGGCCCGCTCGATGGCCGTGGAATGGGCGCCCGAGGTACGCGTCAATACGCTCGTCCTGGGAATGGTGCGGACCGAGCTGGCGCACCTGCACTACGGGGACGAGGCGGGTGTCGCCGCGGTCGGCGCCACGGTGCCGCTGGGACGGCTGGCCGAGCCGTCGGACGTGGGGGAGGCGGCGGTGTTCCTGGCCTCCGGCCGGGCCGGCTACGTGAGCGGCGCGAGCCTGCTGGTGCACGGCGGCGGGGAGCGGCCCGCGTTCCTGGACGCGGCAACGGTCAACAAGGAGAGCTGAGGCGGACATGGGCATTGCGGACGGACGCGTGGTGATCGTGACGGGCGCGGGACGGGGGCTGGGCCGGGCCCACGCCCTGGCCTTCGCGGCGGAGGGCGCGCGGGTGGTCGTCAACGACCTCGGGGTGGGCCTGGACGGCCATCCCGGACCGGACAGCCCGGCGTCGCTGGTCGCCGAGGAGATCCGGGCACGGGGCGGCGAGGCGGTGGCGCACGGCGGGGACATCGCCTCGCAGGAGGGCGCGGCCTCGCTGGTGGACTGCGCGGTCTCCGCGTTCGGCGGCCTGGACACCCTGGTCAACAACGCCGGGTTCCTGCGGGACCGGATGCTGGTCAACCTCGGGGAGGCCGACTGGGACGCGGTGATGCGGGTGCACCTCAAGGGGCACTTCCTGCCGCTGCGGGCGGCGGCCGCGTGGTGGCGGGCCGAGGCGAAGGCCGGGCGGCCGCGGGCCGCCCGGGTGGTCAACACCTCCTCGGGGGCGGGACTGCTGGGCTCCGTCGGCCAAGGCAACTACAGCGCGGCCAAGGCGGGGATCCTCGGCCTGACGCTGGTGGCGGCGGCCGAGATGGACCGCTACGGCGTCCAGGTCAACGCGATCGCCCCGGCGGCGCGGACCCGGATGACGGAACGGACCTTCGCCGAGTCGATGGCCGCGCCGCGGGAAGGGGGCTTCGACGCGATGGCGCCGGAGAACGTGTCCCCGCTGGTGGTGTGGCTCGGCTCGGAGGAGTCGGCGGGGGTCACGGGGCGGGTCTTCGAGGTCGAGGGCGGCCGCATCACGGTGATGGAGGGCTGGCGGCCGGGCCCCACGGCGGACCGCGGCGCCCGCTGGACCCCGTCGGGGGCGGGGGCCGCCGTCACGAAGCTCCTCGCCGACGCGGAGCCGGCACAGCCGGTGTACGGAGCCCGCTAGGCCCGGGCGGATGCGGGCGCGGTGCGTTCCCGGGGGAACCGGCCATCGTGGGGGGTGGGGTGGATCAGGGGCGGCGGGGCCGGGCTGATGGGCGGGGTGGCGGAGGCGCCGGCTCCGCCGGTTCCGGCCAGGAAGCCGGCCCCGGGGCAACCCGGCACGGCGTTGGCCCGATCCCACCCTCCCCGCCCCAGCGGCCGCGTGATGGCATGTGCACGCCGAATTCCCGACGATTGGGGAACCCCGACATGCCGTTCCGCAGAATCGCCGTCGGTGCCGCCGTCACGGTGCTGTCCGCCGTGGCCGCCGCACCCGCCCAGGCGCACGCCCCGGCGGACCCCCCGTACGTCCCGCCGCCCGGCCGGATCACGGTCGACGTCGTCGGAGTCAACGGCTCCGGCTGCCCCCAGGGCACCGCCACCGTCGCCGCCGCTTCCGACAACACGGCCTTCACCGTCACCTACAGCAACTACCTCGCCCAGACCGGCGCCGGCTCCGGCGGCACCGACTTCCGCAAGAACTGCCAGCTGGCCCTGCGGATCCACGTCCCCCAGGGCTTCACGTACGCCATCGCCCGCGCCGACTACCGCGGCTTCGCCCACCTCCAGCGCGGCGCCTACGGCCAGGAGCGCGCGAACTACTACTTCCAGGGCAACGCCCAGACCGCCCGCACCACCCACCAGTTCAACGGCCCCTTCACCGACAACTGGCAGGCGAGCGACCAGACCGAGTACGCCGACCTCGTCTGGGCCCCCTGCGGCGAGGAGCGCAACCTCAACGTCAACACCGAACTGCGGGTCTACGGCGGCACCTCCAGCCCGCAGGCGCTGAGCTTCATGAGCATGGACTCCACCGACGGCAGCGTCAGCACCGTCTACCACTTCGAGTGGAAGGAATGTCCCGCCCGCTGACAGCAGCGCCTGAAGCCAACGAAGGTCAGGAGTGACAACGATGTCTCGCCTCAGGACCCCCCTGCTCATCGGCGCCGCGGCCGCCGCGCTGGTCACCGCCTCCACCCCCGCCGTCGCCGGCGGCCCGATCACCGTCCCGCCCGACAAGATCGTGATCGAACTCGCCACCGTCAACGGCTCGGGCTGCCGCGAAGGCACCGCCCAGGTCGCCGTAGCCCCGGACAACACCGCCTTCACCGTCACCTACAGCGACTACATGGCCCAGGTCGGCCCGGGCGCCCCGCCGACCGCCTTCCGCAAGAACTGCCAGCTCAACCTCCGCGTCCACGTGCCCTCCGGCTTCACCTACGCCATCGTGCAGGCCGACTACCGCGGATTCGCCTTCCTCCAGCCCGGCGCCTCCGGCCAGGAACGGGCGAACTACTACTTCCAGGGAATGCCCCAGACGTCCCAGCGGACCCACCAGTTCACCGGTCCCCTCAACGACAACTGGCAGACGAGCGACAAGACGGAGTACGCCGACCTCGTCTGGGCCCCGTGCGGCGAGAAGCGCAACTTCAACATCAACACCGAACTGCGCGTGAACGCCGGCAGCTCCAGCCCCCAGAGCACGAGCTTCATGGCCATGGACTCCACCGACGCCAGCGTCAGCACCCTCTACCACCTCGCCTGGCAGGTCTGCCCGGCCGGCCCGAAGAAGGGCTAGCCCCCGCCGGCGGCCACGCCGCCGTCCGCGCCTCGGCGCGGACGGCGAAAGGGCTCCGGGCCCGGCCCCCTGGCGAGGGGTCGGGGCCGGAGCCCTTCTCGTGCTCTGCCATATGACTACCCGCTCCGTCCGCCCGCTGAACCGCCGCCGCCCATCATGTTCTGACGGAGGTAGGTGTTCCGCCGCCGCGTCACGGGAACACATGCCCGATACGGCGGCGGCAGGGGTTGGGCATGAAGGACGAACGCTGGTTGACGCTCTTCCTGGGGCTGAACGCCGCCGCGTGGGCGGCGGAGTTCTGGATCCTGTGGGATCCCGGCCTCCAGGGCGTCCAGGACGCGATCGGCTGGTGGATGCTCGCCATTTTCCTCGGCTTCCCCATGCTGATCGGCATCCCGCTCGCGATCCTCCACGACGGGCCCGCCGCACCCGGTGACGGCCCCGCCTCCGGCGAGGCCGACCACACGCACGAGGAGAGCTGCGGAAGCCGGCTCTACGGCTGCGGAGGCTGAGGACGGGGGCACCGGAGCGGAGCGGGCGCCGGAGCGGAGCGGCCGCCGGGTGGGCGGCCGTCCGGGCGCGCGGGGTCAGGACAGCTTGCCGCCGTAGTCGGGGAGCTTGACGGTGCGCTCGGCGTGCCCGCCGACCAGGTCGCTCTCGTTGTTCCCGATGTTGGCGATGATCGTGTGGCCGCGCGCCTCGATCTCGGCCCGCTTGGCCGTCTTGTACGCGCTGACCTGCTCGAACAGGGCGGGCAGGTCCCGTACGTACAGCCCGCTGACCGGGTAGCCGACCGACTTCAGGTTCCGCTCGGTCAGCGAGAACACGATCCCGGGGCGGGCGGTGACGAAGAAGATCGCCACGCCGCGCTCGGCGGCGTACTGGGTCAGCGCGCGGACCTTCTCGATCGCGGGCGTCGGGAACGTCCAGAACCAGTGGAAGTCCGTCTCCAGCGAGGAGTTGTCGATGTCGAGGACGATCGCGGGCTTCTCGCCGGCCGGGGAGGCGGCGATGCGCCGCTCGATGGCGGGGCGCGCGGCGTCGATGACGGCGGCCACGTCGCGCTGCCAGGTGGCGTAGTCGATGCCGAGGATCGCGGCGTTGCCGCCCGGCGCGGAGGTGAGGGCGGCGGCGGTGACCGGGGCCGGGGCCGGCGCGGGTGCGGCGGCGGGGGCCGCCTCGGCGGCGGTGGCCGGGAGCAGGGCCAGCACGGCGGCGGCGACGGCGACGGTGGCTGCGGCGGTGCGGGACGTGCGGGTGCGGCGGGTGCTGCGCATGGGGGGCGCTCCTCGGTCACGGGTTGGCATGTACGTGACCAGAGTTGGCCAGAACCCCACCCGTGTCTACTGGCCGGTAGGGAACTTTTCGTGGCCGATCGGTGAATGATCTTCGTTCTTCCCGGGGCGGGCCGAACGTGGCCGAAAAGGCGTTCTTGTTGGCGGTGCGGCGATGGATGTGTCATGGACGCGTCATTCACCCGATGACACGCACGGCCCAACCCCCCACGAAAGGCAGTGTGTTGACCGTGACCACCCTCGGCAGAATCGTCAAGCGCTCCCTCGCCGTCGGCGCCGTCGCCCTCGCCGCCGTCAGCCTCCAGCCCGCCGGAGCCAGCGCCTCACCCGCCCCCGTCGTCGGCGGCACCCGCGCCGCGCAGGGCGAGTTCCCCTTCATGGTCCGCCTCTCCATGGGCTGCGGCGGAGCCCTCTACACCCAGCAGATCGTCCTCACCGCCGCCCACTGCGTCAGCGGCTCCGGCAACAACACCTCCATCACCGCCACCGCCGGCGTCGTCGACCTCCAGAGCAGCAGCGCCATCAAGGTCAAGTCCACCAAGGTGCTCCAGGCCCCCGGCTACAACGGCCAGGGCAAGGACTGGGCCCTGATCAAGCTCGCCCAGCCCATCAACCTGCCCACCCTCAAGATCGCCGAGACCAAGGCCTACGACAACGGCACCTTCACCGTCGCCGGCTGGGGCGCCGCCCGCGAAGGCGGCAGCCAGCAGCGCTACCTCCTCAAGGCCCAGGTCCCCTTCGTCTCCGACGCCTCCTGCCAGAGCTCCTACGGCAGCGAACTCGTCCCCGCCGAGGAGATCTGCGCCGGCTACGCCCAGGGCGGCACGGACACCTGTCAGGGCGACTCCGGCGGCCCCATGTTCCGCCGCGACAACAACAACGCCTGGATCCAGGTCGGCATCGTCAGCTGGGGCCAGGGCTGCGCCCGCCCCAACTACCCCGGCGTCTACACCGAGGTCTCCACCTTCGCCGCCGCCATCAAGTCCGCGGCCGCCACCCTGTAACCCCCGGCAGCCCCCGACCCGCGCACTCGTCCTTCCGGCCGGACCCGAACCGGCCGGAAGGACGAGGCGCCCGGACTCTCCGAGAACGCCCGCGGCGGCGGCTACCGGCTCGCCGGAACGGCCGAACGCGCCGAAGCCCCCGGCGGCTCCCTCACCGCCGGACCCGCCCCCGAAGGCGGCCGGCTCGTCACCGCCCACCCGCCCCTGTGACCCCGCGCCCCGCCCCCCCCGTCTCACGGACCGACTGACAGAGGTGCCGACGACGCCCGCCACGTAAGCTCGGGAACCATGAACAACAGCGACATCGACGAGATCGACGAGAACGTCACCGCCGAACTGTCCCGCCTGCGCGACAGCATCGACAACATCGACGCGGCCGTGGTCCACATGCTCGCCGAGCGCTTCAAGTGCACCCAGCAGGTCGGCCACCTCAAGGCCAAGCACCAGCTGCCCCCGGCCGACCCGGGCCGCGAGGCCAGCCAGATCGCCCGCCTCCGCCAGCTCGCCGAAAACGCCAAACTCGACCCGGCCTTCGCCGAGAAGCTCCTCAACTTCATCATCGCCGAAGTCATCCGCCACCACGAGACCATCGCCGCCGGCGAGGAGTGACGGCCCCGGGGCCGGGCCCGCGCCCGGCCCCGCCCCCCGAAACCCTGGGAGCGGACCCGCCCATCCGGCAGCATGGGCCGCATGTCCGCACTGACGCGCACCGAAGCGCAGCTCCGAGCCCAGCTCCTCGACGTCCACGACTACGCCGTCGGCCTCGACCTCACCACCGGAGACGAGACCTTCCAGTCCGACACCGTCATCAGGTTCACCGCCCGCGCCGCCGGAGACACCTTCGTCGAACTCAAGCCGGACGAGCTGCTCACCGCCACCCTCGACGGCAACCCCCTCGACCCGGCCACCCTCGACGGCAACCGCCTCCCGCTCACCGGCCTCACCCCCGGCCCCCACGAGCTGAGCATCGGCGCCCGCATGCGCTACTCCCGCACCGGCGAGGGACTGCACCGCTTCACCGACCCCGCGGACGGCGAGACGTACGTCTACTCCCAGATGTTCATGGACGACGTCCAGCGCGTCTTCCCCGCCTTCGACCAGCCCGACCTGAAGGCCGCCTTCGTCTTCAGCGTCGCCGCCCCCGCACACTGGACCGTCCTCACCAACGGCGTCGCCCGCCCCTTCGGCAACCGCAAGGAAGACGGAGCGGCCGTCTGGATGTCAGACCCCACCCCCGCCATCTCCACCTACCTCGCCGCCGTCGCCGCCGGCCCCTGGCACAGCGTCACCACCACCCACGCCGGACTCCCCTTCGGCATCCACTGCCGCAAGTCCCTCGCCCCCCACCTCGACGCCGACGCCGACGAGATCCTCTCCGTCACCACCGCCTGCTTCGACCGCTACCACGAGAAGTTCACCGAGCCCTACCCCTTCGACTCCTACGACCAGGCCTTCGTCCCCGAGTTCAACGCCGGCGCCATGGAGAACCCCGGACTCGTCACCTTCCGCGACGAATTCGTCTTCCGCTCCGCCGTCACCGACACCGAACGCCAGCGCCGCGCCATGGTCATCGCCCACGAGATGGCCCACATGTGGTTCGGCGACCTCGTCACCCTCGCCTGGTTCGACGACATCTGGCTCAACGAGTCCTTCGCCGAGTACATGGGCTACCAGACCCTCACCGAAGCCACCCGCTTCACCGGCACCTGGACCGAATTCGGCATGGAACGCAAGCCCTGGGGCTACGCCGCCGACCAGCGCCCCTCCACCCACCCCGTCGCCCCCGGCCCCGACGACGTCCCCGACACCGCCTCCGCCCTCCTCAACTTCGACGGCATCTCCTACGCCAAGGGCGCCTCCGCCCTGCGCCAGCTCGTCGCCTGGCTCGGCGAGAAGGACTTCCTCGCCGGCATCAACACCCACTTCGCACGCCACAAGTTCGCCAACGCCTCCCTCGCCGACTTCGTGGACTCCCTCGCCGCCAACACCGACCGCGACGTCCACACCTGGGCCGAGACCTGGCTGCGCACCACCGGCCCCGACACCCTCACCCCCCGCGTCGAGGACAGCCACGGCGGCTGGACCCTCACCGTCGACCGCCACGGCAGCCGCCCCCACCGCATCCAGGCCGGCACCTACACCCGCGCCGCCGACGGCGTACTCGAACGCACCGCACTCCTCGACCTCGACGTCCCCACCGACGAGGTCCTCTCCGCCTCCGGCCCCCGCCCCGACCTCCTCGTCCTCAACGACGGCGACCTCACCTACGCCAAGATCCGCCTGGACGAGACCTCCCTCGAAACCGCCCTGCGCGACCTCTCCCGCATCCCCGACCCCCTCACCCGGGCCGTCGTCTGGGGCTCCCTGCGCGACATGGTCCGCGACGGCGAACTCGACCCCTTCGACTACCTCCACACCCTCGACGCCCACATCCCCGAGGAATCCGACCTCGCCGTCGTCCAGGGCGTCCTCGGCTTCGCCCGCACCCAGATCGCCGACCGCTACACCGCCCCCGCCGACCGCGACACCGCCCTCGGCCTCATCACCAGCGCCACCCGCGACCTGCTGCGCCGCACCGAGGACGGCTCCGACCCGGGCCTGCGCCTGGCCGCCGTGCGCACCTTCATCGACAGCGCCACCCAGCCCGACACCATCGCCGCCTGGCTCGCCGCCGACACCGTCACCGGCGGACCCGAACTCGACCCCGAACTGCGCTGGCGCATCCTCGCCCGCCTCTGCGTCCTCGGCGCCGTCGACGCGGACACCATCGACGCCGCCCTCGCCGAGGACCCCAGCGCCACCGGACAGCAGGGCGCCGCCCGCTGCCACGCCGCCCTGCCCACCCCCGAGGCCAAGGCCGCCGCCTGGCAGCGCCTCTTCCACGACGACACCCTCTCCAACTACCTCTTCACCGCCACCGCCCAGGGCTTCTGGCAGCCCGAACAGGCCGACCTCGTACGCGACTACGTCCCCCGCTACTACCCCGAAGCCGTCGCCCTCGCCGGCCGCCGCGGCCCCGCCATCGGCGAAGCCGCCGGCCGCTGGGCCTTCCCCGCCCACGCCATCGACCCCGCCCACCTCCAGGCCGGCCACGCCTGCCTCGAAGACCCCGGCATCATCCCGATGCTGCGCCGCGTCCTGGTCGACCAGCTCGACGACCTCGCCCGCGCCCTGCGCGTACGCGGCGCCTGACCCCGTACGCGCCCCCGCCCGCCGGGCGGCCCCGCCACCGCGGAGGCCGCCCGACGGCCCCGCCCACCCGCGTACCCTTTGTCCCGTGCCGCCCTCCCACCTGCATCGCGTCGCCGTTCTCGTCCTCGAGGGGGCCAAACCGCTCGACGTCGGCATCCCCGCACAGGTCTTCACGACCCGCGCGAGCATGCCGTACGAGGTCCGCGTCTGCGGCGCCGCACCCGGCCTCGTCACCGGCGGCGACGGACTCTCCTACTACGTCACCCACGGACTCGACGCCCTCGCCTGGGCCGACATCGTCTTCGTCCCCGGCTACCGCTTCCCCGACCGCGAAGACCCGCCCCGGCCCGTCCTCGACGCCCTCACCGCCGCCCACCGGCGCGGCGCACGCCTCGCCGCGATCTCCACCGGCGCCTTCGCCCTCGCCGCCACCGGCCTCCTCGACGGCAAACGCGCCACCACCCACTGGCACTACGCACGCGCCCTCGCCGCCAGACACCCCCACGTCCAGGTCGACGAGAACGTCCTCTTCGTCGACGAGGGCAGCGTCCTCACCTCCGCCGGCGCCGCTTCCGGCATCGACCTGTGCCTGCACATCCTGCGCCGCGACCTCGGCGTCGCCGCCTCCAACCACGCCGCCCGCCGCCTCGTCGCCGCCCCCTACCGCAGCGGCGGCCAGGCCCAGTACGTCCCGCGCAGCGTCCCCGAACCCCTCGGCGAACGCTTCGCCGCCACCCGCGAATGGGCCCTGCACCGCCTCGCCGAACCCCTCACCCTCGAAACCCTCGCCCAGCACGCCGCCGTCTCCCCCCGCACCTTCTCGCGCCGCTTCGTCGAGGACACCGGCTACACCCCCATGCAGTGGGTCATGCGCGCCCGCATCGACCTCGCCCGCGAACTCCTCGAACGCTCCGAACGCGGGGTCGAGCAGATCGCCGCCGACGTCGGCCTCGGCACCGGCGCCAACCTGCGCCTCCACTTCCAGCGCATCCTCGACACCACCCCCACCGAATACCGCCGCACCTTCACCCAGGGCGGCTGACCCCCGCCCGCCCCTCCCCGGCGGCCTGTGGCGGGATCCTTTCGAACCGTGGCGATCTCGCCCCTGTCAGGCCCGCCCGCCACGCGCGAACCTGAGGGCGCGAACTGAAGGGACACGCACACATGACTCGCATCGCCATCAACGGATTCGGCCGCATCGGACGCAACGTGCTGCGCGCGCTCCTCGAACGCGACACGAACCTCGAGGTCGTCGCCATCAACGACCTCACCGAGCCCACCGCCCTCGCCCGGCTGCTCGCCTTCGACACCACCTCCGGCCGCCTCGGCCGCCCGGTCACCGTCGAGGGCGACGTCCTGGTCGTCGACGGCCGTCGCATCAAGGTCCTCGCCGAACGCGAGCCGGCCCAGCTGCCGTGGGCCGACCTCGAGGTCGACCTCGTCCTGGAGGCCACCGGCCGCTTCACCTCCGCCGAGGCCGCCCGCGCCCACATCAAGGCCGGCGCCCGCAAGGTCCTCGTCAGCGCGCCCTCCGACGGCGCCGACGTCACCCTCGCCTACGGCGTCAACACCGACGCCTACGACGCGGAACTGCACACGGTCGTCTCGAACGCCTCCTGCACGACCAACGCCCTCGCGCCGCTGGCCGCCGTCCTGGACGAACTCGCCGGCATCGAGCACGGCTTCATGACCACGGTGCACGCCTACACCCAGGAGCAGAACCTCCAGGACGGCCCGCACCGCGACCCGCGCCGCGCCCGCGCCGCCGGCGTCAACATCGTCCCGACCTCGACGGGCGCCGCCAAGGCCATCGGCCTGGTCCTGCCGCAGCTCGACGGCAAGCTCTCCGGCGACTCGATCCGCGTACCGGTCCCGGTCGGATCCATCGTCGAGCTCAACACCACCGTCGCCCGCGACGTGACCCGCGAGCAGGTCCTGGAGGCCTACCGCACCGCCGCAGCGGGCCCGCTGGCCGGCGTGCTGGAGTACTCGGAGGACCCGCTGGTCTCCTCCGACATCACGGGCAACCCCGCCTCGTCGATCTTCGACTCCGAGCTCACCCGCGTCGAGGGCCGCCACATCAAGGTCGTCGCCTGGTACGACAACGAGTGGGGCTTCTCGAACCGCGTGATCGACACCCTCACCCTCCTCGCAGGCTGACCCCAGCCCCTCCCATACCGAGCGCCGCAGTTGGTACTGACCTGGCAACTGCGGCGCTCACCCATGTCCGAACCGGGCCGGCGCCCTCCAGCCCCCGGCCGGCCGAAGCCGGCCCCGCCGGCGTTCGAGGGCCGGTGCGTTCGAGGGCCGGGCAATTCATCCTCCTCCACCGGTTACCCCATTCGGGTCTGATCGTTGTACCGGCCGGGTGTCCCGCCCACCCCGGTGACAGCAGGAGGACCGATGACCGAGCCAGGGCCCGCCGCCGCGCCCCCGCTGGCCGGCGGCCCCCACGCGGCAGAATCGCTCCGCCCCCTCCTCGACACGGTCCTCACCGCCCTCCACACCGGCGCCGCGGAGCGCAAGGGTCCCCTCCCCGCCGGCGGCCCCGCCCCCGTCACGGCCCGCGTCCGGGCCGCACTGGGCGACGTACTCCCCACCCACGGCACCGGCGACCACGAAGCCCTCGCCACCCTCGTCCACACCCTCGCGGCCGGCGCCGCCGACCCCGCTGACCCCCTCTGCGCGGCCCACCTGCACTGCCCCCCGCTCGCGGTCGCGGCCGCCGCCGACCTCGCCGTCAGCGCCCTCAACCCCTCCCTCGACTCCTGGGACCAGGCGCCCGCCGCCTCCGCCATCGAGGCCCTCCTCACCCGCGCCCTCGCCGCCGAGTTCTACGACACCCCCCGCGCCGACGCCCTCCTCACCACCGGCGGCACCGAAGCCAACCAGCTGGCCCTCCTCCTGGCCCGCGAACGCCACGGCCCCCGCCTCACGGTCCTGCACGGCGCGAACGCCCACCACTCGGTGCCCCGCGCCGCCTGGCTCCTCGGGCTGCCCCCGGCCACCGCCCTCCCCACCCCCGCCGGCACCCTCGACCCCGCCACCCTCGACGCGGCCCTCGCCGGCACCCCCGGCCCCGCCCTCGTCACCGCCACCGCCGGCACCACCGACGCGGGCCTCATCGACCCCCTCGACGCCCTCGCCGACGTCTGCGAACGCCACGGGGCCGAACTCCACGTGGACGCCGCCTACGGCGGGGCCCTCGCCTTCAGCCCCCGCCACCGAGGCAAGCTGGGCGGCCTCCACCGCGCCCGGTCCATCACCCTCGACCTGCACAAACTCGGCTGGCAACCCGTCGCCGCCGGCCTCCTCGCCGTCCCCGACACCACCCTGCTGGCACCCCTCGCCCACCAGGCCGACTACCTCAACGCCGCCGACGACACCGAAGCCGGCCTGCCCGACCTCCTCGGCCGCTCCCTGCGCACCACCCGCCGCCCCGACGCCTTCAAGATCGCCGCCACCCTCCGCTCACTCGGCCGCGACGGCCTCGCCCGGCTCATCGACCACACCTGCGCCGCAGCCCACAGGCTCGCCGAAATCCTCGACGCACACCCCGGCTTCGAACTCCACGCGCACCCCACCATCAGCACGGTCCTCTTCCGGCCCACCCCCACCGACGACGACCGCCTCGCCGCCCTGCGCCGCACCCTCCTCCACGACGGCACCGCCGTCCTCGGGCGCGCCACCGCCGACGGCCGGCTCTGGCTCAAGGCGACCCTGCTCAACCCCCACACCACCGCGCGGGACCTGGACACCCTCGTCGCCCTCCTGGAAGGCAGAAGCCACCGATGACCGCCCAGCACGATGCACCCCACGACCTCGTCGGAATCGGCATCGGCCCCTTCAACCTCTCCCTGGCGGCCCTCGCCCACGGCCTCCCCCAACAGGGCGCCGACCCCCTCGCCGCCGTCTTCTACGACCAGCGCCGCGACTTCCGCTGGCACCCCGGCCTCCTCCTCGACGGCGCCACCCTCCAAGTGCCCTTCCTCGCCGACCTCGTCACCCTCGCCGACCCCGCCAGCCCCTGGACCTTCCTCAGCTACCTCAAGCACAAGGAACGGCTCTACCCCTTCTACTTCGCCGAGCAGTTCCACATCCAGCGCGCCGAATACGACGCCTACTGCCGGTGGGTCGCCGGACGCCTCCCCGGCCTCCACTTCGGCCACCAGGTCGACGCCGTCCGCTGGAACCCCGAACGCGACCTGTTCGAAGTCGACTACACCCAGCTCGACACCGACGGGGAAGCCGAAGCCCTCGGCCGCACCTACACCCGCAACCTCGTCCTCGGCATCGGCACGGCCCCGTTCGTCCCCGAACCCCTGCGCCCCCTCGCCGACGCCCCCACCGTCCCCGTCATCCACTCGGCCGACTACCTCGACAACCGCGCCCGCATCCTCGGCGCCGAGCACGTCACCGTCATCGGCTCCGGCCAGTCGGGCGCCGAGGTCTTCCTCGACCTGCTCCGCAACCGCCCCGCCGGCCGCGAACGCCTCACCTGGCTCGCCCGCACCCCCTCCTTCGCCCCCATGGAGTACTCCAAGCTCGGCCTGGAACACTTCACCCCCGACTACACCCGCTACTTCCACGACCTCCCCGAACCCGTCCGCGACCGGCTCGTCCCCGCCCAGTGGCAGCTCCACAAGGGCATCGACACCGCCACCATCGCCGCCATCCACGAAGAGCTCTACCGCCGCACCCTCCACGGCGGCTGGCCCGACACCGTCCTCACCCCCGGGGTCACCGTCCGCACCGCCGGCCGCGTCGCCACCACCAAGGTCGAACTCCACCTCGAACACGACCAGCAGGGCACCCGCTCCCGCCTCACCACCGATGCCGTCGTCCTCGCCACCGGCTACCGGGAACGCCCCCTCACCAGCCTGTTCGCCGGCCTCGACCCGTACATGCGCAAGGACTCCTCCGGCCGCCCCCGCATCGACGACCGCTACCGCATGGTCCTCGACCCCTCCGTCAGCGGCACCGTCTTCGTCCAGAACGGCGAACGCCACACCCACGGCGTCGGCACCCCCGACCTCGGTCTCGCCGCCTGGCGCAGCGCCGCCATCCTCAACACCCTCACCGGCAAGGAGCCCTACCCCCAGCCCCACCGCACCGCCTTCACCACCTTCGGCCTCGAACAGCGCGACCCCGCCCGCCCCCGCCGCGCCGTCAACCTCCGGCCCCTCGTCGACCACCCCTGAAACGCACACGGCCGGGACCCGCCACAGCAGGACCCGGCCGCACGCACCACGAAGAGGGCCTAGAACACGGGCACGCCCGCCCGCGTCAGACGCCAGTCCACCGAGGCGAACGCCGCCGGGTCCACGGTGCCCTTCGCCTTCACCCACTGGATGATCGTGTTACGGATCTCGTCGGAGTTGGCCCACAGCTGCTTCGCCTTCGGCACGTGCGGGAACGCCCCGCCGCCCGAAGCCCGGTAGTTGTTCACCGCGAACACGAACTGCGCCGCCGGATCCACCGGCTTCCCCGCGAACGACAGCCCCGTGATCCGCGAACCCACCGGCTGCGCGATGTCGATGTCGTACGTCAGCCCGTACACCACGTCGTAGTTGTAGTCCGGGATGTTCTCCGCGTTCGTCAGCTTCGCCGGGTCCACCGCCCCGTCCGGAGCCGTCCGCACGTAGTACCGCGCCGAGTACTCCAGGTAGTCCTTCAGCTGCGCGCCCGTCAGCAGGCGCGCCTCCAGGGTGTTCTCGAACGGGTACAGCCCCGCCGCGTCCTTGATCGTCACCTGGCCGGCCGGGATCGCCGCGGTCCGCGAGAAGCAGGACGCCTGCGACAGCACCGGCAGCTTCCCCCACTCGGAACCGGCCAGCGCCGCCTTCACCGTCTCCGCCTGCACGTGGTTGATCAGGTCGATGATCGGCACGTCCTTCACCGGCCCCTCGGCCGACGACATCGCCTGCGTCGACGTCCCGATCACCTGGTTGACGTACGCGACGACCTTGCGGTGCTCGTCCGACAGCAGCCCCGTGATCTTCGGGTCCTCGGCCGCCGTGTTCGAGTTCAGCACCTTCGCCGAGACCTTCGCCACCGACCAGCGGCCCCGCTCCCACGACAGCTCGAAGTCGAACAGCGTCAGCCGCTGCCCCCACTTCAGCGGCTCCGACAGCACCACGTCCTTGCCGGTCGCCTTGTTCTTCACCCGGTACTCCGGGATCTCCGTGTGCGCGTGGCCCACCAGGATCGCGTCGATCCCCGGCACCTGCTCGGCCACCAGGCCCGCCGCGTTCTCCACGTACGGCAGCTGGTCGCCGTACGAGGACGTACCGCTCGACCCCGAGTGCGCCGACACGATCACCACGTCCGCGCCCATGGACCGCAGCCTCGGCACGTACTTCGCCGCCTGCTCCTCCAGCCCCGGGAACGTCATCCGCCCCTGGACGTTCGCCTTGTCCCAGATCGCGATGCCCGGGTTCGTCAGACCCAGCACCGCCACCTTCACGTCACGCCCGTGCGGGGTCCGCAGCCGGTGCATGCTGTACGGCGCGAACGCCGGCCGCAGGGTCTTCGCGTCCAGCGCGTTCGCCCCCAGCAGCGGGAAGTGGCACTGCTCCTCGAACTTCCGCAGCACCGGGATGCCGTAGTTGAACTCGTGGTTCCCCAGCGCCGCCGCGTCGTAGCCGATCGCGTTCATCGCCTGCGCCATCGGGTGCACCGGACCGCGCCGCGCGGTGATCGGGTCCACCTTCGCGTAGTAGTAGGAGAGCTGCGTCCCCTGGATCGTGTCACCCGCGTCGATCAGCAGCGTGTTGCACCGCCCCTTCTCCGCGCGGACCTGCTCCACCAGCGTCGAGATCTTCGCCAGGCCGACGTCGTTGTGCGCCTTGTCGTCGAACTCCTTGTCCGTGAAGTAGTCCCAGTTGAAGACGTTCCCGTGCAGGTCGGTCGTGCCCATCACGGTGAACGCGTAGGTCCTGGACCCCCGCGACCCTTCCGCGGGCGCGGTCGCGGCGGCCGCCGGCGAGCTCGTGGCCCCCGCCACCGCCACGGCGGCACCCGTGGCGGCCGAAGCCCCCATGAAAGTCCTACGGTCAAACGCCATTGCCATCTCCCCTTGTGAGGCGTGTTACGAAGCGTGAACGACGCGCGTAGATTCTGACCCACCGGTAACAAACCGCAACACCCCCCGCAGGTTTCGATCCGATGACCACACCAGAACGGGCACCGGTGCGAGAGTGAAACCATGACCCAGGACGCCTCGAACGCCGCCCACCAGCCCTACGGAACCCCCGAGGTCCCCCGCGTCGCCGTCCGCGGAGAAGCCCGCCTCGAAGTCGACCCCGAAATCGCCCGCATCGGCATCACCGTCAGCGCCCGGGGCACCGACCGCCGCACCGCCCTCGACGACCTCACCCGCCGCAACACCACCGTCCTCGAACTCCTCAAGAGCTACGGCGAACCCGTCGAGAAGATCGAAACCGGCTCCTTCTCCATCACCCCCGAACCCACCCGCCACGGCCGCGGCGAACGCGTCCGCGCCTACCACGGCCGCGTCCACATCACCGCCGAACTCAACGACTTCACCACCCTCGGCGAAGTCACCACCCGCCTCGCCGACCTCGAACTCACCCAGGTCGACGGCCCCTGGTGGGCCCTGCGCCCCACCTCTCCCGCCCACGGCGAAGCCCGCCGCCAAGCCGTACTCGAAGCCGTCCAGCGCGCCCGCGAATACGCCCACGCCCTCGGCGCCGACCTCGCCGCCCTCGTCGAACTCGCCGACCTCGGAGCCGAGGACGCCACCCCCTACCCCCAGCCCGGCGGCGCCCTGCGCACCATGGCCTTCGCCGCATCCGCCGAAGACGCCGGCGCCCCGCCCCTCGACCTCGAACCCCAGCGCCAGACCGTCTTCGCCCAGGTCAACGCCCGCTTCACCATGACCCCGCCGCAGCTCTGAACAGCCCCCGTGGGGGTGCTCATCAGAGCACCCCCACGCACATTCAAAAGATGTCAACAAGCTTTCGCCCAAAGGTGGTTGAGGAGACGCCCGGACCACATTTCCTACCCCCCGGTAGGGCATACGCTCGCCCCATGCGCCGAGCGAAAATCGTATGTACCCTGGGCCCCGCCACCGACTCATACGACCAGATCAAAGCCCTGGTCGAAGCCGGCATGGACATCGCCCGCCTCAACCTCAGCCACGGCACCTACGCCGAACACGAGGAGCGCTACCAACGCGTACGAAAGGCCTCCGACGAGACCGGCCGCAGCGTCGGCGTCCTCGCCGACCTTCAAGGCCCGAAGATCCGCCTCGGCCGCTTCCACGAAGGCCCCGTACTCCTTGAACGCGGCGACGAGTTCACCATCACCGTCGAAGACCACCAGGGCGACCGCCACACCTGCGGCACCACCTACAAGGGCCTCGCCGACGACGTCACCCCCGGCGAACGCATCCTCGTCGACGACGGCCGCGTCACCCTCGAAGTCACCTCCGTCGACGGCCCCCGCGTCCACACCCGCGTCATCGAAGGCGGCATGGTCTCCGACCACAAGGGCCTCAACCTCCCCGGAGTCGCCGTCTCCGTCCCCGCCCTCTCCGACAAGGACATCGAAGACCTCCGCTGGGCCCTGCGCACCGGCGCCGACGTCATCGCCCTCTCCTTCGTCCGCACCGGCCGCGACATCGAAGACGTCCACCGCATCATGGACGAGGAAGGCCGCCGCCTCCCCGTCATCGCGAAGATCGAGAAGCCCCAGGCCGTCGAAAGCATCGACGACATCGTCGCCGCCTTCGACGGCATCATGGTCGCCCGCGGCGACCTCGGCGTCGAAATGCCCCTGGAACAAGTCCCCATCGTCCAGAAGCGCGCCATCAAACTCGCCAAGCGCAACGCCAAACCCGTCATCGTCGCCACCCAGATGCTCGACTCGATGATCGACAACAGCCGCCCCACCCGCGCAGAGGCCTCCGACGTCGCCAACGCCGTCATCGACGGCACCGACGCCGTCATGCTCTCCGGCGAGACCAGCGTCGGCAAACACCCCATCGACACCGTCCGCACCATGTCCCGCATCGTCGAAGCCGCCGAAGAGGACATCCTCGCCAAGGGACTCCCGCCCCTCACCGACCGCAACAAGCCCCGCACCCAGGGCGGAGCCGTAGCCCGCGCGGCCGCCGAAATGGGCGACTTCCTCGGCGCGAAGTTCCTCGTCGCCTTCACCCAGAGCGGCGACACCGTCCGCCGCCTCTCCCGCTACCGCAGCCCCATCCCGCTCCTCGCCTTCACCCCCGACCCCGCCACCCGCTCCCAGCTCAACCTCACCTGGGGCGTCGAAACCTTCCTCGGCCCCCACGTCGACTCCACCGATGCCATGGTCGCCCAGGTCGAAGAGGAGCTCCTGCGCATCGGACGCTGCGTCCCCGGCGACGTCGTCGTCATCACCGCCGGCTCACCCCCCGGCGTCACCGGCAAGACCAACCTCGTCCGCATCCACCACATCGGCGACCCGGTCCGCTGACACCACGACGCCGTCGGCCGTCCCCCACCAGGGACGGCCGACGGCGCCGTTCACGGGTGTCACCAGCCGAACCGGCGGTCCACCTCGGCCTCGAACTCCTCGAACGACAACACCGCGTCACCGTTCTTGTCCGCCGCGTCGAACAACGCCGACGACGCGTCCGCGTCCCCCAACCCCCAGAACGGCAGATCCCCCCGCGCGGCCAGCGTCGGCCCCTGGGTACGCAACGCCGAAATCACCTCGGCCCGCGTCAGCTCCCCGTCATGGTTCAGATCCAGCGCATCGAACAGCTTCCGAGCCTTCTCGCTCACCGAAACGTCCCTCCACCACGCACACCGTTGACCCCCTCAACCTAGGGCACCAAACCCGGCACCACCTCCCACCCGTTCACCACCCACACCAACCTCCAGTACCGCTCCACCCGCGGATCCACCGGCCCCACCACCCCCGGCGCCCGCCTGAACTCCTCCCGGAACCCCGCATCCCCCACCAGCCCCGCCAACTCCACCCACGCCGCCACCTGCTCCGACGACGGATCCTCCGGCAACTCCGGCGCCGAAGCCCGCACCATCGCCGCCACCGACTCCTCGGCCCCCTCCACCAGCAGCTCCACCAGCCGCCGCCGCTCCTCGCCCGCCCACCGCGTCACGTCATGCATCAACCGAACCTCCTCCGGACCCGACCCGCGCTCCGCCACCAACCGCAGCACCGCCCGACGCAACCGCAACGCCCGGATCTGCGCCTCCACCGCATCGGCGTGCACGGCGGCCACCTCGGCCACCGACAGCTCCCGATCCAGCACCCGCCGCACGCTGGGCAGATCCACCCCCAGCTCCCGCAGCGTCCGCACCAGCTCCAGCCGCACCAGCGCGCCGTCGTCGTACAGCCGGTACCCGGCACGACTACGACAGGCCGGCGCGACGATGCCCTCGTCGGAGTAGAAACGGATGGTCCGCACCGCCAACCCGGTCCTGCGGGCCAGCTCCCCGATCGCATACAACTCCGTCACGCCGTCCATGCCCCTACCCTGCGGTCTCCACCCACTGGAGGGTCAAGCCGGGTTCAGTACTTCGGCCCGACGTGGGCGTCCATGAGGGCGACGGATTCCTTGCGGGCGACGGAGACGTTGTGCTTGTTCGCCTGCTTCCACTCGACGCCGACCCGGTCCAAGGTGTGGGTCAGCAGCCCGGAAATGTCCTCGGACTTGTTGGTGAAGAAGTAGCGGGGGTACTCGTACCGCTTGCCGTTCCGGACGGTCCAGTTCGTGGTCCGGCATCCGTCGGAGTGGATGAGGCCGCGGATGAACTCCCACGGGTGGGTGTCGACGATCTCCTGCTGCCAGGGTTCGAGGGCGATGCGCCGCTCGTGCTTCTTGCCGGGCGCGTGCTGGGGGAACAGACACGTCCAGTGCCGTCCGTAACTGGTGACGTTCACGCAGCCTTGGCGCTGCAACACGTACACCTTGTCCGCCGGCCGCACGGCCAGGATCGCGGCGCGGCACAGCGCGATCAGGCCGGGCCACGCGTCCGCGCAGGCGATGCGGAGGTAGTGTCCGCCGCGCGGGTGCGGGCTGATGCACCCGTCACCCAGGTAGAGGCCGAGGAGGTACGCGTACGCGGCCGCGTCGGACGGACCGGAACAGGACGCCGACCGGTTCATGCGGGGGAGCGGGTCGATACGGCTCTGCCAGGCGCGGATGGCGGCCCGGGATATTCCGGTCTCCTTGCTGACCGAGTTGAGGCTTCTTCCCTCACCCAGGAGGGCCAGCGCATGTCGGCGAGTTGTCAGATCGTACATACGGGCGACGTTGGGGAAAATTTCCCGCCCGTGTGTGCGTTTTCCGTCGGATTCCCCTGAAGGGGGTAAGGTCCGCGGATTCCGCGTGACCTTGGAATTTAAGGAAAGGTGCCCCAGGTGGGATTCGAACCCACACTGTCCGCTGTTTGAGAGCGGCCTCTCTAACCAGTTGGAGTACTGGGGCCTATGAAACGAAGGAACCGATGATCCCTGCGTGGCACCACCTTACCGTAGCTAGGTAGGCTCGGGGGAGCTTGTTATGCCCCGCAAAGAGGAGCCTCCGTGACCGCCGAGCACGAGTCGACGCCCACGCCCGACGCCGACCAGTCGCACGTTCCGCCGCTGACGACCCGCGTCGTCATCGCCGAGGACGAGGCGCTCATCCGTCTCGACCTGAAAGAGATGCTCGAAGAGGAGGGCTACTCCGTCGTCGGCGAGGCCGGGGACGGGCAGACGGCCGTCGAGCTGGCCCGGGAGCACCGGCCCGACCTCGTGATCCTCGACGTGAAGATGCCCGTGCTCGACGGGATCTCCGCCGCCGAGAAGATCGCGGGGGAGTCCATCGCCCCCGTGCTCATGCTCACCGCGTTCTCGCAGCGCGACCTCGTCGAGCGGGCCCGGGACGCCGGGGCCATGGCGTACCTGGTCAAGCCCTTCAGCAAGAGCGACGTCGTCCCGGCCATCGAGATGGCCGTCTCCCGGTTCGCCGAGCTGAAGGCGCTGGAGAAGGAGGTCGCGGACCTCTCCGCGCGCCTGGAGACCCGCAAGCTCGTCGACCGGGCCAAGAGCATCCTGCAGACCGAGTACAAGCTGTCCGAGCCGGCCGCGTTCCGGTGGATCCAGAAGACCTCCATGGACCGCCGCATGTCCATGCAGCAGGTCGCCGAGGCGGTCATCGAGGACGCCGAGGAGAAGAAGCAGAACGCCGCCAAGTAGGCGGGGCGAGAGGAACGCGTGAGGCCCGTCTCCCCCCGAGGGGAGACGGGCCTCACGGCTTCGCGGAGCCGGCGCGGACTAGTCCTCGCCGAGGTAGGCCTTGCGGACGTCCTCGTTGACGAGGAGCTCGCGGCCCGGGCCCGACAGGACGATCTTTCCGATCTCCATGACGTGGCCCTGGTCGGCCAGCGACAGCGCGGCCTGGGCGTTCTGCTCGACCAGCAGGATCGTGGTGCCGGCCGCCTTGAGCTCGGAGATGGTCGCCATGATCTTCTGCATCATGAGCGGCGACAGGCCCATCGAGGGCTCGTCCAGCATCAGCAGCTTCGGCTGCGACATGAGCGCGCGGCCCATGGCCAGCATCTGCTGCTCGCCGCCCGAGAGGGTGCCGGCGGCCTGCTTGCGGCGCTCTCCCAGGATCGGGAAGAGGTCGTAGGCGCGCTGGACGTCCTTCTGGATGCCTTCCTTGTCGTTGCGGAGGAAGGCGCCGAGGAGGAGGTTGTCCTCGATCGTCATGCGCGGGAAGATGTGCCGCCCCTCGGGGGAGTGGGCGAGTCCGAGCGAGACGATGTCGTGCGCCGGGACCTTCTTCAGCGACTTGCCCTGGAACTTGATCTGGCCGCCCTTGGGCTTGATCAGGCCGGAGAGGGTGCGCAGGGTGGTGGTCTTGCCGGCGCCGTTGGTGCCGATGAGGGTGACGATCTCGCCCTCGTTGACGCTGAAGGAGATGCCCTTGACGGCTTCGATCTTGCCGTAGGCGACGCGGAGGTCCTCGACCTCCAGGAGTGCGGTCACTTGGCTTCTCCGTCCGTGCTGGTGGTGCTGTCCGCGTCAGCGGCGTCGTTCTCCGCGGCGTCGTTCTCCGCGGCTTCCACCACGGCTTCGGCCTCGGCCACGACCTCGGCTTCGGCGGCTTCCTCGGCGGCCTCCACTTCGGCGACCTCCTCGGCGCCGGGGGCGCCTTCGAAGGGCTCGCCGAGGTAGGCGGCGACGACGCGCTCGTCGCCCTGGACCTCGGCGGCGCTGCCCTCGATGAGCTTCTCGCCCTGCACGAGGCAGGCGACGCGGTCGCAGAGGTTGAAGATGAAGCGCATGTCGTGCTCGATGACGAGGACGGCGATGCCCTTGTCCCGGATGGCGAAGATGAGTTCTTCGGCGGCCCGGGTCTCCTGCGGGTTCATGCCGGCGGTGGGCTCGTCCAGGAGGATGAGGCCCGGGTCGCTGGCGAGGGCGCGGGCGATCTCCAGCTTGCGCTGCTCGCCGTAGGGGAGGTTGCGGGCGAGGTGTTCGGCCTTGTGGTCGAGGCCGATGAACTCCAGGAGTTCCATGGCGCGCTCGCGGCTGGCCTGCTCCTCCCGGCCGAAGCCGGGCAGGCGCAGGAGGGCGGACCAGAGGCCCTCCTTGGTGCGGGTGTGGCGTCCGACGAGGACGTTTTCCAGGACCGTCATGTTGTTGAAGAGACGGATGTTCTGGAAGGTGCGGGCGATGCCGGCCGCGGTGACCTTGAAGGACTTGGGGGGCAGGACCGTGCCCTTGTACCGGACTTCGCCCTCGGTGGGGATGTAGAGGCCGGTGAGGCAGTTGAAGAAGGTGGTCTTGCCGGCGCCGTTGGGGCCGATGAGGCCGACGATCTCGCCGCTGCGGACGGTGAGGTCGACGTTCTTGACGGCGGTGAGGCCGCCGAAGCGCATCGTGACGCCACGGGCGTCGAGGACGGTCTCGCCGGTGGCCGTTTCGGTCGTGGTGGTGGTCATGGATCAGGCCCCTGCCTTGCCGAGGACTGTGGGCGCTTCGAGGTCCTTGTGGAGTTCGAGCTGGTTGCGCCGGTTGGGGATGAGGCCTTCGGGGCGCAGGCGCATCAGGATGACGAGTGCGATGCCGAAGACGAGGAGCTGGTACTCGCCCAGGAACTGGAGCTTGTTGGGGATCATGAAGAGGAGGGCGCCGCCGACGAGGGGGCCGGAGATGGTGCCCATGCCGCCGAGTACGACTGCCGCGAGGAGGAAGGCGGAGTTCGGGGGGACGGCGTTGGCGAAGACGTACTGGTCCGGGGTGACGGTGTAGTTCACGTGGGCCTGTACGGCGCCGGCGAGGCCGGCGAGGGTGGCGCCGAGGGCGAAGGCGATGAGCTTGACGCGGAAGCCGTTGATGCCCATGGCTTCGGCGGCTGTCTCGTCTTCGCGGATGGCGACCCAGGCGCGGCCGATGCGGGATTCGGCGCTGCGGCGGAAGACCATGATCACGATGAGGGTGACCAGGAGCATCAGCAGGAAGTAGTTGGCGAAGCGGCCGATGGTGAATCCGGCGATGCTGTGGCTGGCGCCGAAGTCGAACCCGAAGAGGTTGACGTTGGGGATGTTGGCGACGCCGTTGGGGCCGTTGGTGAGGTCGGGTCCGCTCACGCCGTCGAGGTTGTTCATCGAGATCCGGAAGATCTCTCCGAAGCCGAGGGTGACGATGGCGAGGTAGTCGCCGCGCAGGCGCAGGGTCGGGGCGCCGATGAGGACGCCGAAGACCATGGAGGCGAGGGCGCCGACGAGGAGTGCGGCCCAGAAGGGCAGGTGCACGCCGAAGGGGGAGTTGGGGCTGCCGGAGACCAGGGCCGCGGTGTAGGCGCCGACGCCGAGGAAGGCGACGTAGCCGAGGTCGAGGAGGCCGGTGAGGCCGACGACGATGTTCAGGCCGAGGGCGACGGTGGCGAAGATGAGGATGTTGACGCCGAGGGTCGCGTACTGGTCGTCGGTCTGGGTGAGGGGGAAGGCGGCGGCCGCGACGAAGGCGCCGACGAGGGCGACGTTGCGGTGCTTGTTGGTGAGGGTGGTGAAGCGGGCGACCAGGCCGGCCTTGTTGAGGGCGGTGAAGCCGAAGCCGGCGGTGATCAGGAAGCCGATGAAGAGTTCCTGGTACGGGGTGGTGACGCCGTAGGTGAAGACGCCGAGGGCGACGGCGAGCACCGCGGTGATGATCAGGATCTCGGCGTAGGCCGGGAGGGCGCGGGCCGGCTTGGGGGTGCCGCCGGCGTGGGCGGCCTTGGTGACGGCCCAGCTGTTGCCGATGTTGTGCTTGGTCTGCTCCCACCAGGTGTCTTCGGGGTCCGCGAGTTCGGTCACGGGACGCTCGAAGGGCAGGGAGCGGGCGCCGAGCCAGGCGACGAGCGCGGTGGCGAGGGCGATGAAGCCGCCGGGTTCCAGGTTGACGAGGCCGCCGAGGGTGTTGCTGATCGCCCAGGCGGTGTAGGCCACGGTGAGGAAGGTGCCGAGGGCGCAGAGCTTGATGGCGGCGTCGGTTCCGGCGGGGGCGATCCACTGGAGGCCCTTGATGCCGTAGGAGCTGAGGCCGAAGAGCGCGGTGAGGGCGCCGCCGACGAGGACGAGCCACTGGAGGCCGCCCGGGTACCCGTAGACGGTGAGGTCGCCGGGGAAGGCGGAGGTCCAGGTCCAGGCGAGGAAGCAGCTGATGACCGTGAGGGCGCCGCCGGCGGTGGCCACGGCCCGGGCGGTCTTCTCGGGGAAGACGATTCCCCGGCGGCCGGTGGGCTCGGCCTGCGGCGTGTTGTCTGTGATGGTGGTCGTCATGGTTCTCACGCCCTGTCCGCCACGCGCTCGCCCATCAGGCCCTGGGGCCGGAAGAGGAGCACGAGGATGAGGAGTACGAACGCCCAGGTGTTGCCCCAGGACTGGCCGCCGAGCTGCTGCATGCCCGGTACGTCGGCGATGTAGGCGGTGGTCAGGGTTTCGGCGAGGCCGAGGACGATGCCGCCGATCATGGCGCCGTAGATGTTCCCGATGCCGCCGAGGACGGCGGCGGTGAAGGCCTTGAGGCCGAGCAGGAAGCCCATCTTGAAGTTGACCTCGCCGTACTTGAGGCCGTAGGCGACGGCTCCGATGGCGGCGAAGGCGGCACCGAGGGCGAAGGCCATCATGATGATGCGGTCGGTGTTGATGCCCATGAGCTTGGCGGTGTCGGGGTCCTGGGCGGTCGCCTGCATGCCGCGGCCGCTGCGGGTCTTCTTGACGAAGAAGCCGAGGAAGGCCATGGAGAGCGGGGCGGCGATCAGGAGGAAGACGTCACCGGTCTGGATGGTGATGCTGCCGAGGTGGAAGGGGCCGCCGGAGATCTCGGGGAAGACCACGGAGGAGGGGTACCAGGCCCAGACCGCCTGCTGGAGGACGATGGAGAGGCCGATGGCGGTGATGAGCGGCGCGAGCCGTGGGGCGTTGCGCAGGGGCCGGTAGGCGAAGCGTTCCGCGCCGACGGCGACGAGGGTGGCGACGATGATCGCGCCTATGATCATGAGGGGGAGGGCGACCCACATGGTGGTGCCGCCGGGGAGAGCCGTCCAGACCCAGAAGGCGCCGAACCCTCCGATCATGAAGATCTCGCCGTGGGCGAAGTTGATGAGCTGGACGATGCCATAGACCATCGTGTAGCCGATGGCGACGAGCCCGTACATGGATCCCAGTAGCAGGCCGTTGACCAGCTGTTGCGGCAGTTCGTGCACCGCAGGTCCTCCGAGTCTTTCGACGGATGTGACACCGCGCGGGGCGCATTGTTGCGCGCCCCGCGCGGCAGGTGAGGGGTGAGGGGCTGGCGGTTCAGGGGGCCAGCCGGTGGAGGTCAGCCGCCGTAGGTGCCGGACTCGACGGACTTCCAGTCGCCGCCTTCGACCTTGTAGACGGTGAGCTGCTTGTTGGTGGCGTCGCCGAACTCGTCGAAGGAGACCTTGCCGGTCACGCCTTCGAAGGAGACGTTCTGGACGGCGGCGAGGACCTTGGCGCGGGCGTCGGCGGGCAGCTTGCCGCCGTTGTCGTCGACGACCTTCTTGACGGCCTCGATGATGGACCAGGCGGAGTCGTAGGAGTAGCCGCCGTAGGCCGCGAACGGGTCCTTGTAGCCGGCCTTCTTGTAGTTGTCGACGAACTCCTTGGCGGACGGCAGGCTCTCGACGGGCGCGCCGACGGAGGTGGCGAGGTCGCCGGTGGCGCCCTCACCCGCGAGCTCGACGTACTTCTTGTCGTAGATGCCGTCGCCGCCGACGAGGGGGATGTTGGTGCCGGAGGCCTTGATCTGCTTGCTGAGCGGGCCGGCCGCGGGGTACTCGCCGCCGTAGTAGACGACGTCGGCGCCCGAGGACTTCACCTGGGTGACGATGGCCGAGAAGTCCTTCGACTCGGGGTCGATGTGGCCCTCGCCGGCGACCTGGCCGCCGAGCTTGGTGAACTCGCCCTTGAAGGTGCCGGCGAGGCCGGAGCCGTAGGTCTTCTTGTCATCGATGATGAAGACCTTCTTCTTGCCCGCCTTGTTGAAGAGGTACTGCGCCGCGAACGGGCCCTGGATGGCGTCCGTGGTGGCGGTGCGGAAGTAGCTCTTGTAGGTGCGGTTCTTGACGCCCTCGTTCCACTTCGGGCCCTGGGTCAGCGACGGGCTGGTGTTGGCCGGGGAGATCTGGGCCAGCTTCGCGTCGTCGAAGACCTTCTGCATGGCTTCGGAGACGGAGGAGTTGAGGGGGCCGACGACGCCGAGGACGTTCTTGTCGGCGGTGAGCTTGGTGGCGTTCTGCTGGCCGGAGGAGGCCTGCGCCTGGTCGTCGAGGGCCTGGATCTTGAAGGTGACGCCCTTGACGTACTTCTTCTCGTTGGCCTGCTTGGCGGCGAGGTCCGCGGAGTTCTTGATGCCGAGGCCGAGGGCGGAGAGGTCGCCCGTCAGCGGGGCGTCGACGCCGATGACGACGGTGGTGCCGCCGGCGTCGGCGGCTCCGCCCTTGTCGTCGCGCGAGCCGCAGGCGGTGAGAGTGAGAGCGCCCGCGGCGAGGGCGGCGGTCACGGCGATGAGCTGACGAGAACGCACGATCAGTCCTTTCCTGGCGCCGCGTCCCCCGTGGGACGCGTCGAGTCGAACGCGGGGACCGAACTGAAGAAATCCGGCGGTCGCGGTAACTGGCCGTGACTCTAGGCGGCTCATCGGCGGTTATGGAGGGCTGAGGCCAATGATGTGACTCTCTTGTTATGCCACGGCGTAATACATAGCGGTTCACGGCGGGTGGAACGGGGGAATTCAGGCCGGTTCGTCTTGTCCGCATCCTGAGACGGGGCAGGACCATCGAGCGGTTTGAGTCCTGACAGGCCAGGACTCTGGGGGTTTTTGCTCATGACGGTCCGGGGGTGGCCGCATCTCGGGCTTCGGGACAGGCCCTGGTCAGCGCGACGGAAAGATCCCCGGCATATCGGTCACCGGGGATGTAACTGTGATCCTCTTTCTGGAATCCATTACTCAGGGTCACTTCCAGGAAAGGAAGACCCGAATTCCGTGCTACATGCACGCAGTCTTTTGCCTGAATGAGGACGAGGAGCTCACGGACTTCCCCCGCCCGGATCGTGGCCGGAAGGGATGGCCGGATCGTCACGCCGAGGGCCTGAGAGGGCTGGCCGATCCGCTCCACCGTGACGGCCGGCCCGACCGCCGTCCGCACACGCACAGTGAAGGCGAACGCGGCGCCGTCCGGAGCAGGCTCCACGGGCCCCGCGTACGTGAGGGAGAGCGCCTGGGAGGGGGCGGGCGGGGCCTGCGGGCGGGGCGGCTCCGGGCGCGTGGCGTAGATGCGGGCGGCGGCCGCGGCCAGTACGGCGGCCGACGCGACGCTCAGCACGGCCCTGCGGTGGCGGGCGTAGCGGGAGCGGATCCAGTCCGCGCCGGGCGTACGGGGACCCCTGCGCGGCCCGTGTCCGTCCTCGGTGCCTTCCCCGGGCTCCACCGGGCCGATGCCGGCGCTCACTGCCAGGGCCCGCCGGTGGGGGTGCCCGAGCGGTGGTGCTCGGCACAGCGGGCTTCGGCGTCGCGGGCGGCGCCCTCGCGGACTGCCGCGGCGCTGCCGCCGGCGCGCTGCCCGGCGCGGGCGGCTTCGAGGACGGCGCGCAGGATCTCGTTCTGGTCGCCGGACAGGCCCATGGACTGGTAGTCGAGGCCGACGGCGTCCTCGTCCGCTGCGGCGTCGAGGACGACCCCCGCCCAGTGGGTGACGAGGGCGGCGCACAGGGCCCGGGGCGGGGTGGTGCGCGGGGCGGGGGCGGTGTGGGGCGCGCGGGTGGGGCCGGCGCAGCCCGACAGCAGGGTGACGGTCAGGGTGGCCGTGGTGAGGCCGGCGGCGAGGAGCGCCGTCGTCCCGCGTGCGGCCGTGACGCCGCGCGGCGCCGGTCCGGATCCCATGCGGGAACGCTAGACCGGCGCCGCGGGCGGCACAACGGCTCGTACCGGCCGGGGTGTTAAGAGTCCGTGTCGCGCAGCAGGCAGGTGAGGCGGGCGGTGCAGACGCGGCGGTCCTGCTCGTCGGTGATGACGATCTCGTAGGTGGCGGTGGAGCGGCCGCGGTGGACGGGGGTGGCGGTGCCGGTGACGTGGCCGTCGCGGACGCCGCGGTGGTGGGTGCAGTTGAGGTCGACGCCGACGGCGATCTTCTTGCTGCCGCCGTGCATCATGGCGCCGACGGAGCCGAGGGTCTCGGCGAGCACGGCGGAGGCGCCGCCGTGCAGGAGTCCGTAGGGCTGGGTGTTGCCCTTGACGGGCATGGTGGCGACGACGCGTTCGGCGGAGGCCTCCAGGATCTGGATCTCCATGCGCTGTCCGAGGGCGCCCGCCGAGAAGAGGGCGGGGAGGTCTATGCCCAGGGCGGCGTACTCGTCGAGGACTTCCTGGGGGAACTTCACGGCGTGCTGCTGCTCGGCGGCCATGGGGCTGCTCCGTTCGTCAACGATCGTTAACCAGTGTCTGGGCTCGTTCTATCAGGCCGGTTCGAAGCGGACGACGACGGACTTGCTGGCGGGGGTGTTGCTGGTGTCGGCGGTGGAGTCCAGGGGGACCAGGACGTTGGTCTCCGGGTAGTAGGCGGCGGCGCAGCCGCGTGCGGTGGGGTAGTGGACGACGCGGAAGCCGGGGGCGCGGCGTTCGACGCCGTCCTTCCACTCGCCGACGAGGTCGGTGTAGGAGCCGTCGGCGAGGCCGAGCTCGGCGGCGTCCTGGGGGTTGACCATGACGACGCGGCGGCCGCCGGTGATGCCGCGGTAGCGGTCGTCGAGGCCGTAGATGGTGGTGTTGTACTGGTCGTGGCTGCGCAGGGTCTGCAGGAGGAGCCGGCCGGCGGGCACCCGGGGGTACTCGACGGGGGCGGCGGTGAAGTTGGCCTTGCCGGTCTTGGTGGGGAAGCGGCGTTCGTCGCGGGGGCCGTGGGGGAGCCGGAAGCCCTCGGGGCGGGCGGCGCGGGCGTTGAAGTCCTCGAAGCCGGGGACGACGCGGGCGATGCGGTCGCGGATGGCCGCGTAGTCGTTCTCGAACTCCTCCCAGGGGGTCTGGGATGCGGTGCCGAGGACGGCGCGGGCCATGCGGGCGACGATGGCCGGTTCGGAGAGGAGGTGGGGGGAGGCGGGGGCGAGGTTGCCGCGGGAGGCGTGGACCATGCCCATGGAGTCCTCGACGGTGACGAACTGGCGGCCGCTCTTCTGGACGTCCTTGTCGGTGCGGCCGAGGGTGGGCAGGATCAGGGCGCGCCGGCCGGTGACCGCGTGGGAGCGGTTGAGCTTGGTGGAGACGTGGACGGTGAGGGAGGCGCGGCGGATCGCGGCCTCGGTGACGTCGGTGTCGGGGGTGGCGGCGACGAAGTTGCCGCCCATGGCGAAGAGGACCTTGGCCCGGCCGTCGCGCAGGGCCTCGATGGAGCGGACCACATCGTAGCCGTGGGTGCGGGGCGAGGTGATGCCGAATTCCTCGTCGAGGGCGTCGAGGAAGGCGGGGGCGGGGCGTTCGAAGATCCCCATGGTGCGGTCGCCCTGGACGTTGGAGTGGCCGCGGACGGGGCAGACGCCGGCGCCGGGGCGGCCGATGTTGCCACGGAGCAGGAGGAGGTTGACGACCTCGCGGATGGTGGCGACGGAGTGCTTGTGCTGGGTGAGGCCCATGGCCCAGCAGATGATGGTGCGCTCCGAGGCCAGGATCATGGCGAGGGCGCGTTCGATCTCGGGGCGGGTGAGGCCGGTGGCGGTGAGGGTCTCGTCCCAGTCCGCGTCCTTGGCGGCGGTGGCGAGGGCCTCGTAGCCGTGGGTGTGCTCGCGGATGAAGTCCTCGTCGAGGGCGCCGTCCGTCTCGATGACGAGCTTGTTGAGGAGGCGGAAGAGGGCCTGGTCGCCGCCGATGCGGATCTGCAGGAAGAGGTCGTTGAGGGGGGTGCCCTTGAGCATGCCCAGGGGGGTCTGGGGGTTCTTGAACCGCTCCATGCCGGCCTCGGGCAGCGGGTTCACCGAGATGATCTTCGCGCCGGCTTCCTTGGCCTTCTCCAGCGCGGAGAGCATGCGGGGGTGGTTGGTGCCCGGGTTCTGTCCGGCGACGATGATCAGGTCGGCGCGGTGGAGGTCTTCGAGGGAGACGCTGCCCTTGCCGATGCCGATGGTCTCGCTCAGTGCGGAGCCGGAGGACTCGTGGCACATGTTGGAGCAGTCCGGCAGGTTGTTGGTGCCGAATTCGCGGGCGAACAGCTGGAAGAGGAACGCGGCCTCGTTGCTGGTGCGGCCGGAGGTGTAGAAGAGGGCCTCGTCGGGCGAGGAGAGGGCGCCGAGCTCCTCCGCGATGATCGCGAAGGCCTTCTTCCAGCTGACGGGCTCGTACCGGTCGGCGCCCTCCGGCAGGTACATCGGCTGCGTGATGCGGCCCTGCTGGCCGAGCCAGTAGCCGCTGCGGGCGGCGAGCTCGGGCAGCGGGTGGGCGGCGAAGAAGTCCGGGGTGACGCGGCGCAGCGTGGCCTCTTCGGCGACGGCCTTGGCGCCGTTCTCGCAGAACTCGGCGGTGTGCCGCTTGTCCCCCTCGGGCCAGGCGCAGCCGGGGCAGTCGAAGCCGTCCTTCTGGTTGACCTTGAGCAGGGTCCGCGCGGTGCGCGCCAGGCCCATCTGCTCGTTCGCGATCTTCAGGGTGTGCGCGATGGCGGGGAGCCCCGCGGCGGCGTGCTGGGGCGGCGTGACGTGCGGTGCGTCCTGTACCGGGTCACCTGTGGGCGGCTTGGTCGCCATCGCGCTCTCCTTCGAGCGTGCGTACGGGTGCAGCAGGTCCTGCCGCGTCTTCCGATCCTTGCACGGCCGCGGAGCGGGTGGGGAGGGCGGTCCGGCGCAGCCCCGGGCCCGCGGCGGGCGCCCGCGGGGGCGGTCCGGCGCAGCCCCGGGCCCGCGGCGGGCGCCCGCGCCGGAATTGTCAGCGGGGAGCCCTAGGATCGGGGGCGTGGCAGAGACAGCATCGAAGAAGACCGACCAGCCGACCGCAGCGGACCGCCCCCGCCTGATGCTCATGGACGGGCACTCCCTGGCCTACCGGGCGTTCTTCGCGCTGCCCGCGGAGAACTTCACCACGGCCACGGGCCAGCCGACCAATGCCATCTACGGCTTCGCGTCGATGCTGGCGAACACGCTGCGCGACGAGGCCCCCACGCACTTCGCGGTGGCGTTCGACGTGTCCCGCAAGACGTGGCGCACGACGGAGTTCCCCGAGTACAAGGCGAACCGTTCGAAGACCCCGGACGAGTTCAAGGGGCAGGTCGAGCTGATCGGCGAGCTGCTCGACGCGATGAAGGTGCCGCGGTTCGCGGTGGACGGCTTTGAGGCCGACGACGTGATCGCGACGCTGGCGACGCAGGCGGAGGCCCTCGGCTTCGACGTCCTGATCGTCACGGGCGACCGCGACTCCTTCCAGCTGGTCTCCGAGCACACCACGGTGCTGTACCCGACGAAGGGCGTCTCCGAGCTGACCCGGTTCACGCCGGAAAAGGTCGAGGAGAAGTACGGCCTCACCCCGCAGCAGTACCCGGACTTCGCGGCGCTGCGCGGCGACCCGTCGGACAACCTGCCGGGCATCCCGGGCGTGGGCGAGAAGACCGCCGCGAAGTGGATCACCCAGTTCGGGTCGTTCGCGGAGCTGGTGGAGCGGGCCGACGAGGTCAAGGGCAAGGCCGGGCAGAACTTCCGCGACCACCTGGAGGCCGTGAAGCTCAACCGCGTCCTGACCGAGATGGTCAAGGACGTGGAGCTGCCCAAGACCCCGGCCGACCTGGCCCGCGCCCCGTACGACCGCTCCGCCGTCACCGGCGTGCTGGACGTGCTGGAGATCCGCAACGCCTCCCTGCGCGAGCGGCTGCTGGCCGTGGACCCGGGCGCTGCCGAGGTGGAGGCCCCCGCCCCGGCGGCCGGCGTGGAGCTGGACGGCTCGGTGCTGGGCGCGGGCGAGCTCGCGCCGTGGCTCCAGGAGCACGCGGGCGGACCGCTGGGCGTGTCCACCGTCGACAGCTGGATGCTGGGCACGGGCAACGTCAGCGAGATCGCGCTGGCCTCGGCGGGCGGCGCGGCCGCCTGGTTCGAGCCGTCCGCGCTCGACGAGGCCGACGAGCGGGCCTTCGCCGCCTGGGCCGCCGACGCGGCCCGCCCCAAGGTGGTGCACAACGCCAAGGGCCTGATGCGGGTCTTCCCCGAGCACGGCTGGACCCTGGCCGGCGTCACCATGGACACCGCGCTCGCCGCCTACCTCGTCAAGCCGGGCCGGCGCTCCTTCGCGCTGGACGTGCTGTCCGTGGAGTACCTGGGCCGCGAGCTCCAGCCCCCGGCCGCCGACGGCCAGCTCGCCTTCGGCGCCGACGACACCGCCGAGGCCGACGCCCTGATGGCACAGGCCCGCGCCGTCCTGGACCTCGGCGACGCCTTCACGGCCAAGCTGCCCGAGGTCGGCGCGGTCGAGCTGCTCCACGAGATGGAGCTGCCCACCTCCGAGCTGCTGGCGCGCCTGGAGCGGTCCGGCATCGCCGCCGACCGCGACCACATGGAGGGCATGGAGCAGCAGTTCGCGGGCGCCGTGCAGCAGGCGGTCAAGGAGGCGCACGCGGCGGTCGGCCACGAGTTCAACCTCGGTTCGCCCAAGCAGCTCCAGGAGGTGTTCTTCGGCGAGCTGGACCTGCCGAAGACGAAGAAGACCAAGACCGGCTACACCACGGACGCGGACGCGCTGGCCTGGCTGGCCACGCAGACCGACCACGAACTCCCGGTGATCATGCTGCGGCACCGCGAGCAGGCCAAGCTGCGGGTGACCGTCGAGGGCCTGGTCAAGTCGATCGCCGCCGACGGCCGGGTGCACACCAGCTTCAGCCAGACCACGGCGGCCACCGGCCGGCTCTCCTCCACCGACCCCAACCTGCAGAACGTGCCGGTGCGCACCGACGAGGGCCGCGCCATCCGCCGCGGCTTCGTCGTCGGCGAGGGCTACGAGTCCCTGATGACCGCCGACTACAGCCAGATCGAGCTGCGCGTCATGGCCCACCTCTCCGAGGACGAGGGCCTGATCGAGGCGTTCCTGTCCGGCGAGGACCTGCACACCACCGTCGCCTCGCAGGTGTTCGGCGTGGAGCGCTCCCAGGTCGACGCCGAGATGCGCCGCAAGATCAAGGCCATGTCGTACGGGCTGGCGTACGGGCTGTCCGCGTTCGGCCTGGCACAGCAGCTGAACATCGAGCCGGCCGAGGCGCGCGGGCTGATGGAGACCTTCTTCGAGCGGTTCGGCGGCGTCCGCGACTACCTCCAGCGCGTGGTGGACGAGGCCCGCGCGACCGGCTACACGGCGACGGTCTTCGGCCGCCGCCGCTACCTGCCGGACCTCAACAGCGACAACCGCCAGCGCCGCGAGGCCGCCGAGCGGATGGCGCTGAACGCCCCGATCCAGGGCACCGCCGCCGACATCGTCAAGGTGGCCATGCTGCGCGTGGACAGGGCCCTCGCCGAGGCCGGGCTGAAGTCGCGGATGCTGCTCCAGGTCCACGACGAAATCGTCCTGGAGATCGCCCCCGGCGAGCGGGAGCGGGTCGAGGAACTGGTGCGCCGCGAGATGGGGGCGGCCGTCGAGCTGCGCGCCCCGCTGGACGTGTCGGTGGGCGTCGGCGGCGACTGGGAGTCCGCCGCGCACTGATCCCCGTACGCGCGCTCCGGACGCCCGTCCCCCCGCCGCCTCAGGCGGTGGGGACGGGCGTCCGCTCGTGCGGGGCCGGTCGGCCGGGCCGGTCCCCGTCGCGGCGGTGGCGCAGCCGCACGAGCGCCCCGTACAGCAGCAGGCCGACCGCGAGGCCGCCGCCCGCGCCGAAGCAGACGGTCGGGATGATGTCGAGCGGGCTGCGGATCCGGTCGTAGAAGGTGTGGAAGCGGACCACCCGCAGGGTGATCCCGACGGCCGCGCAGCCGGCGATCAGGGCCGCGGCGGCCCACAGCTCACCGCGGCCGAGGACGGGCACGCAGGCGGGCGCCGGGCGGGCCGGCAGCCGCCGCAGGCCGGTCACGGTGAACCAGAGCAGCAGGCAGGCGGCCACCGCCGAGGAGCCGTACTGGACGTAGGAGTAGAGGGGCAGGCCGAAGGCGAGCGGATCCCCGAGCCAGGGCAGGGCGTTCGTCCCCCAGCGGCCCGGGTGCGTGAAGCTGTCCCACACCACGTGGGTGAGGGAGCCCGCCACGGCCGACAGGTAGAACCACAGCGCGAGCGCGGCCGCCGGGCGTCCCCGCCAGTCCTCGCCCCGGACGAAGGCGTGCACCCGGCCCCGGCCGCCCCGCGGCAGGAGCGCGAGGAGCGGCTCGCGCAGCAGCAGCCAGCACGCCGCGAGGAGCGCGGTCAAGGCGGCGTCCACGGTGGCCACTCCGGGCAGGGAGTGCGCGAAGTGCCCGTAGCCCATCACGCCGTTCACGACCGCGTCCGCGAAGTAGAAGGTGTCCGGGGCGAACGACCCGAGGACGAGCGCCGAGGCGACCAGCGGCCCCCGGGCGTGCCCGGCCCGGCGTATGGCCGGAAGCACGGCGGCCGCGTGGCTGAGAGTGAACGGCACGGGAGCTCCTCGGGGCGCTTGGGGTCCGCACAGTATGCGTGAGCTGCGAGGGAACGTGGGGATGTGGTGAATTTCCGCGGCGCACCACGTGTCCTGTGAAGGGAGCTGACGTAGGGTCACGCGGACGTCTAGGGGAGGGGACCCGTCATGTCGGCACGGATATTCGGACGCGGCCTGCGCAGGGGCGCGGCCGCGGCTCTGGTCTCGGCTCTGGTGGCCGCCGCCATGACGGCGTCCCAGGCCCCCGCCGGCGCAGACGAGGAGCGCGTCACGGCGGCCGGCGAGGAGGCGGCCGGGCAGGCGGCCCCGGGCGCCGGCGGGGACTCCTCCTACTTCACCGAACTGCCGCCCCTCGTAAGCCCCCAGCCACCCGCGGTGGTCCTGCCGGACGGGCAGTCGGGCGCCCCCGTGCAGCCGGAGGCCGCGGCCGTGCCGTCACCGGCCGCGGTGCCGGCGGCGGACCGGCCGGTGACCGAGGGCGCGCAGGGGATACCGGCGAGCGTGCTCGCGGCGTACCGCGCGGCCGAGCAGCGGGTGGCGGCGGACGACCCCGGCTGCGGGCTGCGCTGGCAACTCCTCGCGGCGATCGGCAAGGTCGAGTCGGGGCAGGCGCGCGGCGGGCAGGTGGACGCCGCCGGGACCACCCTGCGGCCCATCCTCGGCCCGGTGCTCGACGGGAACGGCTTCGCGAACATCTCCGACACCGACCGCGGGGCCTTCGACGGCGACACCCGCTACGACCGGGCCGTCGGGCCGATGCAGTTCATCCCGTCCACCTGGGCGGCCTGGGGCCAGGACGCGAACGGCGACGGGCGGCGCGACCCGAACAACGTCCACGACGCCGCGCTGGCGGCCGGGCGCTACCTGTGCGCGGGAGGCCGCGACCTGCGGACGGGGTCCGGCCTGGACCGGGCCGTGCTGTCGTACAACCAGTCCGGGGAGTACCTGCGGACGGTGCGGTCCTGGTTCACGTACTACCTCCAGGGCGCGCACGAGGTCCCGGACGCGGGCGGCAGCGGCACGGGCGCGGGCGTCCCGGCGGGCCCCCGGCCGTCGGACCCGAAGCCGACCCCGTCCCCGAAGCCCACCCCGTCCCCGACGCCGACTCCCACTCCGTCCCCGAAGCCCACCCCGACGCCGACGCCCACCCCGAAGCCCACCCCGACCCCGACTCCGTCGACGAAGCCGACGCCGACGCCGACGCCCACCCCGAAGCCGTCGTCCACGCCGAGCCCGACGCCCACCCCGACCCCGAAGCCGACGCCGTCCCCGACCGTCACCGCCCCGAAGACCGGACCGTCGGCCTCCCCGAGTGCCACCCCGAGCGCCACCCCGAGTGCCACCCCGAGCGCCACCCCGGCCGCGACCCAGTCGCCGGCCAGGCCCTAGCGTCAGCCCCGCTCAGCCGTTGCACCACGGCGCCGACGGTGAATCCCGGCACGGGCTCGTCGGCGCCGGCCTGTCCTCGTGCACCTGGTAGGCCGCCCCCATGACGATCGCCGTCACCGTGGCCATCGCCATCACGCCCTGGGTCACCGCCGTCACCCCCGCGCCCCGCCGCGACGCCCGCAGCGCGACCCGCGCCATCAGCGCGGCCAGCACCCCGGCGGCCACCAGGTACCCCCACACCGGGTGCGGCTCGGGTTCCGTGACCGGGTCCAGGTCCAGTCCGGTGAGCACCCACACCACGAAGACGCCGGCGAGCGCGACCAGTTCGACGATGACGAGCCCCACCGCCCCGGCGATGTCGGCACCCAGGTCCCTGCGCCGCTCCGGGGCGGCCGTCGTCGTACTCATGTCCGCAGCCTGCAGCCTGCGGGCGGCCCGGGCATGAGTACGCGTACTCAGCCCGACGGTTCTCATCTCACCCCCGCGTTGCTACGGTACGCCTCCCTGACGCCCCATCAGATCCCGGAGGCTCCGCCGTGCGCGCACTCGCCGCCGCCGCCGTCGGGCTGGCCGCCGCGCTCGCCCTCGTCCTCGCCGTGACCGCCGCCGGCGTGCCGGAGGGCGAGACCTCGCCCAGACCGCTGCTCACCACCGCGCCCCCCGCGCCCGGAAAGTAGAGGAGGCCCGGCCGTGCGACGCAGAGCGAGCCTCGTACTGCTTGCCCTGGCCGTGTTCTGCGCAGCCCTCGCACCGCTGCTGCGCTGGTACGCGTACCCCCGGCTCGCCAAGATCCCGCCCAGCCAGTACCAGGAGATGGTCCTGGAGGCCAAGGACGCCACCCTCCTCGACTACGCGGGCGGCATGCAGCCCAAGAAGGTCGACAAGGTCACCATCGTCCAGACCCTCAAGGGCAACGTCGAGGCGTCCCGGGAGATCGAGGCCGACGCCGGCAAGGACGTCGTCGTCTGGGACACCCTCTCCTACATCATCGGCCCCGACGGCAAGATGGTCTCCCAGATCCCCGAGCGCTACATCTTCGACGCCCACACCCAGGACCCGGTGCACGCCACCGGCGAGACGGTCGACGGGGACCCGGTCAAGCGCGAGGGCATCGAGTTCAAATGGCCCTTCTTCACCGAGCCGCGCGACTACCTCTACTTCGACGCGCAGACCCGCACCTCCTCACCGATCCACTACGTCGGCCCGCGCACCTACCGCGGCATGGACGTCTACTACTTCGAGCAGACCGTCCCCTGGACCAAGGTCCCCATGCCCAAGAAGATGCCCATCGAGGGCATCGACCCCGCCACCATCGAACAGACCACCGGCACCACCCTCTGGTACACGGTCAAGGCCCGCTTCTGGGTCGACCCCGTCACCGGCGCGCCCGTCAACGCCGAACAGGACATCCAGCAGGAGATGCGCGGCGGCATCGCCGCCGGAGCCCCCGACGGCAGACTGACCGCCTTCGCCGGACACGTCACCCTGCGCGAGGACTACGCCAAGCACACCCTCGACCTGGTCGCCGCCAACCGTACGAAGGTCCTCGCCCTCCACACCTACGCCCCGGCCGGACTCGCCCTGACCGGCCTGGCGCTGCTCGCCGCCGCCCTCTGGCTGGAGGCCCGGGGACGCCGGGCCCCCGGGGTCAGCGCCCCCTGAGCCGGGCGTTGGTGTGCCGGGTCGGCTCGGCCGTCGCCGGGTCCAGCGGCCACGGGTGCTTCGGATAGCGGCCGCGCAGCTCCGCCCGGACGGCGCGGTAGCCGCCCCGCCAGAACGAGGCGAGGTCCGCCGTGACGGCGGCGGGCCGCCCGGCCGGCGACAGCAGGTGCACGAGTACGGGGACCCCCGCGACCCGCGGGGTCTCGGCCAGCCCGAACAGCTCCTGGAGCTTCACCGCCAGCACCGGCTGCTCGGCCGCGTAGTCCACCCGGATCCGGGACCCGCTGGGCACCTCGATCCGCTCGGGCGCCAGCTCGTCGAGCCGGGCCGCCTCGCCGGTGGCCCACGGCAGCAGCCGGTTCAGGGCCTGCCCCGCGTCGATCCGCCCCAGGTCGGCGCGGCGGCGGGCACGCGACAGCTCGGGCTCCAGCCAGTCCCCGGCCCGCTCCAGCAGCGCCGCGTCGTCCGACACGTCCGGCCAGGCGCCGCCGAGCGTGCGGTGCAGGAACCCGAGACGGGCCCGCAGCGCCAGCGCGTCCGGTGACCAGCGCAGCAGCCCCGGCCCCTCCGCGCGCAGCCCCTCCAGCAGGGCCGCCCGCACCAGCTCCGGGGCCGGGTCGCGCAGCGGCCGGGCGACCAGCTCGACCGCCCCGAGCCGTTCGACGGCGCGGGCGACCACGTCGCCGTCCTCCCAGCGCACCTCCTCGGAGGCGGTGAACAGGTGCGCGGCGGCCGCCCGGGCGGTGTCCTCGTCGAGCACCGCCGCCAGCCGGACCCGTGCGGACGCGGAATGCGGGGCCCGGTCGGCGACGGCCACCGCCAGCCAGGGCGCGTGCCGCAGGGCGGAGCCCTCCCCGACCTCGGCGGCGGTCCCGCCGGCCATGAGGAACGCCCCCGCGCCCTTGGCCTTCGCCACCCGCTCGGGGAACGCGAGGGCCGCGACCAGCGCGGCGGCGTGGTCGTCGGAACCCGTGGCGGGGTGCCCGCCGGGGGCGAGGTCCCCTACCCGCCCTCCGCCCGTTCCCCGGGCTGCGCCCGGACCCCCTCCGGGGGCTCCGCCCCCGGACCCCCGCGCCTCACACGCCGGCGGGGCCGGATTCGGCTGCGCCGATCCAGCCCGCGCAGCGGTTTCGGGAAGGGGCGGGGTGGGGGAGAGGCCCCGCGCACCGGCCGTGGCCCCCGCGGCACCGGCGGCGGCGAACCCGGTGTCACCTGCCGTGGCCCCCGCGGCACCGGCGGCGGCGAACCCGGTGTCACCTGCGGTGGCCCCCGCGGCACCGGCGGGGCGCGCCGCGCGTTCCAGGCGGGTCGTCTCCGTGCGCCAGCGCGCCGCGTACGCGTCACCGCCGCGCCGCGCCGAGCGCCAGGCCGAAGCCAGGTCGTCCCCGTACTCCCGCGGCGGCTCCTCGCTCAGCAGGGCCACCACCTCCGCCGCCCGCCGGGCACCCAGTGCGGCCGAGCCGTCCAGCAGGGCCCGCGCCAGCCGCGGGTGCAGGCCCAGCCGGGCCATCCGCAGCCCGCGCGGGGTCGGCCGCCCGGCCGCGTCCACGGCGCCCACCGCCACCAGCACCTCCCGCGCCGCGGCCATCGCCCCGGCCGGCGGCGGGTCCAGCAGCGCCAGCCCCGCCGCGTCCGGGTCGCCCCAGCAGGCCGCCTGGAGGGCGAACGGCGCCAGGTCCGCGATCCGGATCTCCGGCGCGGGGAACGCCGGCAGGCGCACGTCCTCCGCCTCGGCCCAGCACCGGTACACCACGCCCGGCGCCTCACGCCCCGCCCGGCCCGCCCGCTGGCGGCCCGACGCGCGGGAAGCCCGTACCGTCGCCAGCGCGCCCAGCCCCCGGGCATGGTCCACCCGGGGCTCGCGGGCCAGCCCGGAGTCCACGACCACCCGTACGCCCGGCACGGTCAGGCTCGACTCCGCGACGGCCGTCGACAGGATCACCCGGCGGTGCTCCGAGGCGGTCAGCGCCGCGTCCTGCACCGCGGCCGGCGCCCGGCCGTGGACCTGGAGCACCTCCGCGTCCACCCCGGCCAGCTGCCCGGCCACCCGGGCGATCTCCCCGACGCCGGGCAGGAAGCACAGCACGTCGCCGGAACGTTCCGCCAGCGCCCGCCGCACCACCGAGGCCACGTGCGCCAGCTGCGCCGGATCCACCCTCATCCCGTGCGGCGGCCGCACCGGCCGGGCCGGCGGCGCCCACACCGTCTCCACCGGGAACGCCACCCCCGCGGCCTCCACCACCGGCGCGTCCCCCAGCAGCCCGGCCCAGCCGGCCGCGTCCGTCGTCGCCGAGGCCGCCACCAGGCGCAGCTCCGGGCGCAGGGTCGCGCGCACGTCCAGCAGGAACGCGGCGACCGTGTCGGCGTCCAGGTGCCGCTCGTGGCACTCGTCCAGCACCACCACGTCCACCCCGGCCAGCTCCTGGTCGCGCTGGAGCCGCTGGAGCAGCACCCCGGTGGTCACCACCTCCACGGCCGTGTCCCGGCCCACGAGGCGCTCACCGCGCACCGTGAAGCCCACCGAGCCGCCGACGGCCTCGCCCAGCAGCCACGCCATCCGCCGCGCCGCGGCCCGGGCGGCGATCCGCCGGGGCTCGGCGACGACCACCCGGCGCCGCGGGCCGCCGCCCACCAGCCCGGCGAGCACGAGCGGCACGAGGGTGGTCTTGCCGGTGCCGGGCGGCGCGCACAGCACGGCGGTGCCATGGCCGTCCAGCGCCGAGACGAGGGCGGGCACGGCCTCCCGTACGGGGAGGGAGTCGAGGGCGGCCCGGCGGGGCGCGGAGGCCTGCCGGATCCGCCCGGTCCGCCCGGCCTCCCCAGCCTGCCCGGCCTGCCCGGCCTGCCCGTTCTGCCCGGTCTGCCCGGTCAAAGGGATCAGTCCCTCTCGCACACGAAGATCGCGGTACCGGGGATCAGGTTGCCGCGCAGCGGGGACCAGCCGCCCCACTCCTGGCCGTTCCACTCCGGCCACTCCGGCTCCACCAGGTCCAGCAGCCGGAACCCGCCCGCGACCACGTCGCGGACCCGGTCGCCGACCGTGCGGTGGTGCTCGACGTAGACGGCGCGGCCCTGCTCGTCCTGCTCGACGTACGGGGTCCGGTCGAAGTAGGACGCGGAGACGGAGAGCCCCTCGGCGCCCGGCTCGTCGGGGAAGGCCCAGCGGATCGGGTGGGTCACGGAGAAGACCCAGCGGCCGCCGGGGCGCAGCACGCGGCGCACCTCGCGCATCACGTTCACCGGGTCGGCGACGAAGGGGACCGCCCCGTACGCGGAGCAGGCTAGGTCGAAGGAGCCGTCGCGGAAGGGCAGCCGGCCGGCGTCGGCCTCGACGAGCGGGACGTCACCGCCGATGCGCAGGGCGTGCTGGAGCTGGCGGTGCGAGAGGTCCAGGGCGACCGGGCGGGCGCCCTGCGCGGCGAGCCAGCGCGAGCACTGGGCGGCGCCGGCGCCGATCTCCAGGACGTCCTTGCCCCTGAGGGAGCCGGCGGGGCCCAGGAGCGCGGCCTCGGCCTCGTCCAGGCCCTCGGGGCCCCAGACGAAGCGGTCGTCGCCGAGGAAGGCGCCGTGCTCGCTCTGGTACTCGTCGGCGTTGCGGTCCCACCAGCCGCGGCTGGCCCGGCTGCTCTCCGCCTCGCCGGCGTCCCGCCGGGTGGCCTCGGCGTCGTCCTCGGCGTCGGTTTCGGGGGCGTAGTCCTCTTGGTTCATGGGGCCCGTCGTCGTAGTCTGCGGATGGCTCGGTGGTGCTCGGTGCCGGCTCGGTGGCGCGGCGGTCGTCCGGGTGGGCCGGAAAAACTCGTGCGGAGCGCTCATCGCCGCGTCCCCGCCCACGAATTGCGCCGGTTATGCGGTGATCTGCCCGCGGTGTGCGCCTTCGCGCATTGACCCTGTCCGGCTGCCCCCGTATGCTACAAGTTGCGCTGCGAGCCTGTGCTCCTCAGACCTAGCAGGCTGCGCTTGCATCTGTTGAATGTCCCCTCGGTTTTCGAGGCCCTTCCCCCTTTCAGGGGATCTTGGGGCTTCTTTGGCTGTCCGGCTTCTTCGGCAGGTGCCGATAAGGGCTCCCGGCGTAGCAGTACCTACGACTTTCTGTCCGTAACCGGAGCCCTTTCCCACATGACGAGCAGCACCGAGACCACCGCCACCACCCCTCCGCAGGTAGCGGTCAACGACATCGGTAACGCGGAAGCCTTCCTGGCCGCGATCGACGAGACGATCAAGTACTTCAACGACGGCGACATCGTCGACGGCGTCATCGTGAAGGTCGACCGGGACGAGGTCCTGCTCGACATCGGTTACAAGACCGAAGGCGTGATCCCGAGCCGCGAGCTCTCGATCAAGCACGACGTCGACCCGAACGAGGTCGTCAAGGTCGGCGACGAGATCGAGGCCCTGGTTCTCCAGAAGGAGGACAAGGAAGGCCGCCTGATCCTGTCCAAGAAGCGCGCTCAGTACGAGCGTGCCTGGGGCACGATCGAGAAGATCAAGGAAGAAGACGGCATCGTCACCGGTACCGTCATCGAGGTCGTCAAGGGTGGTCTCATCCTCGACATCGGCCTCCGTGGCTTCCTGCCGGCCTCCCTCGTCGAGATGCGCCGCGTCCGCGACCTCCAGCCCTACGTGGGCAAGGAGCTCGAGGCGAAGATCATCGAGCTGGACAAGAACCGCAACAACGTGGTCCTGTCCCGCCGCGCCTGGCTCGAGCAGACCCAGTCCGAGGTTCGCCAGACGTTCCTCACCACCCTGCAGAAGGGTCAGGTCCGCTCCGGCGTCGTCTCCTCGATCGTCAACTTCGGTGCCTTCGTGGACCTGGGCGGCGTCGACGGTCTCGTCCACGTCTCCGAGCTGTCCTGGAAGCACATCGACCACCCGTCCGAGGTCGTCGAGGTCGGTCAGGAAGTCACCGTCGAGGTCCTCGACGTGGACATGGACCGCGAGCGCGTCTCCCTGTCGCTGAAGGCGACGCAGGAGGACCCGTGGCAGCAGTTCGCCCGGACCCACCAGATCGGCCAGGTCGTCCCGGGTAAGGTCACCAAGCTGGTTCCGTTCGGTGCGTTCGTCCGCGTGGACGAGGGCATCGAGGGTCTGGTCCACATCTCCGAGCTGGCCGAGCGCCACGTGGAGATCCCGGAGCAGGTCGTCCAGGTCAACGACGAGATCTTCGTCAAGGTCATCGACATCGACCTCGAGCGTCGCCGGATCTCGCTGTCCCTCAAGCAGGCCAACGAGTCCTTCGGTGCCGACCCGGCGTCGGTCGAGTTCGACCCGACCCTGTACGGCATGGCCGCGTCCTACGACGACCAGGGCAACTACATCTACCCCGAGGGCTTCGACCCCGAGACCAACGACTGGCTCGAGGGCTACGAGACCCAGCGCGAGACGTGGGAGCGCCAGTACGCCGAGGCGCAGGTCCGCTTCGAGCAGCACCAGGCCCAGGTCATCAAGAGCCGCGAGGCCGACGAGGCCGCTGCCGCCGAGGGCGCTGCCGCCCCGGCCGCCGGTGGCAACGCCGGTGCGGGCGTCTCCGGTGGTTCGTACTCCTCCGAGGGTGCGGACGAGACCTCCGGCGCCCTGGCGTCGGACGAGGCCCTGGCCGCGCTCCGCGAGAAGCTGGCCGGCGGCCAGAGCTGATCGCAGCGCGATCACACTCCGGTGTGAGCTGAGCTGAACGACGAGGCCCGTCCCCTTCGGGGGGCGGGCCTCGCCGCGTTCCCGGGTGCGGGGTACGGCGGACGACGTCGGCACCGCGTGTCCGCCCTCCGTCGCGTTGCGTTCGTGTTAATGCCGCCGGCGCGGGAATGGCCGCGCGGCCCCGGACGTTCTTCGCAGGGAACACGGCGCGAGGGAGGAGTGGTGACAGTGCTTGATCCACAGGGTCTGTACGAATGGGATGCCAAGGGTCTGGCGGTGGCGGACCTGGCGCTCACCCAGGACTCGGCCGGACTGGTCATGCTGTACCACTTCGAGGGGTACATCGACGCGGGCGAGACCGGCGAGCAGATCGTCGAACGCCTCCTCGACACCCTGCCCCACCAGGTGGTCGCGCGCTTCGACGCGGACCGGCTGGTGGACTACCGGGCCCGCCGCCCGCTGCTGACCTTCCAGCGCGACCACTGGACCGAGTTCGAGGAGCCCCGCCTGGAGGTGCGCCTGGTCCAGGACGCCACCGGCGCTCCGTTCCTGCTGCTCTCCGGCCCCGAGCCGGACGTCGAGTGGGAGCGCTTCGCCGTCGCCGTCCGGCAGATCGTGGAGCGTCTCGGCGTCCGCCTCTCGGTCAACTTCCACGGGATCCCCATGGGCGTCCCGCACACCCGGCCCGTCGGCATCACCCCGCACGGCAACCGGACCGACCTGATGCCCGGCCACCGCAGCCCCTTCGACGAGGCCCAGGTGCCCGGCAGCGCGGAATCGCTGGTCGAGTTCCGCCTCGCCCAGGCCGGACACGACGTGCTCGGCGTCGCCGCCCACGTCCCGCACTACGTCGCCCGCTCCCCGTACCCCGACGCGGCACTGACCGCCCTGGAGGCCATCACGGCCGCCACCGGGCTGGTCCTGCCGGCCGTCGCGCACGCCCTGCGCACCGAGGCGCACCGCACGCAGACGGAGATCGACCGGCAGATCCGCGAGGGCGACGAGGAGCTCGTCAGCCTCGTCCAGGGCCTGGAGCACCAGTACGACGCCGCCGCCGGCGCCGAGACCCGGGGCAACATGATCGCCGAGCCGGCCGAGATCCCGTCGGCGGACGAGATCGGCCGCGAGTTCGAGCGGTTCCTGGCGGAGCGCGAGGGCGAGGGCTAGGCCGTGTCTTTCGGATCTTGCCGGTTAAGCCCGCGTTGTCCGGTGCCGTGCATCGGCGCGTTGGCGGGGCGCCCTTGTACTGGACGTACTCGGGTGCTCCGCCAACGCGGCGAGGTGCGGTGCCGGGCGGCGCGGGTCAGGCGAGATCCGGAAGACACGGCCTAGAGCCGGGGCGGTGCGCCAGGGCCCGGCGTTCGGCGGGCGGTGTTCCTCGGGAGGGGGACACCGCCTAGGGTGCTGACCATGCTGAAAGTGGGCCTGACAGGCGGAATCGGTGCCGGCAAGAGCGAGGTCTCCCGGCTGCTGGCGGGGTACGGGGCGGTCGTCGTCGACGCCGACCGCATCGCGCGGGAGGTCGTGGAGCCGGGCACGCCCGGGCTCGCGGCCGTGGTGGAGGCCTTCGGGGACTCCGTGCTCACCGCCGACGGGCGGCTGGACCGGCCCAAGCTGGGGGCGGTCGTCTTCTCCGACCCGGCGAAGCTCCAGACCCTCAACGCCATCGTGCACCCGCTCGTCGGGGCCCGGTCCGCCGAACTGGAGGGAGCCGCGGGACCTGACGCGATCGTGGTGCACGACGTACCGCTCCTCACGGAGAACGGCCTCGCCCCCCTGTACGACCTCGTCGTGGTCGTGGACGCCGCCCCGGACACGCAGCTGGCCCGGCTGACCGCGAAGCGCGGGATGAGCGAGGAGGAGGCCCGCGCCCGGATGGCCGCCCAGGCCACGCGGGAGCAGCGGCTGGCGGTGGCCACGCTCGTGATCGACAACGACGGGCCGCTGGAGGCGCTGGAGCCCCAGGTACGCAAGGTCTGGGCGGAGCTCACCGCGCGCGCCGCGGCGGAATAGCCGCAGCGGCGGAAGGCGTTGAACGCGCCCGTAGAGGGAAGGGAAGACAACGTGTCCGACACCACGCCCCCGCCGCCGTCCACCGGACCTGGACCCGCATCCGGATCTGCCGGGTCGTCGGGGTCCGCGAGCCCCGAGACGCACGTCATCGACTACCGGGCCGCCGAGCAGCTCCTCGCCGCCCGGGACCCGCGCGGCGCGGTACGGCTGCTCGACTCCGTCATAGCCGCCCACCCCGAGAACACCGCCGCCCGGCTGCTGCGCGCCCGCGCCTTCTTCGCAGCCGCGCAGCTGCGGCCCGCGCAGCTGGAGTTCGAGCTGGTGCTGGAGCGGGAGCCGGACAACGCCTTCGCCCACTTCGCGCTCGCCCGCACCCACGAGCGGGCCGGGCGGGCCGAGCAGGCGCGCCGCCACTTCCGGCTCGCCGCCGCCCTCGACCCGCAGCCCGAGTACCTGGCGGCGGCCCGCTTCGACGGCTAGGCCGTGTCTTTCGGATCTTGCCGGTTAAGCCCGCGTTGTCCGGTGCCGTGCATCGGCGCGTTGGCGGGGCGCCCTTGTACTGGACGTACTCGGGTGCTCCGCCAACGCGGCGAGGTGCGGTGCCGGACAACGCGGGTCTGGGGGTACCTCCCAGCGGTAGCTGGGGGAGCAAGATCCGGAAGACACGGCCTAGGCCGTCCGCGTCCGCCTAGCGGGTGTGCGGGGGTTCGTACGGGGGGACGTCCGGGCCCGGCTGGTAGTGCGGGCCCTGGTGGATGTGCCGGATCACGACGGCCAGGTCGACGGCGGCCACCAGCGCGAGGGCCGCGCAGGCGGCGGCCCATCCGGGACGGCCGGCCAGCGAGAACGCGGCCGCCCCGCCGCCGGCCCAGAGCAGCCCCCACAGGCTCAGCCAGAACCGCAGCCGCAGCGGACTGCGGGCGGTCACCGGCTCGTTTCCGGTACGCATGGCCATCGCCTCACCTCGGGGTAGAGGCCTCGGTTCCATGGTCCCACCGGGGAGCCGGCGACGGGAGCCCGGGCTCAGGGGTTGAGCTTGTTCACGGCCGTCGTGGTCGTCTTCTTGAAGGCCGCCACGGGGGCGTCGGGCAGGTTGCCCATCTGGCCCCACTTCACGACGGTCACGGTGGAGCCGTCGCGTCCGATCCCGTACAGGTGCACGCCCGGCTCCGAGTCGGGGATGGACGCGCCGACGCCGTAGACGTGTGCGCCCTCCTCGACGGCCAGCTTCCCGTAGTCCTGCCAGGAGGCCGTGCCGCCCGGGTTCGTACGCAGCCAGTCGGCGGCGCAGGCGGCGACCTTGCGCTCCAGGGCGGTGGCGAGCTTCGCGGCGGCGGCGTCGGACGCGGCGCGCACGGAGATCTGGACGGCGCCGGTGTCGAACTCGGTGCCGAACGCGCGGTGCCAGCTGCCGGCCGCCGGCAGCACCCCGTCCAGGCAGAACGGCGCGTCCTCGGGCAGCCCCTTGGTGATCTTGCCGGGGTGCCAGGGGGAGGAGGGGTGCGGGGGGAGGTCGGTGCCGTTCAGGAAGCCGGGGGCGGTCGCGGCGGTGGCGGTGCCGGAGGCGGTGAGGGCGAGGGCGGCCGCCGCCGCGAGGGCGGTGGCCACGAGGGCCGGGACGCGGGTGGTGCGGGTGGTGCGGGTGTCGGTGGGTCGGAACACGGTGTCTCCCCGTAGAGCGGTACGTGCGGTCGTTGTCCGAACAGCCTTCCCCGGCCGGGGGCGTTGGGCCACCGTTTGCGGCGGAACCGGGACACTGGAACGGCTGTACGTGCCGTCACCTGGGGGAACACCCCTGGGGTGGAACGGAGTCATGGGACGGGGGAGCGGCGTGGCCGAGCCGGAGACCGAGGAATTCGCGCGCCTGATGCGGGAGCTGAAGGAGCGTGGCGGGCTGAGTTACGGGGTGCTCGCGAGGCGGCTGCACACGAGCACCTCGACGCTGCACCGGTACTGCGCGGGGGAGGCGGTGCCGGCGGAGTTCGCCGTGGTGGACCGCTTCGCCCGGGCCTGCGGGGCCACCCGGGAGGAGGCGCTGGCCCTGCACCGCGCCTGGCTCCTGGCCGACGCCCGCCGAGCGGCGGGCCGGGGCCCGTCGGGGGCGGCGGCCGAGCCCGGGGGCCGGGCCGGGGCCGGGGCGGAGGCGGGGGGTGCGGCCGGGTCCGGGTCCGGAGGGCGGGACGGGGGCGAGGGTGCGGCCGGGGCCGAAGCGGAGCCCGGGGCCGCGTCCGGAACCGGCAGCGCGGCAGCGGCCAGTGCGGGGGCCGTGACGGGGGTGGGTGCCGGGGGCGGGACGGAGCCCGGGGACGGTTCCGGGGTGGATGCCCGCGCAGGCGCCGCGGAGGGTTCCGGCGTGGGGGCCCGGGGGGGTGCCGGGGGTGGGACGGAGCCCGGGGAAGGTGCCGGGGCGGGGGCTGCGGATCCCGGGGCTGGAGCTGGAGCTGGAGCCGGGGCCGGGGTGGATTCCGGGGGCGGCGACGGGGGGCCCGGGGCGGCGGGCGCGGGGCGGGGTGGGGCGGGGTACCGGCGGCGGGTCGTGGGGGTCGGCGGGGTGGTGGCGGTTGCCGTGGCCGCCGTCGTGCTCGCGGCGGCCGGGCCCTGGCCGCGGACCCCGCAGGCGGGGCCGGTGGCGGGTTCGGCCGCGGGGGCCGGGGACGTGGCCGGGGTGGGGTCCGGGGACGGGGCGGGGGTCACCGGCCGTCCGGGCGGACCGGCGGGTTCGGCCGCACCGGGCGGGCCCACCGGGTCGGCGAGCGCGAGCCCGCCGGCGACGACACCGCCCGCCCCGAGCCGGGGGACGGCCACGGCCACGGCCGCGCCCCCGCCCGGGCCGGTGGTGACGCCGCTCAGGGCCGCCGTCCGGTCCCACGTGTGGGCCGCCGGCTGCGACCACGCGTACCTCTCCGACAGGGCCCCGGAGTCCGTCCCCGCACCGCCCGTGGAGGCGGACGCGCCCGCCTGGGCGCGGGCGCAGCGGGCCGTGCACGCCGGGAGCCAGACCGTCGAGGTCACCCTGCACGGCACCGGGGACCAGGCCGTCGTGCTCCAGGGGCTGGAGGTGCGGGTCACCGGCCGCCGGACCCCTCCGGCCTGGAACGTCTACCAGATGTCCCCGGGCTGCGGCGGGGGCCTCACCCCGGCCGGCTTCGCCGTGAACCTGGACGCGCCGCGGCCCCTGGCCCGGCCCCTCGCCGGCAACGACTCCGGGACGCGGCTCCCCGCGCCGGCCTTCCCGCTGCGCGTCTCGGCGGCCGACCCGGCCGTGCTCCGGGTGACCGCGGCCGCCACGGGCTGCGACTGCGACTGGTACCTCGAACTGCGCTGGAGCGGACCCGGCGGGTCCGGCACCCTCCGCCTGGACGACGACGGCGTGCCCTGGCGCACCAGCGCCGCCACGGGCCGGCCCGCGTACGGCTTCGCGGGCGAACTCGGCCGCTGGTCACGCTGACCGTCCCCCCTCCGGTGCCCGGCGGGCGTATCCGCAGGTCAGCGCCCGTTGTCAGTGGGGCCGCCTAGACTCGGCGGCAGTGGAACCGCCATGACCGGGCGGAGCCGAGCGCCAGGGAGGGGGGACCCCGTGACCGCGCAGCCGCCGCCGCAGCAGCCGTTGCTGCGCCGCGCCGCCGTGTTCCTCCCCGCCGCCGTACCCCGGGAGGGGCGGGTGGCGTTCTGGTGCCCGGAGGGGGACCCGCTGCCCGAGCTGGGGAGCCCGCATCCGCTGAAGGTGGTCCGGCCGCACGGGGACGGCGTCCGCACGCGCACGGTGCCCGCGGTGGCGCTGTCGGTGGCCGCCGCCCTGCCCGTGCTGGTGCGGGCCGCCCGCAGTCCCGCCGCGCATCCCGCCACCCGCGCCTGGGGCACCGCCGCCACGCAGGCCCTGTCCCTCGCCGCGCGGGGCCGCCTGCTGCCCGGGCTCACGGCCGACGGGGTCGACGCCTGGCGTGCCGGGCCGCTGGACGCCGAGGACGTCGGCTACCTGCGCGCCGTCGCGGCCGCCCTGCCGTACGAGGCGTACGCCACCCCGCTCGCCGGACGCCGCCCGACGGCCCTGCCCGAGCCCGAGGCCCTGGTCCGGGCCTTCCTCGACGCCGTCGCCGACGTGCTGCCGCGCACGCCGGCCGCGCCCTTCGCCTCCGGGCGCCCGTTCGCGGCCCGGGAGCCGCAGCGGGTGCCGGGGATACGGGAGTGGGCGGCGCAGGTCGCGGCCGGCGCCGATGCCGGGGTGGGGATCTCGCTCCGGCTCGACCTGTCCTCCTTCCGGCTGTTCGACGAGGCCGAGCCGGAGGACGTACGCCGCGCCGGAGCGGCCGTGGTCCAGGTGCACAGCCTGGCCGATCCGACCCTGGTCACCGACGCGGGCCTGCTGTGGGCCGGCGCGGCGGCGTCCGGATTCGGCCCGCGCGCCCGGATCGACGCCGTGCTCGCGCTGCGCCGGGCGGCCCGGGTCTGGCCGCCCCTGCTGCGCCTGCTCGACCAGCCGGTGCCGGACGCCCTCCCGCTGTCGGACCCCGAGCTGGAGGACCTGCTGGGCACCGCCGCGACCAGGCTGGCGGCGGCCGGGGTGCCCGTGCACTGGCCGCGCGAGCTGGCCCGTACGCTCTCGGCGACCGCCGTCGTCCGGCCGGCCGCGCCCGGCTCCGCGACCGACGGCACGGCCTTCTTCGACGCGGCGGCCCTGTTCGCCTTCTCCTGGGAACTGGCCCTCGGCGGGGACCGGCTCACCCCGGGGGAGATGGATGCGCTCGCGCAGGCCCACCGGCCCGTGGTGCGGCTGCGCGACCAGTGGGTGCGGGTCGATCCCGAGCTCGTGCGCAAGGCCCGCAAGCGGGAGCTGGGCCTGCTGGACCCGGTCGACGCGCTCGCCACCGTACTGAGCGGCGAGGCCGAGGTCGGCGGTGAGACGGTGCCGGTGGTGCCCGTCGGCGCGCTGGCCGCCCTGCGGGACCGGCTCACCGGGGAGCTTCCCCCGGTCGCGCCGCCCCCGGCGCTGAAGGCGGTCCTGCGGGACTACCAGCTGCGCGGGCTGGCCTGGCTGGACCTGATGACCTCGCTCGGGCTGGGCGGCTGCCTCGCCGACGACATGGGCCTGGGCAAGACGGTCACCCTGATCGCCCTGCACCTGCACCGGGCCCGCCCCGAGCCCACCCTCGTGGTCTGCCCGGCGTCGCTGCTGGGCAACTGGCAGCGGGAGATCGAGAAGTTCGCCCCCGGGACACCGGTGCGCCGCTTCCACGGCGCGGGCCGCAGCCTCGACGGGCTGGAGGAGGGCGGCTTCGTCCTCACCACGTACGGGACCATGCGCGCGGCCGCCGCCCGCCTGGCCGGGCAGGGCTGGGGCCTGGTCGTCGCGGACGAGGCCCAGCACGTCAAGAACCCGCACTCGGCGACGGCCAAGGCGCTGCGCACCATCCCGTCGCCGGCCCGGGTGGCCCTCACCGGGACCCCCGTCGAGAACAACCTCTCCGAGCTGTGGGCGCTGCTCGACTGGACGACGCCGGGACTGCTGGGCCCGCTCACCACCTTCCGGGCCCGGCACGCCCGCCCGGTCGAGCACCAGCAGGAGGAGGACGGGGGCAACGAGGCGGCGGTGGCCCGGCTGGCCGCGCTCGTCCGGCCGTTCCTGCTGCGCCGCAAGAAGTCCGACCCCGGCATCGCCCCCGAGCTGCCCCCGAAGACGGAGACGGACCATCCGGTGTCCCTGACCCGCGAGCAGGTCTCCCTCTACCAGGCCGCGGTGGACGAGGCGATGGCCGTGATCGAGGGCAGCGAGGGCATGGAGCGGCGCGGCATGATCATGAAGCTGCTGGCCTCGCTCAAGCAGATCTGCAACCACCCGGCGCAGTTCTTGAAGGAGTACGGCCTGAAGGAGTACGGCCTGAAGGAGGGCGCCGTGGCGGGTGCCGCGGCGCCCCGCCTCGCGCACCGCTCGGGCAAGCTGGCCCTGCTCGACGAGCTGCTGGACACGATCCTGGCCGAGGACGGCTCGGTCCTGGTGTTCACCCAGTACGTGACCATGGCCCGGATCCTGGAGCGGCACCTCGCCTCCCGGGGCGTCCTCTCGCAGCTCCTGCACGGCGGCACCCCCGTGCCCCGCCGCGAGGAGCTCGTCGACCGCTTCCAGTCCGGTGAGGTCCCCGTCTTCCTGCTGTCGCTCAAGGCCGCGGGGACGGGCCTCAACCTCACCCGCGCCGGGCACGTGATCCACTACGACCGCTGGTGGAACCCGGCGGTGGAGGAGCAGGCCACCGACCGGGCCTACCGCATCGGCCAGACCCAGCCCGTCCAGGTGCACCGCATCATCGCCGAGGGCACCGTCGAGGACCGCATCGCGGAACTGCTGGAGGCCAAGCGGGCGCTGGCCGATGCCGTGCTCGGCTCCGGCGAGGCCGCGCTGACCGAGCTGACGGACCGCGAGCTGGCCGACCTCGTCTCCCTGCGGAGGCCGGTGTGATCACCGCGCGGGACGACCGCCGCCGCACCTTCGAGACCGTGCCCGCCGGGGTGGAGGCGGCGACCTGGTGGGGCCGGGCCTGGGTGGCCGCGCTGGAGGAGCGCGCGCGGGACGCGGCCCGCCTGCGGCGGGGGCAGGCGTACGCCGCCGAAGGGCATGTCGACGCGGTCACGGTGACACCCGGCCGGATCGTGGCCTACGTCCGCGGCAGCCGGGCCCGCCCCTACCGCACCGAGCTGACCCTGCCCGTCTTCGCGGACGCCGAGTGGTCGGCCCTGCTGGAGGCGCTGGCCGCCGACCCGTCGGCCCTCGCCGCGCTGCTGGAGCGGGAGGTCCCGCAGTCCCTCGCGGAGACCGTGCTGCCCGGTGCGGGCGAGCTCGCGGCGCGCTGTTCCTGCCCGGACACGGTGCTGCCGCCCTGCAAGCACGCCGCGGCCCTGTGCTACCGGGCGGCCCGGCTCCTGGACGCCGACCCCTTCGTCCTGCTGCTCCTGCGCGGCCGGGGCGAGCGCGAGCTCCTCGACGAGCTGGCCCGGCGCAACGCCGCCCACGCGGCGCGCGAACAGCCCGGTGCGGCGCCGGACTTCCCCGGTGTCCCGGCCCGGGCGGCACTCGCCCGCACCGGCCTGCCCCTGCTGCCCGCCCCGCTCGCCGCTCCCGCCGTCGCGGGCCCGCCGCCCGCCTACCCCGCCGATCCGGCCGCGCCGGACCCGCTGGCGCTGGAGCAGCTCGCCACGGACGCGGCCGCCCGTGCGCTGGCTCTGCTCGCCACGGCCGAGGATCCCGTCGGCGGGCTCACCCTCTGGCAGGACGCCGTCCGGCTGGCCTCGGCGCACCCCACCTCGGGCCTCACCGGCACCGCCCGCACCCTGTACCGGGACCTGGCCCGCGCCACCGGCCGCAGCACCACCGACCTGGCGCGGGCCGCCGCGGCCTGGCGGCAGGGGGGCCTGCCCGCGCTCACCGCGCTCGACGAGCCCTGGGACCCCCCGGCCGGGCCCTTCGACCGGGCCCGGCCGGCCCTGCTCGCCGCCGGGCAGGGCTCCTTCCGCCCCGACCGCAACCGGCTCACCGCCCGCGGCCGTCAGCTCCGCCTGGGCCGCGAGGGCCTGTGGTACGCCTACGAGTCCCGCCCGGACGCCGACGACTGGTGGCCCACCGGCAGCCCGTCGCCGGATCCGGTCACCGCCCTGCTGCGCTGACCTCGCCCGCCCAGGCGGACAGGGCCGCGAAGTCCCGGTCGCGCAGGCCGTGGCGGGGATGGACGCGCAGCAGGAGACTCGGTGCCGGGTGGTGGGCGCAGACCCAGGCACGGTCCTGCGGGGTGATCATGTCGTCGACCCAGGCGAAGGGCCGGCCGGCCGCCCAGTCGAGCAGCGGGCGGGTCTTCCAGGAGAGGCCGTCGGGGTCCTTGGCGAAGAGTTCCGGCCACTCGACCACGGGCAGGTCGGCGGGGAGTCCGATGTGCGGGGAGATCAGGGTGTTGGCCTGGTGGGTCCAGGCCGTGGCCCAGGCCAGCTCGAAGGGCAGGGCCTGGAGCCGGGCGCCGTGGGAGGGGTGCAGGCGCACCCGGACGCCTCGCCGGGCCTTGCGGGACTCCGGGTCGCGGTAGGAGAGCCAGACGTCCGGGCGCATCCGGTGGCTGGTGTAGCCGCGCAGACCTGCGAAGAGGGACCGGAACGGGTTGAGCGGGCCGTCCACGTCGAGCAGCAGGAGCGGTCGTTCAGTCATGAAGTAGGCACTACCCAGTACACGATGGAGTGAAATGCCTACCGGCTCTATAACCCGAACGGGTTTACCGCGTTGTTTCCGGTACGGGCCCGATGGCCCTGAAACCCTCCGGAAGGCAGGAAATCTGATGCGTCACACTCGTCGGAACGGCTTGATCGCGGCGATGGTCGCGGGTGGCGGACTGGCGGTCGCGGGGGTGGGCGGCTTCGCGTACGCCGACGCCGACGCGGGCGGGCAGACCGAGCGCTCCCCGGGGCTGCTGTCCGGGAACCTGGTGCAACTGCCCGTGCACGCCCCGGTGAACGTGTGCGGGAACACGGTCAGCGTGGTCGGCGTGCTGAACTCCGCCGCCGGCAACGGCTGTACCAACACCGCTGCGGGCGGGGGGAATCCGGACCCGCGGCCCTCCCATCCGTCGAAACCCGGGTCCGGGGGGCACGGGGGAGGGGCGAGCGCCGAGGGGAGCGGAAAGGGTTCCCCCGGGCTGCTGTCCGGCAACGGCGTCCAGCTCCCGGTGGACCTCCCGCTGAACGTCAGCGGCAACTCGGTGAACGTCGTCGGCGTCGGCAACGGCTCCCACGGGAACACCTCCGTGAACGGCGAGCCCCCGACCGGCGGCAAGCCCGTGCAGCCGCCCGCCGTGCAGCCGCCCGCCGTGCAGCCGCCGGTCGCCCAGCGGCCGGTCACCCCGCCGGCCCCGCCCGCTCCGCGGGACCCGTCGGCCCTGGCCCACACCGGTTCCGACGGGCTCGGCTACCTGGTGCCCGGCAGCGGCGCCCTGCTGCTCGGCGGGGCGCTCCTCTACCGCCGCTTCCGCCTCAGCTGACGCCCCCCGTACGCCAGCCGTCGAGGATCGCGTCGATCCGCGCCGCCAGCCGGGCCCGGGCCGCGAACCGGGGCACCCCCGCCATCAGCAGCGCGTCGTACTCGGTGTCGGTGTGCCGCACCGCGGCCCGCACCGCGACCGACACGGCCTGCTCGTCGAGCGCCCGGCCGGCGGCGGTACGCCCGACCCGGCCGCTGCCGCGCAGCGAGGCGTGGGCGGCGATCGCCTGGGCCCGGTCGGCCGGGCAGCCGGGGAACAGGCGCCGGATCTCGGCCGCGAAGGCGGCGGTGAACCGGACGTCCTCGGCCGCGCGGCGCTGCCGGTCCCGCTCGCGGCGGCGGGCCCGGGCATCGGCGTCGGCGAGGCAGGCCCGCTCGGCGCGGGCCAGCGCGGCGTCCTCCACCAGCAGCCCCTGGCGTTCGTAGCGGCGGCGGCCCTTGTGCCTGCGCACCACGACGGCGTGCAGCGAACTGCCCTCCCGGGCCCGGCGGGTGAGCGCCGTGTCGCCGCGCGGCAGGTAGACGAGATGGCCCAGGTCGGCGCAGTCCAGGCAGCGGGGCACGCCGGATTCGCGGACGAGGTGCCGCAGCGGCCCCCGTCGGCACGCGGCGCAGTGGATCGGCTTCAGCGACTCGAAGACGACGAGACTCATGCCGTTGTGATACCGCCCGCCGAGCCCTATATCACCTGACGCGGAAGGGTTGTTGGTCTTTCATAAAATCCGACTGGAAGTCATGAGGTCTGTCTACCGTGAGCCCCTGGCGAGGAGGAGCACATGGGTGGACGACAGGCGACGGTACGGCGCCCCGGAGCCGCGGCGGCGGCGCGCGAGACGGGGCCCTCGGGCCTCACCGGCCGGGAGGTCGTCATAGCCCCCGGCGGCTGCACGGGATGGCACTACCACCACGTCCCGCTGATGGCGGTGGTCAAGTCCGGGACCCTCACCCGCATCCTGTCCGACGGCACCGTGGAGGTGCACCCGGCCGGCGCCACCTTCGTCGAACCGGCCGGTGCCGGCCACGTACACCTCGGCCGCAACCTCGGGACCCGGCCCGTCGTCCTCCAGATCACCTGCGCCCTCACCGAGGACGACCCCTGGTCGGTGGCCGCCCCGGCCCCCCGGGGCGCCGTGCCCTGCGGCTGTCCCCAGGACCCCCGGTGCACCGCTCAGACGAGCCGGCGTATCTCCCCGCGCACCCGGTAGAAGCCCCCGCTCGCCGCGTGCAGCCCGTCCACCACGTACCGGGCGCCCGCCTCCCGGATCCCGCGCGGGAACTGCACGTTCCAGCCGTGCTCGAAGCCGTCCGAGACCACCTGCACCCGCATCCGCCCGCCCTGCTGGACGCACTCCACCACCACACCGCCGGCCGGCACCGCGGCCACCGAGACCGTGGCCACCGCCGACGCGGACGCCGCCGGGGTGAACACCGGCAGCGCGGCCGCCGACTTCACGTCCACCGCGGTCGGGACCGAACCCTGCTGGGCCGCGGCGATGGCCGCACCGCTCGCGTCCACGCACACCAGCGACCCGTCCGTGGTGACCAGGTACAGCCGCTCGTCCAGGTACTGCATCGACAGGGCCGAACCCCCGCCGGTGCCCAGCTTCCACAGCCGGCGCCCGTCCGCGTCGAAGCAGTACACCGACGAGGAGGAGTCGCCGGCGAAGACGTGCCGGCCGTCCGGGGACGTCGCGCACGAGTACACCGCCGCGTCGCACGGGTACGAGGCCTCGACCCGCCCCGTCGCCTTCGACAGGCGCTGCACGGTGTTGCGCACCGTGCCCGCGTACACCGCGTGCTCCTCCTGCCAGCCGAACAGCACCCCGCCGGGCGTCGCGGTGTGCCACAACTGCCCCGTGCCGTCGGCCGCGTACGCCGTCACACCGGCGCTGTGCCCGTGGTAGACGGCCCGCTCGTCCGCCCGGACCATCCAGGCACCGGTACCGGAGGACTTCCGCGACCACTGGTGCTCGTCCTCGTGGTCGATGACCGTCAGGCCGCCGCCCGCGTCGGAGACGTTGAGCACACCCTCGTGGATGTCGAGCCAGTAGATGTCCACGTCCGCGGCTATCCCGTACGCCCCGAACGGCACCTTCGACGACAGGTCGTACACCGTGCCGTCGTCACAACCCGCGTATATCCAGAACTCGTCCGCCACCAGGCACTTCACCCCGTCCGGCAGGGAGTAGCGGGCCAGCACCTCGCCGCCGTGGCTCAGCGTGTAGACGTCCCCCGCCTGGTTGCCCACCCAGCAGCGGTCCTCGTCCACGTGGATCCCGAAGGCCGAGGAGCCGGTCCGGAAGCGCCACAGCACCGGCGCCACCGCGCGGGCCGTGGACGGAGCCGACGCCACCTGCCGCCGCGTCACCGACCGGGCGGCGCGCGCCCCCCGCACCGCCGGCGCGTACCCCTTGCGGACCTTCTCGCCGATCTTCTTGGCGGCCGCCGCGCGGGCCTTCTCGGCCGTCGGGAACGAGGAGCTCTGCAGCTGGCCGACCGCGCCGATGCGGCCGTAGCGCACCGAGACGCTCACGCCGTCCACGGTCACCTCGTAGAACTTGTGCGCCGCGCCGTCCTCCTGCGACAGCTCCAGATACGTCGTCTCCCGAGCCATGACAGACCCCTCCCCAAGAGCAGGGCCGCCGGCTCTTCTCCACCGGTGATCCCTCGTGAAAAACGTTAGGGCGCACCACTGACAATGGGCTCGTGAAGCTGGAAGCGATCACCTGGCAGCGGATGGCCGAGCGGCTCGCCGGCCACCTCGGCGCGCCCGCGGCGGGCGACACCTGGCAACGGGTCGGCATCGACGGCGCGCCCGCGGCCGACACCGGGGTCCTGGCGGAGGAACTGGCCGGGGCGCTGCGCTCGCGCGGCCGGGCGGTGCTCGTGGTGGCCGCCGGGGGGTTCCTGCGGCCGGCCTCGCTGCGGTTCGAGTACGGGCGCGAGGACGTGGACGCGTACCTCCAGGGCTGGTACGACACGGGCGCGCTGTGGCGCGAGGTGTTCGGCCCGACGGACCCCGGGGGCAGCGGGCGGGTCCTGCCCGACCTGTGGGACCCCGTCACCGACCGGGCCACCCGCAGCCCGTACACCGAACTCCCGCCGGGCGCGGTGGTGATCGTGCACGGGCCGCTGCTGCTGGGGCACTGGTTCCCGTTCGACCTGAGCGTGCACGTCAGCCTCTCGGCGGGGGCGCTGGGGCGGCGGACGCCGGAGGCCGAGCGGTGGACGCTGCCGGCGTTCGCCCGGTACGCGCGGGACACGGACCCGGCCTCCGCGGCCGACGTCCTCGTCCGCGCGGACGACCCCCTCCACCCGGCCTGGACCGGCCTCCCGCCGACCTAGCGCCGCCGCTGCGCGAGCCGGGTCCCCTACCCACCCTTCGCCCGTTCCCCGGGGCTCCGCCCCGGACCCCGCGCCTCAAACTCCCCCAGCTACCGCTGGGAGGTGCCCCCAGGCGGGGCTGGATTTCGCGCAGCGAAATTCCAGCCCGCGCGGCGTTTGAGCGCACCGGGCGCGGAGCGCCCGCCCGGAACGGGTCCGGGCGGAGCCCGGGGAACGGTGGAAGGGCGGGTAGGGGACCCAGCGCCGCGCAGCGGCACGACCACCCGCACACGACCACCGGCCACAGCCACGGGGCCCGGCCCCGCCCCGCACCCGACGGACGGAGTCCGGCGCGGCGGCGCGTGACAAGCTACGGCCGGCCCCCCAGTCGGGCCACGGCGGCGGCAGCCGCGCGGCAGCCGGCGCGGGCGGAGTCCGCGGCGGTCGCCCCCGCGAGGCGGGCCGCCAGGAAGCCGCCCGCGAACGCGTCCCCGGCGCCCGTGGTGTCCACCGCCTCCGCCGGCTCCGCCTCGACCTCGGCGGTGATCCGCCCGCCCTCGGCGACGATCGCGCCGCCCGGACCCCGGGTCACCACCACCAGCGGCACCCGCCGGCTCAGCTCCTCCGCCGCCCGGGCCGGTTCCCCGACCCCCGCCAGCAGCCGGGCCTCGTCCTCGTTCGGCAGGAGCACGCCCGCCCCCGCCACGGCGGCCAGGAAGCGGTCGGGGCCCAGCTCGGCCAGGAACCCCGCCGAGGCCGGGTCGACGCTCACCGGCACCCCCCGGGTCCGGGCGGCCCGCAGCGCGACCAGGGCCAGCTCCCGGCTGCACTCCGAGAAGAACAGGTAGCCCGACAGGTGCAGGTGCCCGGCACCGTCCAGCAGCGCCGGCACCCAGTCGGCGGGGCACAGCCGCAGCGAGGCCCCGCTGTCGGTCAGGAAGGTCCGCTCCGCGTCCTCGCCGACCAGCGCCACCACCGTCCCGGTCGGCTCCGCCGGGTCCACCACCAGCCGGGGCCGTACCCCCGCGTCGACCAGCGCCCGCTCGTGCCAGCGGGCCGACTCGGAGCCCACCCGCGCGAGCAGGCGCACCTCCGCCGTGCCCGTACGGGCCGCCCAGCAGGCGGCGTTGGCCCCGGCCCCGCCGGGGAGGGTGCGGATGCGGGCGGCGGTGTCGGTGGCCGGGGCCAGCGGCTCGCGGTGCACCGCCACCACGTCCGTCACCACGTCGCCGACCACCAGCAGCGCCCCCGGCAGTGCCGCCGGCGCCGCCGTCATGCGCGGGCCGCCCAGGCCCGCGCGATCCGCGCGCCGAGCCGTACGTTGCCGCGTACCGCCGCCAGGTTCGCCTCCAGCGACGCACCGCCCGTCGCCCGCACCAGGAACCCCAGCAGGAACGGCGTCACCGCCTGCCCCGTGATGCCCCGCTCCCGGCACTCGGCCAGCGCCTCGGCCAGGACCCGGTCGTGCAGCGCCGGATCCAGCTGCTCCGCCTCGGCCACCGGGTTGGCGACCAGCAGCGCCGACTCCGGCCCTCCGACGGCGTCCTGAGCGGCCATCACCGCCGCCACCTCCTGCGGCTCCTCCACCGTCCAGTCGACCGGCTCTCCCGAGTCGGCCAGGTAGAAGCCGGGGAACCGCTTCGTCCGGTAGCCGACGACGCCGACCCCGAGCGTCTCCAGGCGCTGGAGCGTGGCCGGCACGTCCAGGATCGACTTCACCCCCGCGCACACGACCGTGATCCGGGTCCGGGCGAGCAGCGACAGGTCCGCCGACTCGTCCTGCGAGAGCGTCCACTGACGGTGTACGCCGCCCAGCCCGCCCGTCGCGAACACCCGCAGCCCCGCCCGCGCGGCCAGGAAGGCCGTCGCCGACACCGTCGTCGCCCCGGTCGCCCCCGCCGCGAGGGCGGGCGCGAGGTCCCGGTGGCCCAGCTTGCGCACCCCCTCACCCGCGGCGATCCGCTCCAGCGCGGCCTTGTCCAGGCCCGCCCGCGGCACCCCGTCCACCACGGCCACGGTCGCCGGAACGGCGCCCTCCGACCGGACCAGTTCCTCCAGTTCCAGCCCCACCTCCAGATTGCGGGGGCGCGGCAGGCCGTGCGCGATGATCGTCGACTCCAGGGCGACGACGGGCCGGCGCGCGGCGAGCGCCTCGCGCACCTCTGGCGACAGGACCGGGATCTCGGATGCTCTGTGCTGTGGCATGTCCCCATCCCTGGCACGGGATTCACGCCCCCAAACACGCCCCTCCCGCTCCGGCGCGAACCTGTCCGAGTAGCGTGCCCGGATGGACACCCGGACCTTCTACGACGAACTCGCCCCGCGCTACGACCTCATGTACGCGGACTGGGACGCGAGCATCGCCCGCCAGGGACGTGCTCTGGACGCCCTGCTCACCGCCTCGCTCGGCCCGGGGCCGCACACCGTGCTCGACAGCGCCTGCGGCATCGGGACCCAGGCGCTGGGCCTGGCGGGCCTGGGCCACCGGGTCACCGGCACCGACCTCAGCCCGCTCGCCGCGGCCCGTGCCGCGCGCGAGGCGGCCGCCCGCGGTCTGACGCTGCCGGTCGCCGCCGCGGACATGCGCGCGCTGCCCTTCCCCGACGCCTCCTTCGACGCCGTCGTGTGCGCCGACAACGCGCTCCCGCACCTGCTGACCGCCGAGGACGTGGGCGCCGCACTGGCCGAAAGCCGCCGGGTGCTGCGCCCCGGCGGGCTGCTGCTGCTCTCCACCCGTCCCTATGGCGAGCTGCGCCGGACCCGGCCCGCGAGCCAGGCCCCGTACGTGCGGACCGGACCGGAGGGGCGCACCGTCACCTTCCAGCTGTGGCACTGGCACGCCGACGGCGAGCGCTACGACGTGGAGCTGTTCCAGCTGCTGCCGTCCGGCGAGGGCTGGAGCACGACGACGTCGAGCGCCACGTACTGGGCGCTGCCCGAGGAGGAGACGTCGGCGTACGTGCGGCGGGCGGGCTTCGGCGAGCCGGTCTGGCACTCCGCCGAGGACACCGGCTTCCACCAGCCGGTCCTCGGCGCGCGCCGGCCGGTGGTGCGGACGCGCTCGACGGAATGACGTGTCGTACGCGCCCGCGCTGGACGCTCTGGTGACCGCGCGGGCGGGGGCGGGGCCCCTAGGCTGACGCACCATGAGCACCAGTGACCACAGCGCCCCCGCCTCCTTCGCCGTGTCCGTCGCGGACGTCCCCGACGCCGAGCTGGAGGCCGAGGAGCTCGATCCCGCGCAGATCGTCTCCGGCACCCCGGCCGTGACCGGCAAGGTGCTGTGGGAGTCGGCGGACGGCTCTCAGATCCGGGGGATCTGGCAGATCACCCCCGGGGTGGTCACCGACACCGAGGCCGACGAACTGTTCGTGGTGGTCAGCGGCCGCGCCACCATCGAGGTCGAGGGCGGCGCGACGTTCGAGGTGGGTCCGGGTTCGGTCTGCGTGCTGCGCGAGGGCGACCGGACCACCTGGACGGTCCACGAGACGCTGCGCAAGGCCTACCACATCAACTGCTGAGGCCCCCCGGCTTCGCCGGCTGGGGGTGGCGGCGGGCGGTGAACAGGGCGAGCGCCGCCATGGGCAGCAGGAGCGCCGCACCGATCGCGTTGAGCCAGCCGTAGCCGGCCTGGGACATGACCAGCCCGGCGGCGGCCCCGCCGACACCGGCGGCGGTGTTCATCGTCAGGTCGCTCAGGCCCTGTACGGCGGCCCGTGCGGCCTGCGGCACCGAGTCGGTCAGCAGCGCCGAGCCGGAGACCATGCCGGCGGACCAGCCGAGCCCGAGCAGGAAGAGCCCGGCCGCGCTCTGGGCGTGGTTCCCGTGGGCGGTGCCGGCGAGCAGAGCGGCGAGGGAGAGCAGGCCGGCCGCGAGCCCGATCACGGACAGCCGGCCGAGGCGGTCGGCGAGCCAGCCCATGACGGGGGAGAAGGCGAACATGCCCGCGATGTGGCCGCTGATCACCAGGCCGACGAGGCGCAGGCCGGCGCCGTGGTGGCTGAGGTCCATCGGCGTCATCACCATGATCGAGACCATGGCGGTGTGGGACACGGCAACGGTCAGCAGCGCGAGCCTGGCCCGCGGCGAGGCCTTGACGGCGGCCAGGCCGGCGCGCAGCGAGCGGGCCTGACGGGACTGTTCCCCGGCCCCGGCCAGGGCCCGGGCGGTCAGCAGCGGGTCGGGCCGCAGGAACACCGCGAGCAGCGTGCCGGTGAGGACGAAGACGGCGCCGGCCCACACGAAGGGGCCCGCCGTCTGGGGTATGGAGGTGCCGGCGAAGCTGTCGCTGGCGGGGGCGGAGAGGTTGGGCCCGAGCACCGCGCCCAGGGTGGAGGACCAGACGACGAGCGAGATCGCGCGGGCCCGCCGGTCGGGCGCGGCGAGGTCGGCGGCGGCGAAGCGGGCCTGGAGGTTGGCGGAGGAGGCCGCGCCGAAGGCGGCCATGCCGAGCATCAGCAGCGGGAAGCTCCTGACCGAGGCGGCCAGGACCACCAGGGCCGCGCCGAGCGTGCCGATGGCGTACGCCACCACGAGCCCCGGGCGGCGTCCGCGCGCGGTCATCAGGGCGGCGAGTGGCAGGGAGACCAGGGCGGTGCCGATCACCGCGGCGGTGGAGGCGAAGCCGGACAGGGCCTCGGTGCCGCTGATCTCGGTGGCCAGCACGGGGGCCAGGGCGATGCTGATCGGCACGCCCAGGCCGCCCAGGATCTGGCTGGCCATGAGCACCGCGGACGTCCGGCGCTGGAGCCGGGGCAGGTCGGCGGCGTCGACCGGCGCGGCCGCGCCGCCGCTGCCGAGGGCGGTGCCGGGGGCTGCGTCGGGGGAGGTGCTCATGCCGGACACCCCCGGCGCTGGGGTGTGTCGGGGCCGGACGGGACGGGGCCTGGAGCGGCAGGAGTGGTCACGGCGGCAGTTTCCCACCGCAGGCCGCGCGGGGGAACCGGGTATACCCGCCCCGGGCCGTGCGGCCACCGGCTGGCACCGCGGCGGAACCCGCAGGTCAGAAGAGGGGCTGCGGGAGCACGCCCTCCAGCGCGAGCAGGATCCGCTTGGTCTCCACCCCGCCGCCGAACCCGCCGATCCCGCCGTCGTTCTCCACCACGCGGTGGCAGGCCACCACCAGGGGCAGCGGGTTCGAGCCCATGGCGTTGCCCACGGCCTGGGCCGCCCCCGGCTGCCCGACGCGGGCGGCCAGCTCCCCGTACCCGACGACCGATCCGTACGGCACCGAGCGGTCGAGCTCCAGCAGCACCTGCTTGTTGAAGCCGGAGCTGAGCCGCCAGTCCAGCGGCAGTTCGAAGCGCCGCAGAGAACCGGCGAAGTACGCCTCCAGCTGGCGTATCGGCTCGGCCAGCAGCACCTCCTCGCCCGGGTCGGGCCGCCACGCGTCCGCCCCGAGCCGGGAGACCAGCGAGCCGATCATCCGGCCGGCCCGGTCCGGTCGCGCGTGGAACTCGACCCGGACCAGACCCCCGGGGGTCGCGGCCAGGAGCAGGGGGCCGATGTCACTGGGGACGACGGTCCATTCGAGGTGCGGCCCGCGGGGCCGCTCGGTGCTGTCCACGGCTCCACGGTACGGGCCGCCACCGACAGCGCGGCCGGATTCCGGGCCCCGGGGGCGTTCCCGCGTCAGAAGCCGATCACGGCGTTCCGCACCACGTCGGGCGCGTTCGTGATGATCCCGTCCACGCCCATGTCCCGGACCTTGCGGGCGGTGGCGGCGTCGTCCACGATCCAGGTGTCCACCTCCATGGCCTTGCCGTGGGCCCCCGTCAGGCCGTGCACCGCCGCCACCCAGTCCGCCGTGATCGTCGTGTGCCACGGATTGATCCGGTCCGTGAACTCCGCGTAGCGGGGCAGGTCGGCCACGGGCGGGGTACCCAGGAAGGCCGTCAGCAGGTCGGGGCGCAGGCCGTGCACGATCCGCACGGAGTCGGCGCTGAAGCTCTGCACGACCAGGCGGCGGGCGACGTGGTCCCCGTCGAGCCAGCCCAGCCGGCCCAGGAGGTCCAGCGTCTCGCCCTCGATGCCGGGGTAGAGCTCCGGTTTCTTGATCTCCAGCAGCAGCTTCTGCCGGTTCTCCCCGACCCGCTCCATGTACTCCCGCAGCGTCGGCACCCGGGCGCCCGCGAAGCGCGGCGAGAACCAGCTGCCCGCGTCCAGCCGCGCGATCTCGGCCGCCGTGAAGTCCTTGACCCGCCAGGGCGACCGGCCGGGGAAGACCTGCTCGGCGTCGGTGGTGCGGGCGAGGGTGTCGTCGTGGATCACCACCAGCTCGCCGTCCCTGGTCCGCTGGACGTCGTTCTCGACCCAGTCGAAGCCGAGCCGCCCGGCCAGGTCGATCGCTTCGAGGGTGTTCTCCGGGGCGTACGCGGAAGCCCCCCGGTGGGCGTACACGACGGGGCCCAGGACCCCGCTCGTGCCGTCGGGGGAGCCGGGGCCGGTGGCGGCCGGGGAGGCCGTCCCGCCCAGCACCGTGAGGGCGAAACCCAGGATCGCGGCGGCTGCCGCGGTGGCGGGTCGGACGTACATGTGGTCTCTCCTCGGGTCGTGAGCCCTGGTCCTGCGTCAGACGGGTGCGGAGCGGGAGGCATTGCGGCGGTGCACTTCACGGCGGAGCGTGCACGGCGATCATCGGCGCGAAGATCACCGGGATGCCACCGAACTACGACAAACAGACCGGAAAGGAGGAGATCCGCTCCGCCCGCCGGACCTGTCGCGGGGCCCCGCGGCCCCGCGGAAGGACGTGAGTGTCGGTGCGGGGTCGTACGGTGGAGTCATGCGGCCCGTATCGAAGATCGAACGCACGGTGGCACCCTTTGAGGTCGTCAGCCCGTACCAGCCCAGCGGTGACCAGCCGGCGGCCATCGCCGAGCTGGAGAAGCGCATCCGCGCAGGTGAGAAGGACGTCGTACTGCTCGGCGCGACCGGTACGGGCAAGTCCGCCACCACGGCGTGGATGATCGAGAAGCTCCAGCGGCCCACCCTGGTGATGGCGCCGAACAAGACGCTGGCCGCCCAGCTGGCGAACGAGTTCCGCGAGCTCCTGCCGAACAACGCCGTCGAGTACTTCGTCTCGTACTACGACTACTACCAGCCCGAGGCCTACGTACCGCAGTCGGACACCTACATCGAGAAGGACTCCTCGATCAACGAGGAGGTGGAGCGGCTGCGCCACTCCGCGACCAACTCGCTGCTGACCCGGCGCGACGTGATCGTCGTCGCCTCCGTGTCCTGCATCTACGGCCTCGGCACCCCGCAGGAGTACGTGGACCGGATGGTCCGCCTCAAAGTGGGCGAGGAGGTCGACCGGGACCAGCTGCTGCGCCGCTTCGTCGACATCCAGTACACCCGCAACGACCTGGCCTTCACGCGCGGCACCTTCCGGGTGCGCGGCGACACCATCGAGATCTTCCCGGTCTACGAGGAACTGGCCGTCCGCATCGAGATGTTCGGCGACGAGATCGAGGCGCTGTCCACCCTGCACCCGCTGACCGGCGAGGTCATCAGCGAGGACCGCGAGCTCTACGTCTTCCCCGCCAGCCACTACGTCGCCGGCCCCGAGCGCATGGAGAAGGCGATCACCGGCATCGAGGCCGAGCTCGCCGGGCGGCTCGCGGAGCTGGAGAAGCAGGGCAAGATGCTGGAGGCCCAGCGGCTGCGCATGCGCACCACCTACGACCTGGAGATGATGCGCCAGATCGGGTCCTGCTCCGGCATCGAGAACTACTCGCTGCACATGGACGGCCGCGAGCGCGGCTCGGCCCCGAACACCCTGATCGACTACTTCCCCGAGGACTTCCTCCTCGTCATCGACGAGTCGCACGTCACCGTGCCGCAGATCGGCGCCATGTACGAGGGCGACGCCTCGCGCAAGCGGACCCTGGTCGACCACGGCTTCCGGCTGCCGTCCGCGCTCGACAACCGGCCGCTGAAGTGGGAGGAGTTCCTCGAGCGGGTCGGCCAGACCGTCTACCTGTCGGCCACCCCCGGCAAGTACGAGCTCTCCCGCTCCGACGGCTTCGTCGAGCAGATCATCCGCCCCACCGGCCTCGTCGACCCGGAGGTCGTGGTCAAGCCCACCGAGGGCCAGATCGACGACCTCGTCCACGAGATCCGGGGCCGCGTGGAGAAGGACGAGCGGGTCCTGGTCACCACCCTCACCAAGAAGATGGCCGAGGACCTCACCGACTACTTCCTGGAGCTGGGCATCCAGGTCCGCTACCTGCACAGCGACGTCGACACGCTGCGCCGCATCGAGCTGCTGCGCGAGCTGCGGGCCGGCGAGTACGACGTACTGGTCGGCATCAACCTGCTGCGCGAGGGCCTCGACCTGCCCGAGGTGTCGCTCGTGGCGATCCTCGACGCCGACAAGGAGGGTTTCCTGCGCTCGGGGACCTCCCTCATCCAGACCATCGGCCGTGCCGCCCGCAACGTCTCCGGCCAGGTCCACATGTACGCGGACAAGATGACCCCGGCGATGGAGAAGGCCATCGACGAGACCAACCGGCGCCGCGAGAAGCAGATCGCCTACAACACGGCCAACGGGATCGACCCGCAGCCGCTGCGCAAGAAGATCAACGACATCGTCGCCACCATCGCCCGCGAGGAGCTGGACACCGAGGAGCTCCTCGGCACCGGCTACCGGCAGGCCAAGGACGGCAAGGCCGCCAAGGCGCCGGTCCCCGCGCTCGGCGGCAAGGCCGCGGCCGTCGCCAAGGGCAAGGGCGGCAAGACGGCCAAGGCCGCCGTCGCGACCGACCGGCCCGCCGCCGAACTGGCCGCGCTCATCGAGCAGATGACCGAGCGGATGAGGGGAGCGGCCGCCGAGCTCCAGTTCGAGGTCGCCGCCCGGATCAGGGACGAGGTGGGCGAGCTGAAGAAGGAGCTTCGCCAGATGAGGGAAGCGGGCCTCGCCTGACCCCGGGGCGGTCAGTAGGGTGTGGAAACGCCGCAGGCGCACGCTGCGGGCCTTTAGGGGCGGGCTATGGAGAGGGGAACGCGCGTGACGGTCAACATGACCAAGGGTCAGGCCATCAGTCTGCAGAAGCAGGACGGCGGCACGCTGACCGCGGTCCGGATGGGCCTGGGCTGGCAGGCGGCCAAGCGCCGGGGGCTGTTCGGCTCGCGGACGCGGGAGATCGACCTCGACGCGTCGGCGGTGCTCTTCGCCGACAAGCAGCCGGTGGACGTGGTCTTCTTCCGGCACCTGCAGAGCGACGACGGCTCGGTCCGCCACACCGGCGACAACCTGGTCGGCGGCGTCGGCCAGGGCGGGGACGACGAGGCCATCCTCGTCGACCTCCAGCGGGTCCCGGTCCACATCGACACGATCGTCTTCACGGTGAACTCGTTCACCGGCCAGACCTTCCAGGAAGTGCAGAACGCCTTCTGCCGCATCGTCGACGAGACCAACGGCCAGGAGCTGGCCCGCTACACCCTCGACGGCGGGGGCCAGTACACCGCGCAGATCATGGCGAAGGTGTCCCGGACCGGCGGCGGCTGGCAGATGACGGCCCTCGGAAACCCGGCCAACGGCCGGACCTTCCAGGACCTGATGCCGGCGATCCTGCCGCACCTGTAAGAGCAGTACCGACAAGAGAAGACGGCACGGGGGAGGGGCTGCACGATGACGGCCGAACTGGTCCGGGGGCAGAACCACCCCGTGCCCCACGACAGGGTCGAGATCAGGGTCTCGGCGGGCACGCCCGTGCTCGCCCTGGCCTCCCTGGCCGACGAAGAGGGCCGCCTCGCGGGCCCCGGGGCGCTGGCCCGGCCGGGCGGCCGGGCCCCCGCCTGGCTCCGGCTGCCGCAGGAGGCCGCCGACCGCCACATGCTGGCCGTCGACCTCGATGCCGTCGCCGCGGAGGTCCACCGGATCGGCCTGCTCCTCGTCCTGCCGCCCGGAGGGCCGCTGAGCTTCGGCTCCGTGCCCGCCCCGCACGCGGCGGTGGCCCCGCCGGACGGGCCCGAGTTCGCCGGGTTCACCCTCACCGGGCTCGGCGCCGAGACCGCCGTCGTGGCCCTGGAGCTCTACCGGCGCCAGGGCGCCTGGAAGGTGCGGGCCGTCGGCCAGGGATACGCCGAGGGCCTCGGCGCCCTGCTCACCGACGGGGGCCTGCCCGCGCCGCAGGCCGCCGAGCTGGCCGCGGCCGTCCTGCGCGGGCCCGAGGGCGCCGCCGGGGCCGACCGGACCCTCGCCGCCCTGCCCCCGCGGGCCCAGGACGCCCCGCCGTCCGACCGGCAGGCGGCCCCGGCTCCGGCCGCCGCCCCCGAGCCGCCGGATCCGGTCCCGGTCTCCGGCGCCCCCTACCCGGGCACGCCCGGCCCCGTCCCCGCCGCCCCGGGGGACACCGCGGCCGCGCAGGGCCCGCCCACCATCGACTACGCCCACCCGCGCCGCCGCCGCACCGGCGCCGAGGCCCCCGAGCCCGCACCCCGGCCCGCGCCCGCGGCGGACGCCGGCCGGCCCCCGGCCCCGGTCGCCGGCGACGCCAGCGGCTGGTCCATGGACGAGCGGCTCTACAACCAGGTCTGGGGCATGTTCGAGGACCTGGCCCGCACGGTCGCCGCCTACCGCAGCGCCGTCGACTTCGCCGACGCGCGGCTGGACCGCGAACTTGACGAGGCCCTGTCCGACCCGCGCCACCGCGTCGGCGGCGCCGGGGACGCCGCCCGCGAGACCGCCCGGGCCCGCCGGGACGACCTGGTCGCGCAGGCCAGGGCCGTCCTGGACCGGGACCTCGCCCAGCTGGTCGCCGAGTCCGACGTGGTCGAACCCGCGCTGCCGGCCGCGTACGCGCGCTGGGACAACCCCGTCTGGCACGGCGGCGGCGTGCCGGAGGAGGCCCCGCTCGCGCTGCGCCTGGGCAACCTGAGCCTGCCCGAGATGCCGGGCCTGCGGATCCCGATGCTGATGCGGGTCCCGCTGGAGCGCGGCCTGTGGATCGACAACGGCCGCACCGGCTCCGAGGCCGCCATGGCCATGGACACCGACCGGCTGCGCCGCGCCGCCATGGACATGGCCGTCGCGCACGCCGTACGGCTCCTCGCGGTACACCCGGCCGACCGGTTCTCCGTCCACGTCATCGACGCCGCCGGGGCGGGCGCCGCCTCCCTGGCCCCGCTGGTGCGGGCCGGGGTCCTCGCGGCACCGCCCGCCGCCGGCGCCGAGGAGGTCGGCCGGACCCTGGCGCGGCTCACGCGGCGCGTGGACCTCGTCCAGATGGCGCTGCGGGCCGGCGCCCCCGAGGAGCTGCCCGCGGACGTGGACCGGGCCGAGCAGCTGCTGGTCGTGCACGACTTCCCGCACGGGTTCGACGACCGGGCGGTCACCCAGCTGCGCTACCTGGCCGACGAGGGCCCGTCGGTCGGGGTGCACCTGCTGATGGTCGCCGACCGGGAGGAGGCCTCCGCGTACGGGCCGCTGCTGGATCCGCTGTGGCGCTCGCTGATGCGGCTGTCCCCGGTGCCGGACAGCCACCTCGCCGACCCCTGGGTCCAGCACGCCTGGACCTTCGAGCCGGACCTCCCCCCGCAGGGCAGCACGGTGCTCGAACGGGCCCTGGACCGGGTGCGGGAGGCGCGGGGCACGGCCCGCCCGTGACCGGACCATGACCGGTGGCTGACCTCTTCTTGGGGAGCCCTTTACCTTTCGCCTCCTCCGCGGGTACCCTGGGATCCGCGGAGGGGAGTATTCCTGCTATTTCCTGCGCGGCGTGCCCGTCAATACGGACCACTGTGGCGATCTACGCAGTGGGTCCCGGGGCGCCGGCCCGCGGCCGGACGGCCGCCGGGTGGAAGAGACCTCCGGCAGCGATGACGCTGACCATGTGCTGAGCCATCCGCCGGAGGCGTGAATACCGTGGACGTTTCGATGACCTTGTGGGTGCTGACCGTTGCCGGTCTGTGCATCCTCATCGGCGCCGATTTCCTCATCGGCCGCAAGCCGCACGACGTTTCGATCAAGGAAGCGGGCATCTGGACCGTCGTCTGGATCGTGCTCGCCGTCCTCTTCGGCCTCGGCCTGCTGTTCTTCGGCAACGCCCAGGCCTCCCAGGAGTTCTTCGCCGGCTTCATCACCGAGAAGTCCCTGAGCGTGGACAACCTGTTCGTCTTCGTCCTGATCATGGCGAAGTTCTCCGTACCCTCCCACCTCCAGCAGCGCGTCCTGCTGGTGGGCGTACTGATCGCCCTCGTCCTGCGCGCGATCTTCATCGCGGCCGGCGCCGCGATCATCACCACCTTCTCGTGGGTCTTCTACATCTTCGGCGCCTTCCTGATCTACACCGCCTGGAAGCTGATCCAGGAGGCCCGCAAGGACGAGGACGAGGACGAGTTCGAGGAGAACCGTCTCCTCAAGTCCATCGAGAAGAAGTTCGGCGTCGCCGACCGCTACCACGGCACCAAGCTCTTCATCCGCGACAACGGCAAGCGCGTCCTGACCCCGCTGATGGTCGTGATGCTCGCCATCGGCACCACCGACGTGCTCTTCGCCCTGGACTCGATCCCCGCGATCTTCGGCCTCACCCAGGACCCGTACATCGTCTTCACCGCCAACGCCTTCGCCCTCATGGGGCTGCGCCAGCTGTACTTCCTGATCGGCGGCCTGCTCAAGAAGCTGGTCCACCTCAGCTACGGCCTGTCGGTGATCCTCGGCTTCATCGGCGTCAAGCTGGTGCTGCACGCCCTGCACGAGTCCGGCGTGCACGTCCCGCAGATCTCCATCCCGGTCTCCCTCGGCGTCATCTGCGGCGTCCTGGTGATCACCACCATCACGAGCCTGATCGCCTCGAAGAAGCAGGCCCAGGCCGAGGCCGCCGCCGCGGAGCCGAAGAGCGTCGACGCCTGACCGGCGGACCGTGAGGGATGGGCCCGGGAGCAGCGGCTCCCGGGCCCATCGCGTGCCGGCCCGCGCCACGCGCCTCATGCCACCGCCGGCTCGCTCCTCGCCGCCCGGACCGCGGCCGGCCGGGTGTCCGGGAGCAGGGCGAAGCAGCCGAGGCTCACCAGCGAGACCGCCGTCAGGTACACCGCCACGCCCCACGGCGGGCCCGAGCCGTCCGCCAGGGCCGTCGCCACGACCGGGGTCAGCGCACCGCCGAGCACACCGCCCAGGTTGTAGCCGACCGCCGCGCCCGTGCAGCGCAGCCGCGGGGGGTACAGCTCGGGCAGGTAGGCGCCGACCACGGCGAACATCAGCACCATCGCCAGCAGTGCGCCGACGCAGCCCACCGTCATCAGCAGCGGGTCCGCCGTGTGCAGCAGGGCGACGAACGGGAACATCCACGCCGCGCACGCCGCGCTGCCGGCCAGGCACAGCGGCCGCCGCCCCCAGCGGTCGCCGAGCACCGCGAGCAGGGGGGTCACCAACCCCATGAGCAGGACCGCGGCCATGACGATGGCCAGCATCACGGTGCGGTCCACCCCGTGCCGGGCGGTGGCGTACGCGAGGGACCAGGTGGTGACCGCGTAGAAGACGGCGTACCCGACGGCCATCGCCCCGCCGGTCAGCAGGAGCAGCCCCCAGTGGCCGCGCACCGCCTCGGCCAGTGGGGCGTCGGCCTGCCGGCCGGACTCGGCGAGCGCACGGAACTCCGGGGTCTCCTCGACCGACCGGCGCAGCCACAGTCCGGCCAGCGCCAGCAGCCCGGCCGCCCAGAACGGCACCCGCCAGCCCCAGGCGGTGAACCGGGCTTCGCTCAACGCCCCGGACAGCGCCAGGGTCAGGCCGTTGGCCAGCAGGAACCCGGTGGCGGGGCCCATCTGCGGGAAGCTCGACCACAGACCGCGCCGCCGCTCCGGGGCGTGCTCGGCGGTCAACAGGACCGCCCCGCCCCATTCGCCGCCCAGGCCCAGCCCCTGGAGGAAGCGCAGCAGGAGCAGCAGGACCGGCGCGGCGATGCCGATGGAGGCGAAGGAGGGCACGCACCCGACGGCGACCGTGGCGAGGCCGGTCAGGAGCAGCGAGCCGAGCAGCACCGGGCGGCGCCCGTAGCGGTCGCCGATGTGGCCGAAGAGGGCGGAGCCGAGGGGGCGGGCGAGGAAGCCGACGCCGAACGTGCCGAAGGCGGCGAGCGTTCCGGCGAGCGGGGAGAAGGAGGGGAAGAAGAGCGGGCCGAGCACCAGGGCGGCGGCCGTGCCGTAGACGAAGAAGTCGTAGAACTCGATGGCGGTGCCGACCAGGGCGGCGGTGGCGAGCCGGAGCATCGAGGGTAGGGAGGGGGGCCGGGAGGGGTGTCGTTGCATGGTGCAGCAACTACCCCAACCCGCAGCCCCAGGACATGCGTTCGGTCAAGGTCGACCGGAAGGAGTGCCCGGCCCCGCGGGGTTGACCACGGCCTCCACCGGCCGCACCCGTCTCACACGATGAGCCCAACTGAACGCGCGGTCCGGCGGTCCGGCGTGTCGAATGACCGGGAAGCGGCTTTTCACCTCCATCGTCCCCAGGGAGCGCCATGAGCCTGCCATCCGAGCCGCCCGCCGAGGCGCCCGCCCCCGGACGGCGGCCCTCGCGTTCCCGGAGGGTCGTGGCCGGCACCGTTTCGGCCGTGCTGATCACGCTCACGTGCATCCTCGTCCCGGTCTCGCTGCTCACCGTGTGGGTCCACGACATCGTGCTGGACACCGACCGGTACGTCTCCACGGTCGCCCCGCTCGCCTCGGACCCGGACGTCCAGGCCGCCGCCGTCCACCGCATCACCGAGGCGGCCGACGTCCGCGTCGACGGCGCCGAGGTCACGTCCGACCTGGCGAAGTGGCTCGAATCGCAGGGGCTGCCGCCGCGTGTCGGCCTTGCCGTCAGGGCCTTGGGCCCCCAACTGGACTCCGCCGCCGACGCGGCCGTCTCCAAGGTGGCGACCCGGTTCGTCGAGGGCGACAGGTTCGAGAGGATCTGGACCACCGCCAACCGGGCCGCCCACAGCGCCGTGGACCGCGCGCTGACCGGTGAGGGCCGCGGCGCGCTGGAGGTCGAGGGCGGCACCGTCAGCCTGAACATCGGCGAGGCCGTGGAGAAGGTCAAGGAGGACCTCGTGAAGGCCGGCATCTCCCCGGCCGAGAAGATCCCCGAGGTCGACAAGCAGATGGTGCTCTTCCAGTCCGACGAACTGGCGAAGATCAGGAGCCTGGTCCACCTCCTCGACGTCCTCGGCAACTGGCTGCCCGTGCTCACCGTGCTCCTCGGCGTGGCCGGAGTCCTGCTCGCCCGGCGCCGGCGCCGGGCCCTGGTGACCACCATGCTGGGCGCGGCCGCCGCCTGCCTCGTCCTGGCCCTCGGCCTGGTCCTCGCCCGCCGTTACTACCTCGACCACCTTCCGGAGCAGGTCCAGTCGCCCGCGGCGGCCGCGGCCATCTTCGACACGCTCGTGCGGTTCCTGAGGGTCAGCATCCGGACCGCGATCGTCCTCGGGATCGTCGTCGCCCTCGGCGCCTACCTGTCCGGAGCCGGCCGGCTGCCGCGCGGCGTGCGCGGCAGGGCGGAGCGCGCGGCCGACTCCGCCGTGGGCTGGGGAGCGGGCCACGGAATGCACACGGGGCGCGTCGGGATCTGGGTCCAGGACCACCGGCGCTGGCTCACCACCGGTGTGCTGCTCGTCCTCGCGCTGGTGTTCGCGCTGTGGAACCACCCGACGGTGCTCACCGTCCTGCTGCTGGTGCTCATCCTGCTCGCGGTGCTGGCCGTACTGGCGCTGCTGGCGGCCGGTGGCCGGCGCGGGGACGGCGCCGGCGTCCCGCGTGGCGCTCCCGGGGGAGGGACGCGAGAATGAGAAAGCCGTACAGAGATCCACATCGGGTCGACCACAGCGCGGTGGGAGAGCACGGCAGGCCACCGCGGGGGCGCGTGGGACGGCAGTTCGTTTCCCACGGTGCCGTAGAGACGCAGGTGATGACCATGTGCCGATGGCTCGCGTACTCGGGTACGCCCATGCTGCTCGACACCATCCTGTACAGGCCGGCTCACTCGCTGATCGACCAGAGCCTGCACTCCAAGCTCGGAGTGGAGACGACGAACGGCGACGGGTTCGGTGTCGGCTGGTACGCGGACGACATCGAATCCCCGGCGCTCCTGCGGGACGTGGGTCCCGCCTGGAACAACCGCAACCTGAGGGAGATGGCGGACCACGTCCGCTCACCGCTGTTCTTCGCGCACATCCGGGCGTCGACCGGGACGGCGGTGCAGCAGTCGAACTGCCACCCCTTCCGGCACGGCCGCTGGATGTTCATGCACAACGGAGCGATATCCGGCTTCCACCTGATGCGCCGGGACCTCACCCTGCTCGTCGATCCGGCCCTCTACGCCGACATCGGCGGAACGACGGACTCCGAGGTGATGTTCTACCTGGCCCTCACGTACGGCCTGGAACAGGACCCGCCGACCGCCATCGCCAGGATGGCGGGAGTGGTGGAGCGCGTCGGGCACGAGCACGGCGTGGAGTTCCCGCTCCAGATGACGCTCGCCATGACCGACGGCGTACGCCTCTGGGCCTTCCGCTACTCCAGCGGGCGCGCCTCCCGCTCGCTCTACTACAGCAGCAGGGTGGACTCGCTGCGCAGGCTGTACCCGGACATGCCGTTCTTGCAGGAGGTCTCCGAGGAGACCCGCCTCATCGTGTCCGAACCCCTCGGGGATCTGCCCGGCGCCTGGAACGAGGTACCGGAGAGCAGCTACGGCGTCGTGCAGCCGGGCGTCGACGAGATGCACGCCTTCGCCCCGGTGGCCGCCTGAACGACCACACCGTTCCCGACCGACAGGAGAACCGGCCATGCAGAACGCGCTGATCGACCTGGCAGAGGAGTACGACTACCCCCTGCTGAACTTCTTCTGGACCATGATGCTCATCTTCCTCTGGGTGCTCTGGTTCATGCTGCTCTTCCGCATCATCGCCGACATCTTCCGCGACGACGGGCTGAGCGGCTGGGGCAAGGCGGGATGGACGGTCTTCGTCATCCTGCTGCCGTTCCTCGGCGTCTTCGTCTACCTGATCGCCCGCGGCCGCGGAATGGGCGAACGCGAGCTCAAGCTGGCCCAGCAGCAGGAGCAGGCCTTCCGCTCCTACGTTCGTGACAGCGCCGGGCCCACCGGCCCCGGCCATGAGCTGGCGAGGCTCGCCGAGCTCAAGAACCGCGGCGACATCACGTCGGCCGAGTACGAGCAGGCCAAGGCCAAGGTCCTCAGCTCCTGACACCGGACCGCAGCGGACCGGGCCGGACCAGGATCCACAGGAAGGTGAGGCCGATGCGCCCCTACCCGCCCATCGCCGAGCACGGTCTGATCGGAGACCTGCAGACGTGTGCCCTCGTCTCCTCCGAGGGCGTGCTCGACTGGTTCTGCTCACCCCGCTTCGACGCGCCCAGCATCTTCGCGAGCCTGCTCGACGACAGCCGGGGCGGCTACTTCGCCATCACCGCCGACCCGTCCGGAGTCTCCGACGACGGGCCGGCGGGGCCCGCCCGGCCCATCAGCCAGCAGCTCTACATGGCCGACACCGCCGTCCTGGTGACCCGTTTCCTCAGCCCCGAAGGCGTGGGCGAGGTCATCGACTTCATGCCCGTGCACGATCCGCACACCGTCACCGACCGGCACCAGGTGGTGCGGGTCATGCGGGGCGTGCGCGGGACGGCGCACTTCAGCCTGGAGTGCCGCCCGCGCTTCGACTACGGCCGGGCGCCGCACGACCTGGCGTTCGACGGTGCCGCCGCCCGCTTCGACGGCCCCGGCATCACCGCGTACCTGCAAGCCCTGGGGCCGGTCGACCTGGAGGCCGACGGGACGGACGTGCGCGCGGGGGTGACCCTGGCCGAGGGCGAACGCGCGGCCGTCCTCCTGACCGTCTGCGACGCCGACAGCGCGCCCCCGCCGGCGGTCAACGTGCACGACATGACGGAGGAGTTCAACGCCGTCCGCGACTTCTGGCACGCCTGGACCTCGCGCTGTACCTACCGCGGCCGCTGGCAGCAGATGGTCAACCGCTCCGCGATCACCATCAAGCTGATGACGTACGCACCGACCGGCGCGCCGATCGCCGCCGCCACCATGGGCCTGCCCGAACAGGAGGGCGGGGAGCGGAACTGGGACTACCGCTACACGTGGGTCCGCGACGCCTCCCTCTCGGTCCGCGCCATGCGCGCCCTCGGATTCACCGACGAGGCCGACGCCTTCCGCAGCTGGCTCCTCCGGCGGCTGCGGGACGGCGGCGCTCCCAACGGCGAACCCCTCCAGATCATGTACCGCGTCGACGGCGACCCGTACCTGACCGAGGAGACCCTCGACCACCTGGAAGGGTGGCGCGGATCCCGCCCGGTACGCTCGGGCAACGGCGCCGCGGACCAGCTCCAGATGGACATCTACGGCGAGGCCGTCTACGCCCTTGCCCAGACCGGCCAGGTCAGCAACGTCATCGGCTACGACGACTGGCTGCGCTGCGTCGCCCTGCTGGACTGGCTGTGCGACCACTGGGACCGCCCCGACGAGGGCATCTGGGAAACCCGCGGCGGCCAGAAGGACTTCACGTACAGCCGCCTCATGTGCTGGGTCGCCCTGGACCGCGGCATCCGCCAGGCCGTGGCCAACTCCCGCCCCTGCGACCTGGCCCGCTGGACGGCGACGCGGGACGCGATCCTGGAACAGGTCATGACCCTCGGCTGGAGCGAAGAGCGCCAGGCCTTCGTCCAGGAGTACGACAACACCGTCCTGGACGCCTCCTTGCTGCTCATGCCCCTGGTCGGCTTCATCGCCCCCAAGGACCCGCGCTGGCTGTCCACCCTCGACGCCATGGAGAGCGAACTCGTCTCCGACAGCCTCGTCTACCGCTACGATCCCGCCGCCTCCCCCGACGGTCTGCAGGGCTCCGAGGGCACCTTCTCCCTGTGCTCCTTCCTGCACGTCCACGCCCTCGCCAGGGCCGGCCGTGTCCATCAGGCCCGCTACTCCTTCGACAAGATGCTCACCTACGCCAACCACGTCGGGCTCTTCGCCGAAGAGGTCGGACTCACCGGCGAACAGCTGGGCAACTTCCCCCAGGCCTTCACCCACCTCGCCCTCATCACCGCCGCCCTCGCCCTCGACTCCGAACTCGACCAGGCCGTGGCCACCGCCTGAGCCTGCCGGTGGAAGGGGTGCGCCGCGATGGTGCTCGACCTGCTCCTCATCGGTCTGGCGGTCACCCTGTTCCCGCTGCCCGTCATGGCCTTCGTCCTGGTGGTGTCCGCACCCCGCGGGGTGCGGCTGGGACTGGTCTTCATCCTCGCCTGGCTGGCGTGCCTGGTGGCCGTGATCGGGATGGTCCTCCTCTTCACCGGCGGGCAGCCGCCCCCGCCCCGCTCTCCTCCGTCGATCGCTGCGCTCGTCGCCACTTTGGTGATCGGTTTCGGCTTGGTCGTGTACGGCGAGCGCCGGCGGCGCCGGAGCCGCCGTGACGCCACGGCCCCGGATCCCCGCGTGCGGGAGGGGGGCGAGGCTTCCGCCCCGTCGACGCGGTCCCGGATGGACGAAGCCACCGCCTGGTCCGCGGCGGCCCTCGCCGTGCTCCTCCAGCCCTGGGGGATGGTCGCCGCCGCGGCCGCCACCGTCGTGCAGGCCGACCTCTCCCACGCGGAGTCCTTCCTGGCCCTCATGGGCTTCTGCCTCCTGGCCACCTCCACCCTGCTGGCCATGGAGCTGTACATGGTGTTCTCGCCGGAGAAGGCGCAGCGCGCCCTGCTGGGTCTGCGCGCGTGGCTGGAACGGCACAAGGACCAGGCGATCGTGGTCGTGTGCCTGCTCCTGGGACTGTGGCTCGTCGCCAGGAGCCTCTACCAGCTCACCGGCTGAGGTGCGGGGCCCCACGGCGGATGCTGCAATGAGAACGCGGCCGCCCGGCCGCCGACGCGCTGTCCGGCCCCCACCGCCGGCCCGTCGAGCCACACGTGAGGAGCCCTCATGAGCGACGACATCGAAGACATGGGCCCGGTCGACTACCTGGTCGTCGAGTTCCCCGGGAACCGTATGACGGGCGAGGCGTTCCCCCTGCTGATCGACCTCGTCGAACAGGGCATCATCCACCTCATCGACCTGCGGTTCGTACAGAAGGACGCCGACGGAACCGTCACCGCCCTGGAACTCACGGACCTCGACGGTGAGGACAACTCCTTCGGCCTGTCCGTCTTCGAGGGCGCGTCCTCCGAACTGCTCGACCAGGAAGACCTCGACGAGGCGGGCAACGCCCTCCAGCCGGGCAACGCGGCCGCGATCCTGGTCTACGAGAACCGGTGGGCCGCCCCCTTCGCCCGGGCCCTGCGCCGCAGCGGCGCGCAGCTGGTGGCGAGTGGCCGCATCCCCGTGCAGGCCCTGCTCGCCTCCCTCGACGCGGAGGAAGACGCGGCCGAAGGCGGCCGGCCGGCGCAGTGAGCCAGGCAGGCCGCCTCCGGACGGCCATCAGGTTCGGCGATCAGGTTCCGAGGATCCTGCTCTTCTGCTGCGCGAACTCCGCGTCGGTCAGGATCCCCTGATCCTTCAGCGCTCCGAGTTCCTTGAGCTGGTCGATCTTGCTGCTCATGTCATCCCCCATCGCCGGAGCGGCGGGGGCGGGCGGGGCGGCGGCCTGCTGCTGCGCCATGGCTTGTTCGTCCTGCGCGGCCCACCGGCCCGCCTGGCGCCGCGACACGCGGTTGGACACCGCCGTCGCCGTACCGGCGACCACCGCGGTGCGCGCTACTCCTCGAAGAAGACCGGGCACGTCGTTCTCCCTTGCTGACGGGGGCCGGCCCGGAAGTCCAGCTGCCGGCCCTCCACTGCTTCCAGCATCTCACCTCGGCAGGCGGCTCACCCGGTGGCTCCCGTGGTGATCAGGTCCGCGAGCCCCGGCCGGCCGGCACCGGCCAGGGCCCGTCGCTGGCGGTCGGCCGACGTGCCGTTGCGCAGCAGCCGGTGGACGAGCGAGCTCACCTCGCGGAAGTCACCGTTCTCCTCGAGGGCCGGGCCGATGTGCCGCAGGAGCGCGCACAGGACGTCCCCGCTGCTCCGCAGCCGGCCTTCCGGGTCCATCAGGGTGCCGCTCATCCCGTGCCGGGCCGCGTGCCACGTCGCGGCCTGCAGGATCTCCGGCGGGCACGGCGCGAGGGCGGTTCCCGCCTCCTCCTCGGCGAGCGCGGTGGCGGCGAGCCCGCGGACGACGCCGGCGAGCATGACCGCGTCGTCCGCCTCCAGCTGCACGTCACAGCAGCGCACCTCGATGGTCGGGTAGCGATCGGAGAGCCGGGCCTGCCAGTACAGCTGTCCCCGGTCGGGGATCAGCCCGGATTCCACCAGCGCGTCGGCCCGCGCGTCGTAGTCGGCGAACCCCGCGAAATGCGGCGGCGGGCCGCTGACCGGCCAGCGGCCGAAGATGATCGTGCGCCAGCTGGCGAAGCCGGTGTCCCGCCCGTCCCACAGCGGCCCGTTCGCGGACATCGCCAGCAGGGTCGGGAGCCAGACGCGCAGCCGGTTCAGGACGGCCACCGCGGTCTCCCGATCGGGAATCCCCACGTGGACGTGCATTCCGCAGATCAGCTGCTCGTCGACGAGCAGCCGGGCCTCCCCCCGCATCCTCAGATATCGCGCCGTGCTGGTGACGGGCACGGGGACGACGTCCCGGACCGGCGCGGTGGCGGACATGGCGATCCGGCAGCCGTTGGCCTGGGCGGCGGAGGCGACCGCGTGACGCAGCCGCAGGAGATGCCCCCCCCACCTCCTCCAGGCCCGTGCAGACGGGCGTGGCGACTTCGATCTGGGCCTGGAGCAGTTCGTCCTGGACCTCTCGTTCGTCCGCGATCGGCGCCAGACTGGCCGTGGCACGCACCTCCTGCACGAGCGGCAGTGGCAGGAGCGTCTCCGGGTCGACCAGCAGGTATTCCTCCTCGACCCCAACAGTGATCATGCTGGTTGGTACCCCGAACCCGTCGTGGTCACCCGGGTGAGGGGACCGTTTCGTCGCAATAGGGGAAAAGCCGGGGCCCTCACGCCGGTGGAGGGCCGCCCGAGTCCGAGCTCAGACGGTGCTCGGCCCCGTGCCCCGCGGAAGGAACGCCGCCGCGGCGAGACCGACGAGCCCGAGGACGGCCAGTGTGATCATCGCGGCGGCGTAGGCGTGGGTGGTGAGGCCGGCGACGAGGATGGTGCCGGCGACCGCGGTGCCGAGGGACGAGCCGAGGTTGGACACGCTGCGCGACAGCCCGGAGATCTCGCCCTGCTGCTCCTCCGGGAAGCTCGACTGCACGACGTTGACCGACGGGGTCAGCATCACGCCGAGCCCCAGGCCGATCAGCAGCAGCCCGGGCACGAACGCCCAGGGATTCGGCGAGCCGCCCACCAGGGCCAGCAGGACGGCGATGCCGGCGGTCGTCAGCACGAAGCCCGTCATGATCAGCGTGCGCTGTGCGCGCCGCTTCGCGAGGCGGGCGGCGGCCAGGGAGGACGCGAGCAGGCCGACCGTGGCCGCCGTGAAGATCACGCCGGTCTGGATCGCGTCGTACCCGCGTACGACCTGGAGGTAGGCGGCGACGACGAACGACGTCCCCATCAGCACCAGCCACTGGATGTTCTGCGTGACGAGACCCAGGTTGGACGTGTGGTTGCGGAACAGGCTCGTCGCCAGGAGGGGCTCCTTGCCGGCCCGCTCCTTGGCCCGTACCGACAGGAAGAACCACAGCAGGAAGAGCGCACCGAGGACGAGCAGGGCGAGCATCAGCCAGAGGTTGTCGTCGGCCGCCAGGATCCCCGTGACGAGGAGGATGAGCCCGACGGCGGAGAGGACCGCCCCACCGGTGTCGAAGGGTCGCGTGGGATCGGGCGGAAGGGGGTCCTCGACCCGGCGGCTCAGCATGATGATCAGGGCGATCACCAGGGCCTGGAACACGAAGGCCGCGCGCCAGCCGATGCCCGAGGTGATGAGGCCCCCGATCAGCGGCCCGGCGGCCGCGCCGACGCCGCCCAGGGCCATGATGGTCCCGAAGGCGCGGGCGCGTGAGGTCATGTCCGTGAACAGCAGCGTCGTGAGGATGTAGACGGGCGGGATGAGCAGGGCCGTCCCGATGCCCTCGAGGATCGAGTTGCCGAGGATGAGGACGCCCAGGCCCGGCGCCGCCGCGCTCAGCAGGGCGCCGACACCGTAGACGGCGAGACCCGTCAGGAAGCACCGTTTGCGTCCGTAGCGGTCGGTCAGCTTGCCGCCGGGGATCATCAGCGCCGCCATGACGAGGAGGAAGATCGTGATCGCGACCTGCACGCCCTGGACGGTCGTGTCGAGGTCCCGGCTGATGTCGTTGATCATCACGTTCATGTTCGAACCGGCGAAGCTGCAGATGAACTGGGCCAGGGCGAGCGGGGCGAGCGCGCCGCGCATGGCACCGGTCGTGCGTCCCGAGGTGTCGGCTTCAGGCACCGGCGTCGCTCCCTCCGCTTCGTGCCCGCCGCCACCGGCGTGCCCTGCCTCAAGACTGCGCCCCGGCCCGGCCCGCCGCACTCCGGACCCCGTGTCCCGCCCCCGCGCGGGGCACGGGGTGAGGTCCTAGGGTTGAAACCCGGTGCTGAGGACGCAGGTCCAGGCAGGAGCACAGCGATGTCACAGAGCAGGACCGCCGCGATGCGCGCGGTGCCCGGCAGCACGCCCCAGGAACGCGCCGCCCGGGGCAAGGAGGCCCGCAACCGCTCACCCCGTTCGGGGCACGCCGTGTACCGGCCGTCCCCGGACCGGCCGGACCCGCTGGCCATCCTGGAAGAGCAGTCCGGGGACCGGGTACCCGAGCTGGTCCCGATCCGCTACGGCAGGATGCTGGAATCGCCCTTCCGGTTCTACCGGGGAGCCGCCGCGATCATGGCCTCCGACCTGGCCGGCAGTCCCGACTCGGGCATCACGGCCCAGCTGTGCGGGGACGCGCACCTGCTGAACTTCCGGCTGCTGGCCTCCCCGGAGCGGCGGCTGATGTTCGACATCAACGACTTCGACGAGACCCTGCCCGGCCCCTGGGAGTGGGACGTCAAACGGCTGTCGGCGAGCTTCGTCATCGCCGCCCGGGCGAACGGCTTCGACGACGCCGAGCGCGCGGGCATCGTGGGCACCGCCGTGCGCTCGTACCGCGAGGCGATGCGCGGCTTCGCCGGCATGGGCAACCTCGACGTCTGGTACGCCAGGATCGACCAGGACCGTCTGGAGGCCTTCGCGGCGGCCCAGCTCGACGAGGGTGGCCGCAGGAAACTCACCCGTGCGATGGCGAAGGCACGTGAACGCGGCACGCTACAGGCCTTCGACAAGCTCACGGAGGTGGTCGACGGCCGGCCGCGCATCGCGGCGGACCCCCCGCTGCTGGTGCCGCTCACGGACCTGCTGCCGGACGCCGAGCGCAGCGCGATGGAGGACCGGTTCGAGCACCTGATCGCCACCTACGGCTCCTCGATGGCGAGTGACCGGCGGACCCTCCTGGAGGACTACCAGCTGGTGGACATGGCCCGCAAGGTGGTCGGCGTCGGCAGCGTCGGAACCCGCTGCTGGATCCTGCTGCTCCTCGGCCGCGACGACCGGGACCCGCTCCTCCTGCAGGCCAAGGAGGCCGGCACCTCCGTGCTCGCCGACCACCTCGGCGCGAGCAGTTACCGCAACCAGGGCGAGCGCGTCGTGTCGGGACAGCGGCTGATGCAGGCGGCGAGCGACATGTTCCTGGGCTGGGAGCGGGTGGACGGGATCGACGGCAGGCGGCGCGACTTCTACATCCGCCAGCTGCGCGACTGGAAGGGGATCGCCATGCCGGAGACGATGTCGCCCGCACAGTTGGCGGCGTTCGCGGAGCTGTGCGGCCTCACCCTCGCCCGTGCGCACGCGCGCTCGGGCGACCGGATCGCGATCGCCTCGTACCTGGGCGGCGGCGTGGCCTTCGACCGGGCGCTCGTCACCTTCGCCGAGGCGTACGCCGATCAGAACGAACGCGACCACCAGGCCCTGGTCGACGCGGTGCGCGCGGGCCGGCTTCCCGCGCAGGAGCTTCCGGGGGCCTGACCGGGTGCCGCGCCAACAGAGCAGCGGCCGCCCCACGCCCGTTTCGGGCGGAGGCGGCCGTGGTCACCACGGTTACCAGCCTCGTGCGCGCCACTCCGCGAGGTGCGGGCGCTCGGCGCCGAGCGTCGTGTCGTTCCCGTGGCCCGGGTAGACCCAGGCCTCGTCCGGGAGGACGCCGAACAGCTTGGCCTCCAGCCCGTCCATCAGGGAGTTGAACTCCTCAGGCTGCGTCGTGCGGCCGGGGCCGCCGGGGAACAGGCAGTCGCCGGTGAACACGTGGGGGTGGCCGTGCGGGTCGTCGTAGACCAGCGCGATCGAGCCGGGGGTGTGTCCGACCAGGTGGCGGGCGGTCAGCGACACCCGTCCGACGGTGACCGTGTCGCCGTCCTGGACCGGCACGTCCGTGGGGACCGGGATGCCCTCGGCGTCGTAGGCGCCCGCGTAGGTGCGCGCGCCGGTGGCGTCGACGACTGCCTGGAGCGCGCCCCAGTGGTCGCCGTGCCGGTGGGTGGTGACGACGGACGCGATGCCGTCGTCGCCGATCAGGTTCAGCAGCGTGTCCGCCTCGGCCGCCGCGTCGATCAGCAGCTGCTCGCCGGTGGCCCGGCAGCGCAGCAGGTACGCGTTGTTGTTCATGGAACCCACCGCGACCTTGGAAATCATCAGGTCCGCGAGTTCGTGCACGTCGGCCGGACCGCCGACCTTGACCGCTCCGCTGTACGTCATGTCGGAATCCTAGAGCGCGGGGAGTTCGGGCACGGCGTCTCCGGCCTCGATGGCGAGGTGGGCGCCCTTGAGTCCGCGGCCGGCCAGCCAGCCGAGCAGGTCCTCCCGCGTGCCGCTCAGGGTCACCGGGGTGCCCTCGGTGCCGCCCGTGCGGGCGACGAACTCGCCGTCCGAGAACTGGAGGGTGACGGGCGGGACGCCGGGGCGGCCGGACCAGCGGTCGGCGAGGAAGGCGATCTCCCGGTCGGCGAACGCGGTCGGGAGGTCGTCGAGCCCGTAGCCGATGTTCAGGTCGACGTGGTGGAGCTCGACCTCCACGAGGCGGCGGAAGGGCACGTTGGCGGCCAGGTCGGTGACGCCGTTGCGCAGCTCGACGGTGCGCTGCCAGTCCTGGGCGGGCTCGGCGGTGGCGAGGAAGCGGGCCGCGGAATCACGGAGGTCCGTCAGGTGTTCTTCCAGGGGTCGCCCGGCGTCGCGCTCGATGTCCGCGTCGCGGGCGGCGGCGCTCTCGTACATGGGGCGGCCCTCGAGGACGTTCACGAGGGCGTCGGCGTTGCGCGCCAGGTGGGCCAGGATGTGGCCGCGGGTCCAGCCCGGGAGGTGTGACTCCTCGGAGAGGGAGGCGTTGTCCATTTTCGCGACTGCGGTCAGCAGCCGGTCCGTGGCTTCACGTACAGAGGCCAGGTCGTGCACATGATCAGTCATGGTTCCGAGCCTAGTGCTCACGGGGCCTGGCCACACGATCGGGTGAAGCGGTCACGGGAGTGCCGTAAATCGAATGTGCGTGCTATACGCTCGGAAGTCAGACTCCATCCCATCGCAGCGGCGCCCCCCATACCCTGGACAGTCGGGGCCCGTGCCCCCGCTCACTCAAGAAAGGTGCGACCGGCGTGACCGACCGTCTCATCGTTCGTGGCGCTCGCGAGCACAACCTGAAGAACGTCTCGCTCGACCTGCCCCGCGACTCGCTCATCGTCTTCACCGGCCTCTCCGGCTCGGGCAAGTCCTCCCTGGCCTTCGACACGATCTTCGCCGAGGGGCAGCGCCGCTACGTCGAGTCGCTGTCCTCCTACGCCCGGCAGTTCCTGGGGCAGATGGACAAGCCCGACGTCGACTTCATCGAAGGCCTCTCCCCGGCCGTCTCGATCGACCAGAAGTCCACCTCGCGCAACCCCCGCTCCACCGTCGGCACGATCACCGAGGTCTACGACTACCTCCGCCTGCTCTTCGCCCGCATCGGCAAGCCCCACTGCCCCGAGTGCCGCCGGCCGATCTCCCGGCAGTCGCCGCAGGCGATCGTCGACAAGGTCCTCGCGCTCCCCGAGGGCAGCCGCTTCCAGGTGCTGTCCCCGCTGGTCCGCGAGCGCAAGGGCGAGTTCGTCGACCTCTTCGCCGACCTCCAGACCAAGGGCTACAGCCGGGCGCGCGTGGACGGGGAGACCATCCAGCTCTCCGAACCGCCGACGCTGAAGAAGCAGGAGAAGCACACCATCGAGGTGGTCGTCGACCGCCTCACCGTCAAGGACAGCGCCAAGCGCCGGCTCACCGACTCCGTCGAGACCGCACTCGGCCTTTCCGGCGGCATGGTGATCCTGGACTTCGTCGACCTCGCCGAGGACGACCCCGAGCGCGAGCGGATGTACTCCGAGCACCTCTACTGCCCCTACGACGACCTCTCCTTCGAGGAGCTGGAGCCGCGCTCCTTCTCCTTCAACTCGCCCTTCGGCGCCTGCCCCGAGTGCACCGGCATCGGCACGCGCATGGAGGTCGACCCGGAGCTGATCGTCCCGGACGAGGACAAGTCCCTCGACGAGGGCGCGGTCTCGCCGTGGGCGCTCGGCCACACCAAGGACTACTTCCAGCGGCTGATCGGCGCCCTCGCCGGAGAGCTGGGCTTCCGGACCGACATCCCCTGGGCCGGGCTGCCGCAGCGGGCGAAGAAGGCCCTGCTGTACGGCCACAAGACCCAGATCGAGGTCCGCTACCGCAACCGGTACGGGCGCGAGCGGGCGTACACGACGGCCTTCGAGGGTGCCGTCCCGTTCGTCAAGCGGCGGCACGCCGAGTCCGAGAGCGACGCCAGCCGCGAGCGCTTCGAGGGCTACATGCGCGAGGTGCCCTGCCCGACCTGTGAGGGCACCCGGCTCAAGCCGATCGTGCTCGCGGTGACGGTGATGGAGCGGTCCATCGCCGAGGTCGCCGCGATGTCGATCAGCGAGTGCGCCGACTTCCTGGGGCGGCTGAAGCTCGACGCCCGCGACAAGAAGATCGCCGAGCGGGTCCTCAAGGAGGTCAACGAACGCCTCCGCTTCCTCGTGGACGTGGGCCTGGACTACCTCTCCCTGAACCGGGCCGCGGGCACCCTGTCCGGCGGCGAGGCCCAGCGCATCCGGCTGGCCACGCAGATCGGCTCCGGCCTGGTCGGCGTGCTGTACGTACTGGACGAGCCGTCCATCGGCCTGCACCAGCGCGACAACCACCGGCTGATCGAGACGCTGGTCCGGCTGCGGGACATGGGCAACACGCTCATCGTCGTCGAGCACGACGAGGACACCATCAAGGTGGCCGACTGGGTCGTGGACATCGGCCCCGGCGCCGGCGAGCACGGCGGCAAGGTCGTGCACAGCGGCTCCCTGAAGGAGCTGCTGGAGAACGGCGAGTCGATGACCGGCCAGTACCTGTCGGGCAAGAAGTCGATCCCCGTGCCCGACGTACGCCGCCCCGTGAACGGCGAGCGCAAGCTGACGGTGCACGGCGCCAAGGAGAACAACCTGCGGGACATCGACGTGTCCTTCCCGCTGGGCGTGCTCACGGCGGTCACCGGCGTCTCCGGCTCCGGCAAGTCGACGCTGGTCAACGACATCCTGTACACGCACCTGGCGCGCGAGCTCAACGGCGCCCGGTCGGTGCCGGGCCGCCACACGCGGGTGGACGGCGACGACCTCGTCGACAAGGTCGTGCACGTCGACCAGTCGCCGATCGGCCGGACCCCGCGGTCCAACCCGGCTACCTACACGGGCGTCTTCGACCACGTGCGCAAGCTCTTCGCGGAGACGATGGAGGCGAAGGTGCGCGGCTACCTGCCGGGCCGCTTCTCCTTCAACGTCAAGGGCGGCCGGTGCGAGAACTGCTCCGGCGACGGCACCATCAAGATCGAGATGAACTTCCTGCCGGACGTGTACGTCCCGTGCGAGGTCTGCCACGGCGACCGGTACAACCGGGAGACGCTGGAGGTGCACTACAAGGGCAAGTCCATCGCGGAAGTCCTGAACATGCCGATCGAGGAGGCCCTGGACTTCTTCGAGGCCGTGCCGACGATCGCCCGGCACCTGCGCACGCTGAACGAGGTCGGGCTCGGATACGTCCGCCTCGGCCAGTCCGCGCCGACCCTGTCCGGTGGTGAGGCCCAGCGCGTCAAGCTGGCCTCGGAGCTGCAGAAGCGGTCGACGGGCCGGACGGTGTACGTACTGGACGAGCCGACGACGGGGCTGCACTTCGAGGACATCTCGAAGCTGATCAAGGTGCTGTCCGGGCTGGTGGACAAGGGGAACTCGGTGATCGTCATCGAGCACAACCTCGACGTCATCAAGACCGCGGACTGGGTCGTCGACATGGGCCCCGAGGGCGGTTACGGCGGCGGCCTGGTGGTGGCCGAGGGCACGCCGGAGCAGGTCGCGTCGGTGGGCGCGAGCCACACGGGCAAGTTCCTGCGGGACATCCTGGGGGCGGAGCGCATCTCCGACGCGGGGGCGCCGCCGGTCGCGGTTCCGGCGCGGAAGCGGGCGGCGGCCAAGAAGGCGGCGCCCGCCAAGAAGGCCGCCGCCCCGGCGAAGAAGGCGGCCCCGGCGAAGAAGGCGACGGCCCGCACCCGCAAGGCGTAGCCCCTGGGCGGGGGAGGGCGGGGCCGCCGCGCCGGTGCGGCCAGGTCGGGCGCCGCTGCGCGGGTCCGGCCGGGGTGGCGGGGCCGCTGCGCGGTGCGAGTCCCCTACCCGCCCTTCGCCCGTTCCCCGGGGCGTTGCCCCGGACCCGTCGGGGCGTTGCCCCGGACCCGTCGGGGCGTTGGCCCGGGCTCCTTGGGGGGCGTGGGCCTGGACGCCGTGGGGTTCCGTCCCGGGTCTCGCGCCTCAATCGGCGGCTTCGGCCAGCTCCGCCGCGTACGGGGGTTCGGCGCCCGCGCGGGTGCAGGTCAGTGCGGCCGCGCGGGCCGCGTATGCCAGGACGTCCGGCCAGTCGGCGGCGCCGGCGTCCGGGGCCCCGGCGAGCCGGTGCAGCAGCGCCGCGTTGACGGTGTCGCCCGCGCCGATCGTGTCCGCCACGGCGACCGGGAGGGCCGCCGCGCTGTGCTCCGCGCCGTCCGAGGTCCACACCGTCAGGCCCGCCGCACCCCGGGTGAGCACCACCGCCGACGGCCCGGCCGCCAGCCAGTCGCCGACCCGGCCGCCCAGCCAGGCCGCGTCCTCCTCCGAGAGCTTGAGCACCGACACGTACGGCAGCCACCCCAGGAACCGCTCCCGGTACGCCTCCGGGTCCGAGATCAGCGCCGGGCGGACGTTGGGGTCCAGCAGGGTCAGCAGCCCGCGCCGCGACTCCCGGCGCAGCAGCGCCTCGTACGCGGACGCGCCCGGCTCCAGCACCAGGGAACAGGTCCCGAGCGCGAGGGCCCGTACCCCCGCGGGCAGCGCGGGCGGCAGGGCGAACAGCCGGTCGGCGGTCCCCTCGACGTAGAAGCCGTACACCGCCGAGCCGTCGGGGCCCAGCGAGGGCACGGCCAGCGTGGTCGGCTCGGGCCCGCGCTGCACCAGCGAGAGGTCCACCCCCGCGGTCCGCAGCCCCGCCAGCAGGCTCTCGCCGAAGCCGTCCGCCGACACCCGGGAGCAGAAGGCGACCTCCGCCCCGAGCCGGCCCAGAGCCAGGGCGGTGTTGTAGGGCCCGCCGCCGGGCCGGGGCAGCAGGGCGCCCGCCGGCCGCTCGACGGGCACGAGGTCGATCAGGGCTTCTCCACCGACGACGATCACGCGGGGGAAGGTATCCCATCGGACGCCGGTATCGTCGGGTCGACCCGTGGACCCGCACCCGGGGCCCGCCACTCGTGCCAGGAGAACCGCATGTCCGCGCAGCAGCCCGCCGCCCGCCGTACCGTCCTCAAGGGCGCCGCCGCGCTCGCCGGGGCCGTGGGCGCGGGGGCGGTGCTCACCGCGTGCTCCACCGCGAGCGACAGCGGCGCCGGCAGCCCGGCCGTCCCGAAGGAGCCGGTCGAGCTGGGCGGCGCGGCCGACGTCCCGGTCGGCGGCGCGAAGCTGTTCCGCGAGCGCAAGGTCGTCGTCAGCTGCCAGGCCGAGGGCCAGTACAAGGCGTTCAGCGCCCAGTGCACGCACGCCGGCTGCGTCCTGGACAAGATCGTCGAGGGCGAGGGCAACTGCCCCTGCCACGGCAGCCGCTTCGACGTCACCACCGGCAAGGTCCTGCGCGGTCCGGCCACCGACCCGCTGCCGGCGGTCCCGGTCAAGGTGGAGAACGGCAAGCTGATCGCGGGCTAGGGTCTGTCGTCGGCCGGGCCCGCCGGTCCGGCCGCTCCGCCGGTGAGGGCCGTGCCCGTGCGGGTGCGCAGGTGTACGGCGGAACGGCCCGTGCGGCGGGTCGTCACCAGGCCCGCCCCGCGGAGCGCCCCCAAGTGCTGGGAGACGGCGCTCGCGGTGACGCCCAGGCGGGCGGCGAGGTCGGGGGTGCTGAGCGGCTCGCCCAGTTCGGCGAGCAGCGCGGCGCGGGTGCGGCCGAGGACGGCGGCGAGCCCGGCGGACGTCGGACGGGGCTCCTCCCAGAGCAGTCCGACACCGGACGCCGGATAGCGGATGGAGGCGGCCGTGCGCGGGGAGTGGTCTACGACGACGTCCGGCCAGCCGAAGACGGACGGCATCAGCACCAGCCCGTGCCCGCCCGCCTCGATCGTGCACACCGCGCCCGCACGGCGGCGTCCGTGCACCACCAACTCGCCCTCCCGCCAGACCACATCCCGGTGCAGCTGCGCGAGGAGGCCTTCCACCCCGCAGTCGGCCAGCGTCACCGCCCGTCGCGTGAGGTCCGCCTCCAGCACGGCCCGCATCCGCCCCCAGTGCGGGGCCACCAGCCGGGAATGACAGCGCGCCAGCGCACCCGCCACCCGTTCCAGCAGCGCCGCCGGCTCCGGCAGCCGTCCCGCCCGGGCGCCCAGCGCGGCGCACTCGGCCGTCACGAACGCGGGGTCCGTCTCCCGCAGGTCCGCGAGCTCGGTGCCGAACGCGGGAAGGCGTTCCCCGGGCACGGGGAACAGGAACGACGGCAGGCAGCCCCCGAGCAGCGTCCGCAGCAACGGCAGCTCCGGTTCCGCCGCCAGCACCGGCTGCGCCTCGCGCACCCAGGGCCGGTGCACCTCGTGCCCGCCGGCACCGAGCGCCGCCCGTACGCCGAACACGGTCTCGGCGAGCGGCGACACCGCGAGCCGTACCCGCGCCACCTCGGCCGCCGAGAGGCGGATCTCCACCGGCATGTCCGCCCGCCCCCGATCGTTTAGCCGTGGCTGAACGATAGCCGGGCCCGGGCGCCGCGCCGCAGGCTGTCCGCCATGGAGTTCTTCGCCTCGTACGACGGCACGACGCTCGCCTTCCGCACGCTCGGCGCCGGGCCGCCACTGCTCTGCCTCCCCGGTGGCCCCGGCCGCGCCGCCGACTACCTCGGCGACCTGGGCGGCCTGTCCGCCCACCGCACCCTGATCCTGCCCGACACGCGCGGTACCGGCGCCTCCGCGATGCCCGCCGACCTGGCCACGTGCCGGGTCGACCGGCTGGTGGCCGACGTCGAGGCGCTCCGCCGCCACCTGGGCCTGGAACGCCTCGACCTGCTCGGCCACTCCGCCGGCGGCAGCCTGGCCATGCTCTACGCCGCCGCCCACCCCGACCGGCTGGCCGGCCTGACCCTGGTGACCCCCTCGTTCGCCGCCGTCGGACTGCCCTCCGACACCGGTGTGGCGGAGGTGATCGCCGCCCGTGCGGCGGAGCCCTGGCACGCCGACGCCGCGGTGGCGCACCGCCGGATGAGGACCGCGCGCACCTTCGCCGAGGCGGCGCGGTACCGCTTCGCCTTCGAACCGCTGATGTACGGGCGCTGGGACGACGCCGCCCGCGCGCACGCCGCCGCCGACCCCGCCCAGCGCTCGCTGCCCGTCAGCGAGCACTACTACAAGGACTACGTGCCCGACACCGAGGACCTGCGCGGGCGTCTGGGGGCCCTGCCCTGCCCCGTGCTGCTCCTCGCGGGCGAGCTGGACCTGTGGCCCACCGCCCGGTCGGCCAGGGACGCCGCGTCCCTCTTCCCCCGGGCGGTGCTCGCCGTCCAGCCGGGCGCCGGTCACTACCCCTGGCTGGACGACCCGGGGGCGTTCGCGGCGACGGTGGAGGCCTTCCTCGCCGGCCGCCGGGCCGGGAGTGACGCCGCTCCTACTCCCAGTCCCAGGTGATGCCCAGGATCCCGCGCCGCACCTCCTGTTCCAGCAGGTGCACCGCGCGGTGCCGGCCGCTCGGGGTGAGGTCGACGAGGGCGGTGCGGGGGGCGCCGGGGCCCGTGCGGGCGAAGCGGCGGCAGCGGACCGGGAGGGCCGCCTCGTCGAAGGCGACCTGGAGCACGTACTGCCCGCCCGCGTAGCTGAAGCCGCGCACGTACTCCGTGCTGCGGCCGCCCGTGCCGTCCGTGATCCCGTAGCCGAAGACGTACGTGTCCCCGCGCCGCAGCCGCGCGTCAAAGAGCAGCTCCGCCACCACCACCCCGGCCTCCCGGTGGCAGCGCACCCGGCCCGTGCGGCAGTTCTCGTACGCCGTCACCTCCACCCGCGTGGCGTCGCACCCCGGATCGCCGTGGTGGACGGCGAGGTAGCGGTCGACGCCGTCGCGGTGGGCCCGGACGATCTGCTGCGACTCCCGCGTGCGCAGCTCGCCGCCCGGGCCGATGCGGACCCGCTCGTGGTGGCCGACCGTGTGCAGGCCGCCGTCCGCCGGGAGCTCCATCCCGGCCAGCAGCCCCTCCACCGCCGCGCCCACGCTCACCAGCGCCCGGTAGGAGCGGGCGGCCGGGCGGGGCGGGCCGGCGTCGGGGAGGGGGCCGGTCAGCAGCCGCAGCAAGGAGCCGCCGGGCAGTTCCAGGATCTCCTCCAGGGCGGAGACCGCCCGCAGGGACTCGGGGTGGCGGGGCCGGCGGGCGCCCTGCTGCCAGTAACTGAGGCTGGTCACGCCGAGCTTGATGCCGCGCGCGGCCAGCCGGTGCTGGACGCGTTGCAGGGGCAGGCCGCGGGCGGCGATGGCGGCGCGCAAGGCGGCGTGGAAGGGGCCGTCGCGCAGCATCCGTGCGAGCTGCGCCGTGTCCGGCGCGTCTGGCGGGTCGCCGGTGGGCCGCATGGCGACTCCTCTGTGAACGTTCACACGCGCCGGGTGGGGGGCCGGGCCGGTGGTACCGGGGGACCTGGTGGAACGGCAGCAACCGTTCACACCACAGCCCCACCGTTCACACTGCAATGTCACCGCGTATTGAAGCGTGTTGACCTGATCGCGACAACACCCTGATGCTCCTCCACAGCGTCCGGACGCGCTCCTCCACCCCCACACACCCCGAGTCCCCACCTCGGGTCCCCATTCGGGAGGAACGCGATGCGCAACAGAAGAGGGCGGCCGTCCCCGGCCGCCGCCCAGACCTCCGCCCAGACCTCCGCCCAGACCTCCGCCCAGACCTCCGCCCAGACCTCCGTCCAGACCTCCGCCCTGATCGCCGCCCTGGTCTCCGCCCTGCTCCTCGTCCTGCTGCCCGTGGGCATCGGCGCCGGTACCGCCACCGCCGCCGGCCCGGCCGCGGACGCCCCGAGCGCCGCCCTGGCCTCCAAGCGGCTGGGCATCACCATGCAGGCCCAGCAGAAGAACAACTGGTGCTGGGCAGCCGGCGGCAACACCATCGCCACCTGGTTCGGCCGCAACTACAGCCAGAACCAGTTCTGCAACGCCGCCTTCAACCGCCAGCAGGGCACCGAGTGCCCCAACAACCAGGCCACCCTCGGCAACGTCCAGACCGCGCTGCGCTGGGCCGGCATCAACTCCGGCAGCTACGTGACCGGCTGGCTCCAGTACTCCACCGTGCAGAGCGAGATCAACGCCAACCGCCCCATAGAGACCCGCATCCAGTGGTCCAACGGCGGCGGCCACATGCACGTCCTCTACGGCTACGACACCGCGAGCAACTGGGTCTACTGGGGCGACCCCTGGCCCTCCAGCGACCGCTACAACTGGGCCTCCCACGCCTGGTACGTGGACAACAGCACCTTCTCCTGGACCCACTCCCTCTACCGGATCGGGGCGTGACCGCCATGACGCTCCGCGCCTCCGCGGCCGCGGCCCTCGCCGCCGCCGTAGCCGTACTGGTCACGGGCGGCCAGGCCGCCGCCGCGCCCGTACCGCAGCCGCAGACCGCCACCGCCGAGAACCGGGCGGCCGCCCACGAGGCCGCCGCCGCGCCCGACACCCTGGCCACCCTCTCCCGGTTCTTCGCCCGCGAGGGGAAGGTGTCGGTCGCCGCCGCGCAGCCCCGGGTCGAGGCAGAGGTGACCCCGGTGAGCTACCTCTCCCCGGACTTCGTCGCCGGGAAGGCCGGTGCGCCGGTCGCGCGGCTGGAGTTCCTGGCGAGCGCGGCCGTCTCCTCCGACGGGCAGAAGGCCGCCCTGTGGACCGCGAAGACCGGGGCGGGCTGGCAGGTGGTGAACATCGCCACCGGCGACGACGAGTTCCGCTACGCCCGGCTGGGCGCGGAGAAACTGCCCGGCGGGACCGTGTTCCGCGAGCCGCAGATCGACGCCTGGTACGTGGCACGCGGAGACCGGGTGCTGCCGCTGGACGAGGACGCGGCGCGGGCCGTGGGGGACCGGGGGACGACGCTCGCCGGATACCGGACCCGGGTGACGGGACTGTACGGGGACAAGCTGCCCGGGTCCGCGTACGCCGAGGGGGGCCGGGCCGGGGGCTTCGCCGACGGCGCCGGCGCCGGTGAGCCCGGTGGCCCGGGCGGGGTCCCGGCGGCGGTCGGCGCCGGAGCCGGGGCGCTGGCGCTGGGCGCGGGCGGGGCGGTCGTCCTGCTCCGGCGGCGCCGGGTGCGCGTGGCGTAGCCCCCGGGTGCTCCGCTCCGCGGGGCCCGGCCGGCGCCCTTCGCCGGGGGGGCGGGGGTGGGGGGTCGGCCCTGCGGGGCTGGTCCCCTCCCCGCCCTTCGCCCGTTCCCCGGGGCTGCGCCCCGGCCCCCCGGGGGCTCCGCCCCCGAACCCCCGCGCCTCAAACGCCGGCGCCGGCGTCGGCTGCCGGGCCGGGTGGACCGGGCCGGGGTGCGGGGGGTTGTCGGCCTCCGCCAGTAGGGTGGTTGGCATGGCCGACCCTTCCAGCTACCGTCCCGAGCCCGGGCAGGTCCCCGACTCCCCGGGGGTCTACAAGTTCCGCGACGAACACCGCCGAGTGATCTACGTCGGGAAGGCCAAGAGCCTGCGCCAGCGCCTGGCGAACTACTTCCAGGACATCGCCGGCCTGCACCCCCGTACCGCCACCATGGTCACCACGGCCGCCTCCGTCGAGTGGACCGTCGTGTCCACCGAGGTCGAGGCCCTCCAGCTCGAATACTCCTGGATCAAGGAGTTCGACCCCCGGTTCAACGTCAAGTACCGCGACGACAAGAGCTACCCCTCCCTCGCCGTGACGATGAACGAGGAGTACCCCCGCGTCCAGGTCATGCGCGGGCCCAAGAAGAAGGGCGTGCGCTACTTCGGCCCGTACGGGCACGCCTGGGCGATCCGCGAGACCGTCGACCTCATGCTGCGCGTCTTCCCGGTGCGCACCTGTTCCGCCGGGGTGTTCAAGCGGTCCGCCCAGATCGGCCGCCCCTGCCTGCTCGGCTACATCGGCAAGTGCTCCGCGCCCTGCGTCGGCCGGGTCACGCCCGAGGACCACCGGGAACTCGCCGAGGACTTCTGCGACTTCATGGCGGGCCGCACCGGCACCTACCTCTCCCGGCTGGAGAAGCAGATGCACGAGGCCGCCGAGGAGATGGAGTACGAGAAGGCCGCCCGGCTGCGCGACGACATAGGCGCCCTGCGCCGCGCCATGGAGAAGAACGCGGTCGTCCTCGCCGACGCCACCGACGCCGACCTCATCGCGGTCGCCGAGGACGAGCTGGAGGCGGCCGTGCAGATCTTCCACGTCCGCGGCGGCCGGGTCCGCGGCCAGCGCGGCTGGGTCACCGACAAGGTCGAGGCCGTCGACACCGCCGGGCTCGTCGAGCACGCCCTCCAGCAGCTGTACGGGGAGGAGAAGGGCGAGGCCGTCCCCAAGGAGGTGCTCGTACCGGCGCTGCCCGAGGACGCGCCCGCCCTGAGCCAGTGGCTCGCCGGGCGGCGCGGGTCCGGCGTCAGCCTGCGCATCCCGCAGCGCGGGGACAAGAAGGCGCTGATGGAGACCGTCCACCGCAACGCCCAGCAGTCCCTCGTCCTGCACAAGACCAAGCGCGCCAGCGACCTCACCACCCGCTCCCGGGCCCTGGAGGAGATCGCCGTCGCCCTGGAGCTGGACGGCGCGCCGCTGCGCATCGAGTGCTTCGACATCTCCCACCTCCAGGGTGACGACGTCGTGGCGTCCATGGTCGTCTTCGAGGACGGACTCGCCCGCAAGAGCGAGTACCGCCGGTTCCAGGTCAAGGGCTTCGAGGGGCAGGACGACGTCCGCTCCATGCACGAGGTCGTCTCCCGCCGCTTCCGCCGCTACCTCCAGGAGAAGCTGAAGACGGGCGAGTGGGACGCCGAGGACGGGGAGGTCCCCGAGGAGGACGGACGCCCCAAGCGCTTCGCGTACCCGCCGCAGCTCGTCGTCGTCGACGGCGGGCAGCCCCAGGTCGCGGCCGCCAAGCGGGCCCTGGAGGAGCTCGGCATCGACGACGTGGCCGTGTGCGGGCTCGCCAAGCGGCTGGAGGAGGTCTGGCTGCCCGGCGAGGACGACCCCGTCGTGCTGCCCCGCACCAGCGAGGGCCTCTACCTGCTCCAGCGGGTACGTGACGAAGCCCACCGCTTCGCCATCCAGTACCAGCGCAACAAGCGCGGAAAGCGCCTGAAGGCGGGCCCGCTGGACGAGGTCCCCGGCCTCGGCGAGAGCCGCAAGCTGGCCCTGCTGAAGCACTTCGGTTCGGTGAAGAAGCTGAGACAGGCGACAATCGACCAGATCTGCGAGGTCCCGGGCATAGGCCGCAAGACGGCGGAGACCGTGGCCGCCGCCCTCGCCGGGGCGGTTCCCGCCGGTCCTGCCGTCAACACGGCGACAGGAGAGATCATTGAGGACGAGGCCTCCGCACCTGCGGAGACATCGTCCGAACGGGGGACCGCGCCATGACCCAGCACGAGACCGCACAGACGACCGAGCACGCGAACGAGCACGACCGAGACGGAGCACAGGTGAGTACGGGCACGACCGTGGAGCCCGGCGACAACGCCGAGACCGCCATCCCCGAGCTGGTGATCATCTCCGGGATGTCCGGAGCCGGCCGCAGTACGGCGGCCAAGTGTCTGGAGGACCTCGGCTGGTTCGTCGTCGACAACCTCCCGCCGGCGCTGATCCCCACCATGGTGGAGCTCGGCGCCCGCTCCCAGGGCAACGTCGCGCGGATCGCCGTCGTCGTCGACGTCCGCGGCCGCCAGTTCTTCGACGCCCTGCGCGAGTCCCTCTCCGACCTGGAGGCCCGCGGGGTCACCCGGCGCATCGTCTTCCTGGAGTCCTCCGACGACGCGCTGGTCCGCCGCTTCGAGTCGGTCCGCCGCCCGCACCCCCTCCAGGGCGACGGCCGCATCGTCGACGGCATCGCCGCCGAGCGCGACCTGCTGCGCGAGCTGCGCGGTGACGCCGACCTGGTCATCGACACCTCCAGCCTGAACGTGCACGAGCTGCGCGCCAAGATGGACGCCCAGTTCGCGGGCGACGAGGAGCCCGAGCTGCGGGCCACCGTCATGTCCTTCGGCTTCAAGTACGGGCTGCCCGTCGACGCCGACCTCGTCGTCGACTGCCGCTTCATCCCCAACCCGCACTGGGTCCCGGAGCTGCGCCCCTTCACCGGGCTCAACGAGGAGGTGTCGGGCTACGTCTTCAGCCAGCCCGGCGCCAAGGAGTTCCTCGACCGCTACACCGAGCTGCTCCAGCTCATCGCCGCCGGCTACCGCCGCGAGGGCAAGCGGTACGTGACCATCGCCGTCGGCTGCACCGGCGGCAAGCACCGCAGCGTGGCCATGTCGGAGAAGCTCGCCGCCCGCCTCGCCTCCGAGGGAGTCGAGACCGTCGTCGTCCACCGGGACATGGGGCGCGAGTGACCGGACGCACCCTGCGGCTGCGCCGCCTGCGCCGTCTGACCCCCGGACGGGGCGAGGAGGGCGAAGGCCGCGCCGGCCGCCGCGCGGCGTCGAAGGTGGCCGCGCCCAAGGTCGTCGCCCTCGGCGGCGGCATGGGCCTGTCGGCCTCCCTCGCCGCGCTGCGCCGGATCACCGGCGAGCTCACGGCCGTGGTCACCGTCGCGGACGACGGCGGCTCCAGCGGACGGCTCCGGGAGGAGCTGAGCGTGCTGCCGCCGGGCGACCTGCGCAAGGCGCTGGCCGCGCTGTGCGGCGACGACGACTGGGGCCAGACCTGGGCCCGGGTCATCCAGCACCGCTTCCAGTCCGAGGGCGATCTGCACGGGCACGCGGTCGGCAACCTGCTGATCGTCGCCCTCTGGGAGCAGCTCGGCGACCCCGTCCAGGCCCTCGACCTGGTCGGGAAGCTGCTCGGCGCGCAGGGCCGGGTGCTGCCGATGTCGGCGGTGCCGCTGGAGCTCCAGGCGCTGGTCAAGGGGCACGACCCGGCCCGCCCGGACGAGGTCGACACGGTCCGGGGGCAGGCCACGGTGGCCCTCACACCCGGCGAGGTGCTCTCGGTGCAGGTCGTGCCGACGGACCCGCCGGCCGTGCCGGAGGCCGTCGCCGCCGTGCTCGACGCCGACTGGGTGGTGCTGGGCCCGGGGTCCTGGTTCTCCTCCGTGATCCCGCACCTGCTCGTGCCGGAGCTGCTGGACGCGCTGGTACAGACCAAGGCCCGGCGGGTCCTGTCACTGAACCTGGCGCCGCAGCCCGGCGAAACCGAGGGCTTCTCTCCGCAGCGTCATTTGGAGGTTTTGGCCCGACACGCCCCTAAACTCGCCCTGGACGTGGTGCTGGCCGACGAGGCCGCCGTGCCCGACCGCGAGTCCCTCGCCGATGCCGCGAAACGGTTCGGTGCCGCGGTCGAGCTGGCTCCCGTGGCCAGACAGGACGGTTCTCCGAAGCACGATCCGGAGCTGCTGGCCGCCGCGTACGACCGTATTTTTCGGATGCATGGAAGGATCGGCCCATGGCGATGACGCCCGCGGTGAAGGATGAGATCTCACGCCTCCCCGTCACCCGGACCTGCTGCAGGAAGGCGGAGGTCTCGGCGATCCTGCGGTTCGCGGGCGGCCTGCACCTGGTGAGCGGCCGCATCGTCATCGAGGCGGAGCTGGACACCGGGATCGCGGCCCGACGGCTGCGCAAGGACATCCTGGAGATCTTCGGCCACTCCTCCGACCTGGTGGTCATGGCCCCGGGCGGGCTGCGCCGGGGCAGCCGCTTCGTCGTGCGCGTCGTCGCGGGCGGGGACCAGCTGGCACGCCAGACGGGCCTCGTGGACGGCCGCGGCCGCCCCATCCGGGGTCTTCCCCCGCAGGTGGTCTCCGGCGCCACCTGCGACGCGGAGGCGGCCTGGCGCGGTGCCTTCCTGGCCCACGGCTCCCTCACCGAACCGGGACGCTCCTCCTCCCTGGAGGTCACCTGCCCCGGCCCGGAGGCGGCCCTGGCCCTGGTGGGCGCCGCCCGCAGGCTCTCCATCGCCGCCAAGGCGCGCGAGGTACGCGGCGTGGACCGGGTCGTGGTCCGCGACGGCGACGCGATCGGCGCCCTGCTGACCCGCCTCGGCGCCCACGAGTCGGTGCTGGCCTGGGAGGAGCGGCGGATGCGGCGCGAGGTGCGCGCCACCGCCAACCGCCTCGCCAACTTCGACGACGCCAACCTGCGCCGCTCGGCACGGGCCGCGGTGGCCGCCGGCGCCCGGGTCCAGCGCGCGCTGGAGATCCTCGGCGAGGAGGTCCCCGAGCACCTCGCCGCGGCCGGCCGGCTGCGCATGGAGCACAAGCAGGCCTCCCTGGAGGAGCTGGGCGCGCTCGCCGACCCGCCGCTGACCAAGGACGCCGTCGCCGGCCGGATCCGCCGCCTGCTGGCGATGGCCGACAAGCGGGCCCAGGACCTCGGCATTCCGGGCACCGAGTCGAACCTGGACCTCAGCGAGGAACTGGCCGACAACATGGCCGGCTGACCCGCGGTTCTCCGGAACGCTCCCGACGGGCCCGCACGCCCACCCGCGTGCGGGCCCGTCCCGTTCCCGCTCCGCACCCGTTTGTCCCATTGACATGTGCATCTTCGGATCGTGAGCCTTGCGTCCGAAGCTTTCGTGGCAGACGACGCCCAGGGGGGCACATGAGGCACCGCGCGAGTTCGATCCTCGCCGCAAGCGCACTCGTCTTCGCAAGCACACTGGCCGCGGTACCCGCCGCGGCCCACGCCCGGGCCCAGGCCCGGCCCGCGTCCGGCGCGGCCTCCGGTGCCGACGAGGTACGGGTCTACGACGCCGACATCACCCGCGAGCAGGTCCCGCTCGTCCTCGCCGCCGGCCAGGACGCCCACGAACTCTCCGAGCGCGCCCCGGAGACCGGCACCGCCCGCGTCGAGCTCTTCCTCACCGGGGAGCAGGCCGGGCAGCTCGCCGCCCAGGGGGTCAAGCTCGCCGAGCGCAAGGTGCCCGCCCAGGGCCTGGCCCGTGCCAAGGCCGCCGGGGACGGCGTCTTCCGCCCGTACAGCGGCAAGGGCGGCCTCCAGGAGGAGATCCTGCGGACCGCCCGGGAGAAGCCGGCGCTCACCAAGGTCGTCTCCATCGGCAAGAGCCTCCAGGGCAAGGACATCCTCGCCCTCAAGGTCACCAAGGACGCCAAGCGGACCAGGGACGGCGCCAAGCCGTCCGTGCTCTACCTGTCCAACCAGCACGCCCGGGAGTGGATCACCCCCGAGATGACCCGGCGGCTGATGCACCACACCCTCGACAACTACGGCAAGGACCAGCGGATCACCAAGCTGGTGGACTCCACCGAGCTGTGGTTCCTGCTCTCCGCCAACCCCGACGGCTACGACTACACGTTCACCTCCGACAGCACCCGCCTGTGGCGCAAGAACCTCCGCGACAACGACGGGGACGGCAAGATCACCGCGGTGGACGGCGTCGACCTCAACCGCAACTTCGCCCACAAGTGGGGCTACGACAACGAGGGTTCCTCCCCGAACCCCTCCAGCGAGACCTTCCGCGGCCCCAGGGCGCAGTCCGAGCCCGAGACCACGGCCCTCGACGGCTTCGAGAAGCGCATCGGCTTCGAGTACGCGATCAACTACCACTCGGCGTCCGAGCTGATCCTGTACGGCGTCGGCTGGCAGGTCGCCACCCCCACCCCCGACGACATCGCCTACAAGGCCCTCGCCGGCACCCCCGAGAACCCCGCCGTGCCCGGCTACTACCCCCAGATCTCCTCGGAGCTGTACACGACCAACGGCGAGGCGGACGGCCACGCGGCCAACGTCAACGGCGTCATGATGTTCACGCCGGAGATGACCACCTGCCAGACGGCCTCCGCGATCGACCCGAACGACGCCTGGAAGCCCGAGGACTGCGCCTCCGGCTTCAACTTCCCCGACGACGAGAAGCTGATCCAGCAGGAGTTCGCCAAGAACGTCCCCTTCGCGCTGAGCGTCGGCGAGAGCGCCGCACACCCGGACCGGCCCTCCTCCTCCGTCGGCCTGAGCGCCGCCGACTTCACCCCCGACCCCTTCACCACCTCCTACGCGGCCCGGGGCGAGGACCAGACGGTCGCCGTCACGGCCCGCAAGGCGCTGAAGGACAAGCGCCTCAACTTCCGTGTCAACGGCGGCCGTGCGCACGACGACGGGCTCAGGGCCTGGAAGGGCGGGGACGTCTACGGCGGGGACGACAACAACTGGTTCGACGAGTACCGGGGCACGGTGGACGGCGCCAAGCCCGGGGACAAGGTCGAGGTCTGGTTCACCGGACGCGACCGCTCCGGCGAGAAGGTCTCCAGCGAGCACTTCACGTACACCGTGGCCGAGCGGCCGCGCGCGGACGTCCTGGTGATCGCCGAGGAGGGCGCCACGGCCCAGCACGCCCGGGAATACGTGGACGCGCTGCGGGCCAACGGGAAGTCGGCCGCCGTGTGGGACGTGGCCGCGCAGGGCGTCCCGCACCACCTCGGCGTGCTCTCCCACTTCCGCACGGCCGTCCACTACACGGGCGCCGGCGCCCCCGGCGGACCCACCCAGCTGGCGGTCCGCGACTTCCTCAACGAGGGCGGCAAGCTCGTCGAGGCCGGTGAGCCGGCCGGCGGCCGGGCCCAGGTCGGCCGCGCCCTCACCGACGACTTCAGCCAGTACTACCTCGGCGCGTACGGCCGTGCCCCGGTCAAGGGCCCGACCGGCTTCACCGGCGCGGGCACCCTGGCCGGCGCCAAGGGCTCCCTCGGCGACGCGGCCGGCAACCCGCTGAACGCCCCCGGTGCCTACACCGTCACCTCCGACACGCTCCCGGCGGCCCGGTTCCCGCAGTTCAAGAGCGCCCAGGCGGGCCAGTACGCCGGGGTGACCAACCCGTACGCCCCCTACGCGGGCACCGGGATGGCGTCGGCGACCCATGACGACGGCGACTGGAAGCGCCTCACGCGCACCATCGACCTCACCAAGGTGACCGCCGCCGACCAGCCGAAGCTGAAGACGACCCTCAACTGGAACACCGAGGAGGGCTACGACCACGCCGTCCTGGAGGCCCGTACGGCCGGCGGGGACGACTGGACCACACTCCCGGACTCGGGAGGGCTGAGCTCCGCCACAGTCCCGGCGGAGTGCGAGGCCGGCTTCTTCGTCAACGGCCACCCCTTCCTGCGCCGCTACCTCACCCTCGCCGGCGGCGGCTGCACCGCCTCCGGCAGTAGCGGAGCGTGGAACAGCTTCACCGGCTCCTCCGGCGGCTGGAAGCAGGTCGGCTTCGACCTGAGCGCCTACGCGGGCAAGACGGTGGAGGTCTCCCTCGCCTACATCACCGACCCCGCCTCGGGCGGCCGGGGCGTCTTCGCCGACGAGGCGCGGCTGTCCGTCGGCGGTACCGACCAGCCCGCCGAGGGCTTCGAGACCTCCCTCGGCGCGTGGACCGCGCAGCCGGCGCCCGCCGGAAGTCCCGACGTTCCGGGAGATTGGTCCAGGACCGGGGAGCTGTTCAAGTCCTACGCGGCGGTCACTACGCGTGACACGGTCCTCCTCGGCTTCGGGCTGGAGCACCTCACGGCCCCGGCCGACCGCGCCGCGGTGCTCGGCAGCGTGCTCAGGTCCCTGGACCGCTGATCCACGACCCGGTCCCCGTTCACTCTCGGTGACGGGGACCGAAGTCCCGGGGGTCCCGTGCCGAGGCCATTGGTACAGGGCCCCGGGCATGTACCCCGCACAGAGCGGGGAGTGTCAGGCTCCGACCGATGTCACTCAAAAGCTCACAGAGAGGTAGGGTCGTAAGCGGTCGGGGACATCCCATACAGCTCGCCGGCGGGACAGGCCGGCGCACCAACGAGGAGATCGGTTCGTGACGATCCGCGTAGGCATCAATGGTTTTGGCCGAATTGGCCGTAACTACTTCCGGGCTCTTCTCGAGCAGGGAGCGGACATCGAGATCGTCGGTGTCAACGACCTGACGGACAACGCCACCCTGGTGCACCTGCTCAAGTACGACACCATTCTGGGCCGCCTCAAGGCCGAGGTCTCCCACACCGACGACACCATCACCGTCGGCGGCAACACCTTCAAGACCTTCGCCGAGCGCGACCCCGCGAACCTCCCCTGGGGCGAGCTGGGTGCCGACATCGTCATCGAGTCCACCGGCATCTTCACGAAGAAGGCCGACGCCGCCAAGCACCTCGCGGCCGGCGCGAAGAAGGTCCTCATCTCGGCCCCGGCCAAGGACGAGGACATCACCATCGTGATGGGCGTCAACCAGGACAAGTACGACGCGGCCAAGCACCACGTCATCTCCAACGCCTCCTGCACCACCAACTGCGTGGCGCCGATGGCCAAGGTCCTCGACGAGAACTTCGGCATCGTCAAGGGCATGATGACGACGGTCCACGCCTACACCAACGACCAGCGCATCCTGGACTTCCCGCACTCGGACCTGCGCCGCGCCCGCGCCGCCGCCGAGAACATCATCCCGACCTCCACCGGTGCCGCCAAGGCCACCGCGCTGGTCCTGCCGCAGCTCAAGGGCAAGCTCGACGGCATCGCCATGCGCGTCCCGGTCCCGACCGGCTCGGTCACCGACCTCGTACTGGAGCTCGACCGCGAGGTCACCAAGGACGAGATCAACGCCGCCTTCCAGAAGGCCGCGGAGGGCCAGCTCAAGGGCATCCTCGACTACACCGAGGACGCGATCGTCTCCTCCGACATCGTGAACTGGCCGGCCTCCTGCACCTTCGACTCCTCCCTGACCATGGTCCAGGGCAAGCAGGTCAAGGTCGTCGGCTGGTACGACAACGAGTGGGGCTACTCCAACCGACTCGTCGACCTCACCGTCTTCGTCGGCGGTCAGCTCTAAGGCCGTCAGATCCCAAAAGCGTAGGGCAAGGCAATAGGCAACACGATGTGAGCACAGGGTCCGCTCGGCGCGATGAGGCGCCGTTCGGGCCCTGTTGCTTGCCTGGCCCTCCCCTCCTCGCCCACCGGGCGAAGGTCTCCCAAGGAGTAGGAAACACATGAAGACGATCGACGAACTGCTCGCCGAGGGCGTGGCCGGCAAGCGGGTATTCGTCCGCGCGGACCTCAATGTTCCGTTGGCGAACGGCGAGATCACCGACGACGGCCGCATCCGCGCCGTCCAGCCGACCATCGAGAAGCTCGCCGAGGCCGGCGCCCGCGTGGTCGTCGCCTCGCACCTGGGCCGCCCCAAGGGCGCCCCGGACCCGGCGTTCTCGCTGGCCCCGGCCGCCAAGCGGCTCGGCGAGCTGCTCGGCACGGAGGTGGCCTTCGCCACCGACACCGTCGGCGCCTCCGCCAAGGAGACCGTCGCGGCCCTCGCCGACGGCCGGGTCGCGGTCCTCGAGAACCTGCGCTTCAACGCCGGCGAGACCTCGAAGGACGACGCCGAGCGCGGCGCCTTCGCGGACCAGCTCGCCGAGCTGGCCGACGTCTACGTCGGCGACGGCTTCGGCGCCGTCCACCGCAAGCACGCCTCGGTCTTCGACCTGCCCGCGCGCCTCCCGCACGCGGCCGGCTACCTCATCGCCACCGAGGTCGGCGTCCTGAAGAAGCTGACCGCCGACGTCAAGCGCCCCTACGTGGTCGTCCTCGGCGGCGCCAAGGTCTCCGACAAGCTCGCCGTCATCGACGAACTCCTCGGCAAGGCCGACCGCATCCTCATCGGCGGCGGCATGGCCTACACCTTCCTCAAGGCCAAGGGCCACGAGGTCGGCATCTCCCTGCTCCAGGAAGACCAGCTGCCCAAGGTCACGGAGTACATGGAGCGCGCCGAGAAGACCGGCGTCGAGCTGGTCCTGCCCGTCGACGTCCTGGTCTCCGCCGACTTCCCGGACCTCAAGGGCAAGACCCCGGCCGTCTTCGAGACGGTCGACGCGGACAAGATCCCCGCGGACAAGGAGGGCCTGGACATCGGCCCCAAGACCCGTGAGCTGTACGCTTCGAAGATCGCCGACGCCGAGACCGTCTTCTGGAACGGCCCGGTCGGCGTCTTCGAACACCCCGACTACGCGGGCGGTACCACCGCCGTCGCGCAGGCCCTCGTCGACAGCCGGGCCTTCACCGTGGTCGGCGGTGGCGACAGCGCCGCCGCGGTCCGCATCCTCGGCTTCGACGAGAACGCCTTCGGTCACATTTCCACCGGTGGTGGCGCCAGCCTCGAATACCTCGAGGGCAAGACGCTCCCCGGCCTCGCCGCCCTGGAGGGCTGAACCCCCATGACCACTGTCAACGGCCGCACCCCGCTGATGGCGGGCAACTGGAAGATGAACCTCAACCACCTCGAGGCCATCGCCCACGTCCAGAAGCTCGCCTTCGCCCTCGCCGACAAGGACTACGACGCCGTCGAGGTCGCGGTGCTCCCGCCCTTCACCGACCTGCGCTCGGTGCAGACCCTGGTCGACGGCGACAAGCTGAAGATCAAGTACGGCGCCCAGGACATCTCGGCGCACGACTCCGGCGCCTACACCGGCGAGATCTCCGGCCCGATGCTGTCGAAGCTGAGCTGCACCTTCGTCGCCGTCGGCCACAGCGAGCGCCGCCAGTACCACGGCGAGACCGACGAGGTCTGCAACGCCAAGGTCAAGGCCGCCTACCGCAACGGGATCACCCCGATCCTGTGCGTCGGCGAGGGCCTGGACGTCCGCAAGGCCGGCAACCAGGTCGCGCACACCCTGGCGCAGGTCGACGGCGGCCTCCAGGGCGTCCCGGCCGAGCAGGTCGAGTCCATCGTGATCGCGTACGAGCCGGTCTGGGCGATCGGCACCGGCGAGGTCGCCACCCCCGAGGACGCGCAGGAGGTCTGCGGTGCGATCCGCGGCCGCCTCGCGGAGCTGTACTCCCAGGAGCTGGCCGACAAGGTCCGCATCCAGTACGGCGGCTCGGTCAAATCCGGCAACATCGCCGCGATCATGGCCCAGCCCGACGTGGACGGCGCCCTGATCGGCGGCGCGGCGCTGGACGTGGACGAGTTCGTCAAGATCGTCCGCTTCCGCGACCAGTGAGTATGCGGTAGGGCCGATCCGTCGTACCCTTGCGGGGGCCGGGGGCCGCGTACGCGCGGCAGCCGGCCCCCGCTTCCTCCAGCAAGCCCAGAAAGTAGGAATCAGCCGTGGTTATGGGGTTCTCGGTCGCCCTGATCGTCTTCAGCGCTCTGCTGATGCTGCTCGTGCTGATGCACAAGGGCAAGGGTGGCGGCCTTTCCGACATGTTCGGCGGCGGCATGCAGTCCTCGGTCGGAGGCTCCTCCGTGGCCGAGCGCAACCTCGACCGCATCACGGTCGTCGTCGGCCTGCTGTGGTTCGCCTGCATCGTCGCGCTCGGCCTGCTCATGAAGTCCAACGGCTCCTGACGGTTCTGGCCATTCGGGCCGTCCCGCCGGCTGCGCCCGGCCTATCATGAGGGCCTGCGTCCGCGCCTGGAGCGAGTAACTCCGGTTGCTGGACGCGCGTTGGGCCTTACGTAGACTGGGGCGCCCGCAGCGGACATCCCGCACGCTCCGCGGCACCATCACGCAGGGAGTTACGACCGTGGCAAGTGGCAACGCGATTCGTGGAAGTCGGGTCGGAGCCGGGCCGATGGGCGAGGCCGAGCGCGGTGAATCCGCGCCGCGCCTGCGCATCTCCTTCTGGTGCTCGAACGGGCACGAGACGCAGCCCAGCTTCGCCAGCGACGCGCAGGTGCCGGACACCTGGGACTGCCCGCGCTGCGGGTTCCCGGCCGGCCAGGACCGGGACAACCCGCCCGCGCCGCCGCGCACGGAGCCGTACAAGACGCACCTCGCGTACGTCCGCGAGCGCCGCACCGACGCCGACGGCGAGGCCATCCTCGCCGAGGCCCTCGCCAAGCTCCGCGGCGAGATCTGAGCCCGCCCGTCCCAGCACGACGCGCCGCGCTCGAGAGCGACTCGGGGCCCGGCCCGCGGGAGAACGAATCCCGTGGGCCGGGCCCCTTTGTGTGCGTTGTCCCCCTTCCGATCCCTTAGGTTGGACGCTGGCGGGGCACAACAGGACGGAAGAAGTGGGTTGATGTCCGAGATGAACGCAGACAGCCGTACGAGGCTCAACCGGACGCCCGAGTGGCACGCACTCGGCAAGCACCGGGAAGAGCTGGGGCAGACGCATCTGCGGGAGCTGTTCGAGTCGGACCCGGACCGGGCCACCGGCTACACGCTGCGGGTCGGGGACCTGTACATCGACTACTCGAAGCACCTCGTGACCGACGAGACGCTCGGGCTGCTGCGCGAACTGGCCGCCGCCACCGGCGTGGCCGAGCTGCGCGACGCCATGTTCCGCGGCGAGAAGATCAACGTGACGGAGGACCGCGCGGTCCTGCACACCGCGCTGCGCGCCCCCCGGGAAGCCGTCGTCGAGGTCGACGGCGAGAACGTCGTCCCCGGCGTGCACGAGGTCCTCGACAAGATGGCGGCCTTCTCCGGCCAGGTCAGGTCGGGGGAGTGGACCGGCTTCACCGGCAAGCGCATCAAGAACGTGGTCAACATCGGCATCGGCGGCTCCGACCTCGGCCCCGCCATGGCGTACGAGGCGCTGCGCGCCTTCTCCGACCGCGACCTGACCCTGAAGTTCGTCTCCAACGTGGACGGCGCCGACCTCCACGAGGCCGTGCGCGAGCTCGACCCCGCGGAGACCCTGTTCATCATCGCCTCGAAGACCTTCACCACCATCGAGACCATCACCAACGCCACCTCGGCGCGGGAATGGCTGCTCGCGGGGCTGGGCGGCGACCAGGCAGCCGTGGCACGGCACTTCGTGGCCCTGTCCACCAACGCCGAGAAGGTCACCGGGTTCGGCATCGACCCGGCCAACATGTTCGGCTTCTGGGACTGGGTCGGCGGACGTTACTCCTTCGACTCCGCCATCGGCCTCTCCCTGATGATCGCCATCGGCCCGGACAACTTCCGCGAGCTGCTCGGCGGCTTCCACGCCATGGACGAGCACTTCCGCACCGCGCCGGTGGAGGCCAACGCCCCCTTCCTGCTGGGCCTGTTGGGCATCTGGTACGGGGCCTTCTTCGACGCGCAGTCGCACGCGGTGCTCCCGTACAGCCACTACCTCTCCCGTTTCCCCGCCTACTTGCAGCAGCTCGACATGGAGTCGAACGGCAAGTCCGTGGACCGGGACGGCAATCCGGTGGACTGGCAGACCGGCCCGGTGGTGTGGGGCACGCCCGGCACCAACGGACAGCACGCCTACTACCAGCTGATCCACCAGGGCACCAAGATGATCCCGGCGGACTTCATCGGCTTCGCCCGCCCGGTGGCGGAGCTCCCGCCGGCGCTGGCGGCCCAGCACGACCTGCTGATGGCGAACTTCTTCGCCCAGACGCAGGCCCTGGCCTTCGGCAAGACCGCCGAGGAGGTCCGCGCGGAGGGCGTCGCCGAGGAGCTCGTCCCGCACAAGACCTTCCGGGGCAACCACCCGACGACGACGATCCTCGCGGGTGAACTGACCCCGTCGGTGCTGGGCCAGCTCATCGCCCTCTACGAGCACAAGGTGTTCGTCCAGGGCGCGGTGTGGAACATCGACTCCTTCGACCAGTGGGGCGTCGAACTCGGCAAGGTCCTCGCCAAGCGCGTGGAGCCGGCGCTGACCGGGGGCTCGCACGTGGAGGGCCTCGACCCGTCGACGCGGGCGCTGGTGGCCGCGTACCGGGAGCTGCGCGGCCGTGGCTGACCCGGCCTGACGCACGGGGAAGGGCCCCGCACCGGACAGGATCCGGTGCGGGGCCCTTCGCGCTCGCCGTCCGTCCGGCTCAGGCGGAGGCCGGGGGGTACAGACCGGCGGGCAGCTTGGCCGCCGCCGCGCGGTCCAGCAGCCACAGGGTGCGGCTGCGGCCGTACGCCTCCGCGGCCGGGGCCTGCACCCCGCCGGCGCCGCCGAGGGCGATGGCGACCGCTCCCGCCTTGTCCTCGCCGGCCGCCAGCAGCCAGACCTCGCGGGCCGCGCGGATCGCCGGAAGGGTGAGCGAGACGCGCGTCGGCGGCGGCTTCGGGGCGCCGTGGACGCCGACGACCGTGCGCTCGGTCTCCCGGGCGGCCGGGTGCTCGGGGAACAGGGACGCCACGTGGGTGTCCGGGCCCACGCCCAGCATCAGCACGTCGAACGTGGGGACCGGGCCGTGGTCCTCGGGCCCGGCGGCCTTCGCCAGCTCGGCGGCGTACGCGGCCGCGGCGGCGTCCACGTCGTCGCCGTACGGGCCGTCGGAGGCGGGCATCGCGTGCACGCGGGCCGGATCCACGGGGACGGCGTCCAGCAGCGCCTCGCGGGCCTGGACGTGGTTGCGCTCGGGGTCGTCGGCGGGGACGTAGCGCTCGTCGCCCCACCAGAGGTCGATCCGGGACCAGTCGACCGCGTCCCGCGCGGGGGCGGCGGCGAGGGCCGCGAGCAGGCCGTTGCCGTTGCGGCCGCCGGTCAGGACGACCGAGGCGCTGCCGCGGGCGGCCTGCGCGTCCACGATCTTCGTGATGAGCCGGGCCGCCGCGGCCTGGGCCATCAGCTCCTTGTCCCGGTGGACGACGACCTGGGGAGTCGTCATACCCATGTGCTGCCGCCTTCTTGGTAGTTCTGGGGTGGTCGCGGTACGGAGCGGAACCCGGGCCGCCCCCGACCCCGCCCGTGGGGGCGCGGGGTCGGGGGCGGCCGGGGTGTTACTTGGCCGCCGCCCGCTTGGACGGCTTGGCCGCGGGCTTCGCCGGGGCCGGGGCGTCGGCCCCGGTGGCGGAGTCCGCCGGAGCCGGGGCGTCGGCCGGGGCGTCCGCCTCGGCGGCAGCCGGCTCGGCCGGAGCGGTGGACGCCGCGGCCAGACGGGTGACGCCGAACTTCAGGGACGCCTCGTACGTGTTGTCCGGGTCCAGCCGGCGCAGCTCCTCCGCCAGCAGCTCCGCCGTGTCGCGGCGCTTGAGCGCCACCGCGCGGTCCGGCTGCCCCGGCATGCACAGCGTCGCCAGCGCGCCGTCCGCGCGGTCCAGGACGATCGCGCCGTCCTTGGTCTCCAGGCGTACGGCCGTCAGTCCGGGCCCGTCCGACAGGGTCCGCTTGACGGGGACGCCGAGGCGGTCCGCCAGCCACATGGCCAGCAGTTCGCAGCTCGGGTTCTCGTCCTCGCCCTCGACGGTCGCGGAGACCACCGAGACCGTCTGCTGGTCGAGCGCGGCGGCCAGCATGGAGCGCCACGGGGTGATCCGGGTCCACGACAGGTCGGTGTCGCCCGGCGCGTACGCCTCTGCCCGCAGGCCGAGGGCCCCGATGGGGTCCTCCGAGCAGTACGTGTCCGTGATCCGGCGCTGTCCCAGCGCGCCCAGCGGGTCGCCCGCCAGGTCGGCCGGAGCGCCCTGCGGCCACCAGACGACCACGGGGGCGTCCGGCAGGAGCAGCGGGAGCACGACCGACTGGGCGTGGTTGACCAGTTCACCGTGCAGGCGCAGTACGACCGTCTCCCCGGTGCCCGAGTCCGCTCCGACGCGCAGCTCCGCGTCGAGGCGGGGGTCGCGGCGGCTGCGCGGGGAGCGACTGACGCGCTTGACCACGACGACGATCCGCGAGGGGTGTTCGTGGGACGCGTCGTTCGCCGACTTGAGCGCGTCGTACGCGTTCTCTTCGTCGGTCACGATCACCAGCGTGAGGACCATGCCGATGGCCGGCGTGCCGATGTCCCGGCGTGCCTGCACCAACGCGGCGTTGATCTTGCTGGAGGTGGTCTCCGTGAGGTCGATCTTCATGGCCGGCGCCAGCTCCGTCCGTCTCGTGCGAGCATCTCGTCCGCCTCGACCGGCCCCCACGTGCCCGCCGGGTACTGCGCGGGCTTGCCGTGCTTGTCCCAGTACTCCTCGATCGGGTCGAGGATGTTCCAGGACAGCTCGACTTCCTGGTGACGCGGGAAGAGGTTCGCGTCGCCGAGGAGGACGTCGAGGATGAGCCGCTCGTAGGCCTCGGGGCTGGACTCCGTGAAGGACTCGCCGTAGGCGAAGTCCATCGTGACGTCCCGGACCTCCATGGAGGTGCCCGGCACCTTCGAGCCGAAGCGGACCGTCACGCCCTCGTCCGGCTGGACCCGGATGACCAGGGCGTTCTGCCCCAGCTCCTCGGTCGCGCCCGACTCGAAGGGCAGGTACGGGGCCCGCTTGAAGACCACCGCGATCTCGGTCACCCGGCGGCCCAGGCGCTTGCCCGTGCGCAGGTAGAACGGGACGCCCGCCCAGCGGCGGTTGTTGATCTCCAGCCGGATGGCCGCGTAGGTGTCGGTCTTCGACTTGGGGTCGATGCCGTCCTCTTCGAGGTACCCGACGACCTTCTCGCCGCCCTGCCAGGCCGCCGAGTACTGGCCGCGCACGGTGTGCTTGCCGAGGTCCTCGGGGATCTCGACGGCGCTGAGCACCTTCAGCTTCTCCGCCACCAGGGCCTTGGGGTGGAAGGAGCCGGGCTCCTCCATCGCGGTGAGCGCCAGCAGCTGGAGCAGGTGGTTCTGGATGACGTCGCGGGCCGCGCCGATGCCGTCGTAGTAGCCGGCCCGGCCGCCGATGCCGATGTCCTCGGCCATGGTGATCTGGACGTGGTCGACGTACGACCGGTTCCAGATCGGCTCGAACATCGTGTTGGCGAAGCGGAGCGCCAGGATGTTCTGGACGGTCTCCTTGCCGAGGTAGTGGTCGATCCGGAAGACCTCGTCACGCGGGAAGACCTCGTGGACGACCTGGTTGAGCTCTTCCGCGCTCTTCAGGTCGTGGCCGAAGGGCTTCTCGATGACGGCGCGCCGCCAGGAGCCCTCCTTCTGGGCCAGCCCGTGGTTCTTGAGCTGCTGGACCACCTTGGGGAAGAACTTCGGCGGGACCGACAGGTAGAAGGCGAAGTTGCCGCCGGTGCCCTGGGCCTTGTCGAGTTCTTCTATGGTCGACTTGAGCGTCTCGAAGGCCGCGTCGTCGTCGAACTCGCCCTGGACGAACCGGCAGCCCTGCACCAGCTGCTGCCAGACCTCCTCGCGGAAGGGGGTGCGCGAGTGCTGCTTGACGGCCTCGTACACCTCCTGGGCGAAGTCCTCGTCCTGCCACTCGCGGCGGGCGAAACCGATCAGCGAGAAGCCCGGGGGCAGCAGGCCGCGGTTGGCGAGGTCGTAGACGGCGGGCATGAGCTTCTTGCGCGACAGGTCACCCGTAACGCCGAAAATGACCAGGCCGGACGGCCCCGCGATGCGCGGGAGCCGCCGGTCCTGTGCGTCACGAAGCGGGTTCGCTCCGTTTACCGACAAAATACTCAGTCCTCCGCGGGGGCGAGGCGCGTCAGCTCCGCCTCGGTCGACTTCAGCAGGTCGTTCCAGGACGCCTCGAACTTCTCGACGCCTTCGTCTTCCAGCAGCTGCACCACATCGTCGTACGAGATGCCGAGCTTCGCGACCGCGTCCAGCTCGGCGCGCGCCTGCTCGTAGGTGCCGCGGATGGTGTCGCCGGAGACCTCGCCGTGGTCGGCGGTGGCCTCCAGGGTGGCCTCGGGCATGGTGTTGACGGTGCCGGGGGCGACCAGGTCCACCACGTACAGGGTGTCCTTGTACGCCGGGTCCTTGACGCCGGTCGAGGCCCACAGCGGGCGCTGCTTGTTCGCCTGCGCCTTGTCCAGGGCCGCCCAGCGCTCGCCGCCGAAGACCTCTTCGTAGGCCTGGTAGGCCAGACGGGCGTTGGCGAGGGCCGCCTTGCCCTTCAGGGCCTTGGCCTCGTCGGTGCCGATGGCGTCGAGGCGCTTGTCGATCTCGGTGTCCACGCGGGACACGAAGAAGGAGGCGACCGAGTGGATCTTGGAGAGGTCCAGGCCGGCGGCCTTCGCCTTCTCCAGGCCCGCCAGGTAGGCGTCCATGACCGCGCGGTAGCGCTCCAGCGAGAAGATCAGCGTGACGTTGACGCTGATGCCCCGGCCGATGACCTCGGTGATCGCCGGCAGGCCGGCCTCGGTCGCCGGGATCTTGATGAGCGTGTTCGGGCGGTCCACCAGCCAGGCGAGCTGCTTGGCCTCGGCGACGGTCGCCAAGGTGTCGTGCGCCAGGCGCGGGTCGACCTCGATGGACACGCGGCCGTCCTGGCCGTCGGTCGAGTCGAAGACCGGACGCAGGATGTCGGCGGCGTCCCTGACATCCGCCGTCGTGATCATGCGGATGGCCTCGTCGACGGTGACCTTGCGGGCGGCGAGGTCGGCGAGCTGCTGCTCGTAACCGTCACCGCTGCTGATCGCCTTCTGGAAGATCGACGGGTTGGTGGTGACACCGACCACGTGCTGCTGGTCGATGAGCTCGGCGAGGTTGCCGGACGTGATGCGCTTGCGGGACAGGTCGTCCAGCCAGATCGCCACGCCCTCGTCGGAGAGGCGCTTGAGTGCGTCTGCCATCAGAATTACATCTCCTACTGGTTCAGGTACCGGTCTTCAGCGCGCGGCGGCGATGGAGGCCTTGGCGGCTGCGGTCACGGCTTCGGCGGTGAGGCCGAACTCGCGGAACAGGACGGCGCCGTCGGCCGAGGCACCGAAGTGCTCCAGCGAGACGATCCGGCCCGCGTCCCCGACGTAACGGTGCCAGGTCAGGCCGATGCCGGCCTCGACCGCGACTCGCGCCTTCACCGACGGCGGCAGGACGCTGTCCTTGTACTCCTGGGTCTGCTCCTCGAACCACTCGACGGAGGGCATCGAGACCACGCGCGCCGGGACGCCCTCGGCCTGCAGGGCCTCGCGCGCGGCGACGGCGAGCTGGACCTCGGAGCCGGTGCCGATGAGGACGACCTGGGCGTCGCCCCCTTCGGCTTCGAACAGCACGTAGCCGCCCTTGGCCGCGTCCTCGTTGCGCTCGTACGTGGGAACGCCCTGGCGGGTGAGGGCCAGGCCGTGCGGGGCGCCCTTGCCGTACACCTTGGTGTGGCGCTTGAGGATCTCGCGCCAGGCGATGGCGGTCTCGTTCGCGTCCGCCGGACGGACGACGTTCAGACCCGGGATGGCGCGCAGCGAGGCGACGTGCTCGACCGGCTGGTGCGTCGGGCCGTCCTCGCCGAGGCCGATGGAGTCGTGCGTCCACACGTACGTCACCGGCAGGTGCATCAGCGCGGACAGGCGGACGGCGTTGCGCATGTAGTCGGAGAACACCAGGAAGGTGCCGCCGTAGATGCGGGTGTGGCCGTGCAGGGTGATGCCGTTCATCACGGCGGCCATCGCGTGCTCGCGGATGCCGTAGTGGATGGTGCGGCCGTAGGGGTCGGCCTCCGGCAGCGGGTTGCCCACCGGCAGGAACGAGGAGTTCTTGTCGATGGTGGTGTTGTTGGAACCGGCCAGGTCGGCCGAGCCGCCCCACAGCTCCGGGATGACCGCGCCGAGGGCTTCGAGGACCTTGCCGGAGGCCGCGCGGGTGGCGACGCCCTTGCCGGTCTCGAAGACGGGGAGCTTGTCCTCCCAGCCCTCCGGCAGCTCGTTGGCCTCGATGCGGTCGAAGGCGGCGGCGCGCTCGGGGTTGGCGGTGCGCCAGGCGGAGAAGTCCTTCTCCCAGGCGGCGCGGGCGTCACGGCCCCGGTCGACCAGGCCGCGGGTGTGGCCGAGGACCTCGTCGGAGACCTCGAAGGTCTGCTCCGGGTCGAAGCCGAGCACGCGCTTGGTCGCGGCGACCTCGTCGTCGCCGAGGGCCGAGCCGTGGGCGGCCTCGGTGTTCTGGGCGTGCGGCGCGGGCCAGGCGATGATCGAGCGGGCCGCGATGAAGGACGGGCGGCCGGTCTCGGCCTTGGCGGCCTGGAGGGCGGCGAACAGGGCCTTCGGGTCGAGGTCGCCGTTCTCCTGCTGCTCGACGCGCTGGACGTGCCAGCCGTACGCCTCGTAGCGCTTGAGGGTGTCCTCGGAGACGGCCGTCTCCGTGTCACCCTCGATGGAGATGTGGTTGTCGTCCCACAGCAGCACCAGGTTGCCGAGCTTCTGGTGGCCGGCCAGCGCGGACGCCTCGTGGGAGATGCCCTCCTGGAGGCAGCCGTCGCCCGCGATCGCGTAGACCATGTGGTCGAACGGGGACGTGCCCTCGGCGGCCTCGGGGTCGAACAGGCCGCGCTCGTAGCGGGCGGCCATGGCCATGCCCACCGCGTTGGCGACGCCCTGGCCCAGCGGGCCGGTGGTGGTCTCCACGGCGGCCGTGTGGCCGTACTCCGGGTGGCCGGGGGTCTTGGAGCCCCAGGTGCGGAAGGCCTTGAGGTCGTCCAGCTCCAGGCCGAACCCCCCGAGGTAGAGCTGGGTGTAGAGCGTCAGGGACGAGTGCCCCGCGGAGAGCACGAAACGGTCACGCCCGACCCACTGGGGGTCCGAGGGGTCGTGCCGCATGACCTTCTGGAAAAGCGTGTACGCGGCGGGGGCCAGGCTCATCGCCGTACCGGGGTGTCCGTTCCCGACCTTCTGGACCGCGTCGGCGGCCAGGATGCGGGCGGTGTCGACGGCCCGCTGGTCCAGTTCGGTCCACTCGAGCTCTGGGGTGGTCGGCTTGGTGCTCACCGTTGGTCAGGGCTCCTCTCCACATGTTGTTTTGCCGGTGACGAACGGTGACACCGGCGCGATTCCGAGCCTACCCCCGCCAGGGCGTGCGGCTATTCGAGTGCACGCAGTGCGTCGCGGTCCCGCTGTCCGCCGTTCACCTGGGATCCGCCCCCGGTGATCTTGCCGGCGGTCCGATCGGCTCAACACGAGGCGACCCCCGCGCGGGGCGAGGTAAGAGCTACGTCTACAGTGGCGTGGTACGCGCAAGCCTTTACCGAGCCTTCATTTGCTGGAGGCATCGCTTCGGAAGCTTGCTGGATTCTCTCTCAGGGGTGTGCGTGACGGCCGTCGAATCCCGTCCAGCGGGGGTGCTCGGGACGAGCCCCGGTCACCGGCCGTTCGGGGCCCGGGTCATGGCTTTCGTGGCTTTGACCAAGCCGCGGATCATCGAACTTCTGCTGATCACCACAGTGCCGGTGATGTTCCTCGCGGAGCAGGGCGTGCCGTCGCTGTGGCTGGTGCTCGCCACCTGCTTCGGCGGTTACCTGTCCGCGGGCGGCGCCAACGCGCTGAACATGTACATCGACCGCGACATCGACGCGCTGATGGACCGCACGTCCCAGCGCCCGCTGGTGACCGGCATGGTGAGCCCGGCCGAGTGCCTGGTGTTCGGCATCTCGCTCGGCGTCGTCTCGACGCTGTTCTTCGGGCTGCTGGTCAACTGGCTGTCGGCCGCCCTCGCGCTCGGCGCGCTCCTCTTCTACGTCGTCGTCTACACGATGCTGCTGAAGCGGCGCACCGCGCAGAACATCGTCTGGGGCGGGATCGCCGGCTGCATGCCGGTGCTCATCGGCTGGTCGGCGGTGAAGAACGAGGTCTCCTGGGCCGCCGTCATCCTCTTCCTGGTCATCTTCTTCTGGACGCCGCCGCACTACTGGCCGCTGTCCATGAAGGTCAAGGACGACTACGCGCGGGTCGGCGTGCCGATGCTGCCGGTGGTGGCGGGCAACAAGGCCGTGGCGCGTCAGATCGTCCTCTACAGCTGGGTGATGGTGGCGGTCTCGCTGCTGCTGACCCCGCTGGGGTACACGGGCTGGTTCTACACCTCGGTCGCGCTGCTGGCCGGCGGCTGGTGGCTGTGGGAGGCGCACGCGCTGAGCGCCCGGGCCAAGGCCGGGGTGACGGGCGCGAAGCTCAAGGAGATGCGGCTGTTCCACTGGTCGATCACCTATGTGTCGCTCCTCTTCGTCGCCGTGGCCGTGGATCCCTTCCTCCGCTGATTACTCGCCGGTAGCATGCCGTCCATGGCAGAGACCGCAGACACCGCAGACACCTCCGGGGCCGCAGCGCCCGCGGACAAGAAGCACAGCCGCACGGCCGCGAAGCTGGCCCGGCAGATCGGCGCGTTCGCCAAGCAGCACGGCGGCGCCGAGGGCCAGCTCGCGTACATCGGCCAGGCCGGGACCCGGATCGTCCTGGTGGGCGCCGACGGCGGCTGGGGCGACCTGGTGGCCCCGACGTACGCCGTGGCCCGGCTCGCCGCCGAACAGGCCGGGCTGACGCTCCACGAGGAGTTCGACGGGGAGTTCGCCGCCCGGGTGAAGACCGGCCCGTACGAGTGGACCCGGATGGCCGGAATCCAGATCGGCGGCCCCGCCAACCCGGCCGCCTGATCCTCGAACACCGCGGTCGGTCAACAGAGCGGGCAATACTTCACACCCCGCTCACCCGTTAGGACGTGCGGAAGCCCCTTCCCCACGTCCGCAACGGGATGACCGGATGATCGAAACGCCGCCCCTGGTCGACCAGCGCTGCCGCGGGGTGCTCCGCACGGAGCTGGGCATCGCCACCTTCGAGGCCCAGCTGATCCGCTCGGCCGGCCCGCCCGCGCCGGGCACGACCTTCTTCGACACCCAGACCGGCTTCGCCGTGCGCCGCTGGTGCCCGCCCCTGCTCGGCCTGGAGCCGCACTGCCCGCCCGCCCGGTACCTGGCCCGGCGGCGCGAGCTCGGCGCGGCGGAGAGCACCAGACGGCTGCTGCGGGGCTCGGGGACGGGCGCGTACCTCGTCGACACGGGAGCCCCCGGGGACCTCACCGGACCCAAGGAGCTGGCCCTCGCCGGGGACGCGCAGGCCTTCGAGCTGGCCCGGCTGGAGTTACTGGCCGAGCAGGCCGCCGACACCTCCGGGACCGTCGCAGCCTTCCTCGCCAACCTCGCCGCGGCCGTCCACCACGCCGCCGCCGGAGCCGTCGGCTTCGCCTGCGGGGCCCGTACGGGCTGCGCCGCCGCCCTGGCCGGCGCCCCGGGACCGCCCGGCCCCGGCGAGGTCCGGGCGGCGGCCGGACGGTGGCTGGCCGGGCGCACCAGGGGAGGGGAACTGCGGGACCCCGTGCTCCTGCGGCACCTCGTGTGGAGCGCGGTGGCCTCGGGACTGCCGCTCCAGCTGCACACCGGCGGGGCCGACCCGCGGCCGCTGGGCGGCTTCGCCCGGTCCACGGCGGGCCTGGGCGCGCGGCTGGTGCTGGCCGCCGGGTACCCGTACCACCGGCAGACGGCCCGCCTGGCGGCGGAGCACCCGCACGTCCACGCCGACCTCGGCCCGGCCCTCGCACGCACGGGGGCGCGGGCCGCCGCCGTACTGGGGGAGCTGCTGGAGGCCGCGCCCTTCGGCAAGCTGCTCTACTCCAGCGGCGGGCGGGACCTGCCCGAGCTGCACGCGGTCGGCGCCCTGGTGTTCCGCGAGGCGCTGGGCCGGGTCCTGGGGGGCTGGGTCGCCGAGGGCGCCTGGTCCTGGCAGGACGCGCAGCGCGTCGCCGGGATGCTCGCGGCCGGCAACGCCCGGCGCGTCTACCGGCTCGACGAGCGCGGCTGACGGCGTCGTGCGCCGCCGGCCGTGTCCTGCCGGACCGGGCGGGGCGGACCGGGCGGGGCGGGGCGGACCGGCGGCGTCAGACCGGCGTCGGACCGGCGGCGTCAGACCGCCGAGAGCTGCTCCTCGTCCCGCGCGGGGGCCTCCACCGGGCCGGCGGAGCGCTCGCGCAGGCCCAGGGCCAGGCGCAGCACCGAGATCCACACCAGGCAGGAGCCCAGCATGTGCGCGGCGACCAGCACCTCGGGCAGCTTCGTGAAGAACTGGACGTAGCCGATCGCACCCTGGGCGAGCAGCACGACCAGTAGGTCGCGGGCGCGCGCCCGGGTGTCGGCGGGGGCGTCGACCACGCGCAGCACCAGCCACATCGCGACGGCGAGCGCGCAGACCAGCCAGGCGGCGATGGCGTGCACGTGGGCGGTGACCGCCCAGTCGAACGGCATGCGCTTGATCTCGCTCTTGTCGCCCGCGTGCGGACCGGAACCGGTGACGACCGTGCCCGCCGCGATCAGCACCAGGGTGGTGGCGACCAGCGCCCACGACAGCTTGCGCACGGGCCCGGGGACCCGCGGCCGGGGCGCGCCGTCGCCCTCGCGGGTGCGCTGCCAGGAGACGGTGGTGACCGCGATCAGGGTGGTGGCCAGCAGGAAGTGCCCGGCGACGCTGTACGGGTTGAGCCCGGTCAGCACCGTGATGCCGCCGAGGACCGCGTTGCCCATCACCAGGGCGAACTGGGTCCAGCCGAGCCTGGTCAGCGAGTGCCGCCACGGCGGGGCCGCGCGCGCCGCGAGGATGAACCAGCCGACGGCCGCGCACAGCACGTACGTCAGCATCCGGTTGCCGAACTCGATGGCTCCGTGGAAGCCCTGGGCCTGGGTGACGACGAGGCTGTCGTCGGTGCACTTGGGCCAGGTGTCGCAGCCGAGACCGGATCCGGTCAGCCGCACCGCGCCGCCGGTGACGATGATGGCCACGCTCATCAGGAGCGCGGCGGACGCGGCCCGCCGGACGGTCCGGGGTGACGGCGTCCAGCGGTCGGCGATGTATGCGAATGGGTTCAACACGGCGCCTATCGTATGCGGCGCCTTGTGCAAAGTTTCACGAGGGGGTACCGGCGGGAGCGTCGGGCCCGAGGACCAAGCGGAACCGGGCCCCCGCCGGATCCCCCTCCTCGTGCCACCACACCAGCACCCGCCACAGGCCGCCCTCGCCGGGGTGCAGCGGCGAGGCGGCGAACCCCCGCACCAGGTCGGCCCCCACCTCCTCGGCGGTCAGCCCCCGCACCTGCGCCGAGCCCTGCCAGGGCTCCGGCTGTACGGTCCACAGCCCGTCGGCGCCCCGCACCTCGACCCGCCACACCGCGAGCCACGGGGTCACCTCCAGCATCGTGGCCACCTGCTCGGCGTCCAGCCCCAGCCGGCCCCCGATCACCGCCTCGGGCACGCCCTGGATCCGGGCCGCCACCACCGCCTGCGGCAGCAGCCGCTCCGGCAGCAGCCCGTCGGCCCGGAGCCCCGCCAGCGCGTCGAAGCCCAGGAAGCGCAGCCGCAGCTCCAGCTGGCGGCCGATGTGGTCCAGGGCCTCCCCGGCCTCCTGCGCCGCCTCGGGCCCGGGGTCCGCGAGCAGCAGCCGGCGGAACCCGGCCTCGGCGTCCACCGCCCAGGCGACCGCCTGCGTCGCGGAGCCCAGCTCCGCCAGCCGGTCCGCGAGGAACACCTTGGCCTGCGCGAGACCCCGCCGGTTGACCGGGTCCTCCTGGTCCAGCCCGGCCCAGACCTCCACGGCGGCCCGCGTCACGTCACGGGCGCGCTCGCCGGCCGCCCGTTCCATCGCCCCCGGGCCGCTCTCGCCGCCCGCGCCCAGCGGGTGCCGGGGCAGGCGGGCCCCGTCGCTCAGCGGCCACGCCAGCCAGACCCCCTGGTTGATCAGCCCCCGGGCGTACCAGCGGGCGAACTCCGGCGCGTGCGGCGCGGCCCGCCGCGCGTACCCGAGCCCCTCCTCGACGGCGGCCAGCGCCCCGGCCCGGTCGCCGCCCCCGAACCGGCGTGCCGCGAGGTCGCCCAGGCGCAGCCCGAGCCGGGCGGCGCACTCGGGGTCGGTCCGCGCGGGCCCGCGCAGCGCGCCGATCAGCTCCCGCAGCAGCCGCTCGCTCTCGGCGGGCCCGGCCGGCTCGTCCCCCGACCGGATCCGCGCCCACTGTCCGTCCAGCCGCAGCGCGGCCTCCCGCTGCTCCATGCCGTGCCCCCCGGCGTTGCGATGTGCGGAGGCTGGTCATCCTCCCGCCGGGCCAACGATCCGGGACGCCGATTCACTCCCGGTGGAGCGGGCCGGACCCGCCGGACCGGATCACTCCCACCGGAACCACTTCGCGGCGGCGCCGAGCCCGAGGACCGCCCAGACGCCGAGTACGGCCGCGTCGCCCCAGGGCAGCGCGGCCCCGTCGCGGAGCACCGCGCGCAGCCCGTCGGACAGTGCCGAGACCGGCAGCAGGCCGAGCACGGACCGCACCGCCTCGGGGAACTTCTCCAGCGGCACGATCACCCCGCCGCCGACCAGCAGCAGCAGGAACACCAGGTTGGCCGCGGCGAGGGTCACCTCGGCCTTGAGGGTCCCCGCCATCAGCAGGCCGAGCCCGGAGAACGCGGCCGTGCCGAGCAGCAGCAGCACCGCGACCGACAGCGGGTTCCCGTGCGGGGACCAGCCCAGCGCGAGGGCGATCACCGTCAGCAGGGCCACCTGGAGCACCTCGGTGACCAGCACCGACAGGGTCTTGGCGGTCATCAGCGCCCGGCGCGGCAGCGGGGAGGCCCCGAGCCGCTTGAGCACCCCGTAGCGGCGGTCGAAGCCGGTGGCGATGGCCTGGCCGGTGAAGGCGGTGGACATCACGGCGAGCGCGAGGACGCCCGGCGCCAGGAAGTCGACGCGCTTCCCCTCTCCCGTGTCGACGATGTCGACGGCGGAGAAGAGGGTCAGCAGCAGCGCCGGGATGATCACGGTCAGCAGCAGCTGCTCCCCGTTGCGCAGCAGCATCCGGGTCTCCAGCGCGGTCTGCGCCCAGATCATCCGCGACACCGGCGCGGCCCCCGGCCGGGGGGAGAACGTACCGGCGCTCATGCGCGCAGCTCCTTACCGGTCAGCTCCAGGAAGACGTCTTCGAGGGTGTGCCGCTCCACGGAGAGGCTGTCGGGCATGACCCCGTGCTGGGCGCACCAGGAGGCGACGGTGGCCAGCAGCTGCGGGTCCACGTCGCCGGTGACCCGGTAGGCGCCGGGGGTGAGCTCGGCGGCCTGGGTGCCGTCGGGCAGGGCCTTGAGCAGGGAGGGGAGGTCGAGGGAGGGGCGGCCGGTGAAGCGCAGGGTGTTCTCGGCGCCGCCGCGGCACAGCTGCTCGGGGCTGCCGTGCGCGATGACCTTGCCCGCGTCCACGATGGCGACCTCGTCGCAGAGCTGCTCGGCCTCGTCCATGTGGTGGGTGGTGAGGACGACGGTGACGCCGTCGGCGCGCAGTTCGCGTACGAGGTCCCAGGTCGCGCGGCGGGCCTGGGGGTCGAGGCCGGCGGTGGGCTCGTCCAGGAAGACCAGCTCGGGCCGGCCGACGACGGCCATGGCGAGGGCGAGCCGCTGCTGCTGGCCGCCGGAGAGCCGTCGGTAGGCGGTGCGGCCGCAGCCGCCGAGGCCGAGGCGTTCCACGAGGGTGTCGACGTCGAGGGGGTCGGCGTACAGCTTCGCCATGTGGCGCAGCATCTCCACCGCGCGGGCGCCGGAGTAGACGCCACCCGACTGGAGCATCACGCCGATGCGCGGGCGCAGCCGTTCGGCCTGGGCGACCGGCTCGAGGCCGAGGACGCGGACGGTGCCGGCGTCGGGGCGGTGGTAGCCCTCGCAGGTCTCCACCGTGGTGGTCTTGCCCGCGCCGTTGGGGCCGAGGACGGCGGTGACGGAGCCGCGCGGGACGGTGAGGTCGAGGCCGTCCACCGCCGTTTTGGGGCCGTACCGCTTCACCAGTCCGCGGATTTCCACGGCGGGGTCGTTGCTCATGGTGACTGAGTCTACGGAGGCGGGGAAGAGGGCCTCCGCCCCGGGGTGGACCGGGCCGGAAAGGCGGAATCGATTCGAACACCGGTCGGCGGACGCGGCTCCTCCGGGCGGGAATGAAAGCGGAATTCCATCCTCCGATTAACTCTCCGTAGATAAATAAGGTAACCCTTAGTGATGGACGCCACCGGGCGTGGCGTCCGTCACGGCTTGTCGGGGCTCCCCTAATTACGCAACAATGGCGTTGTGAAAAACGGCGAACGGATGAGCGAGGCCCCCCAGGGGGAGCTCGCGACCGGGGAGCGGTCAACCCGCAACCGGGTCGCGCGGTCCATCCTGGACCACGGCCCCTCCACCGTCGCCGACCTCGCGCAGCGCCTCGGCCTCACCCAGGCCGCCGTCCGCCGCCACCTCGACACGCTCGTCGCCGACGACGTGGTCGCACCCCGTGAGCAGCGCGTGTACGGCGCGCGCACCCGGGGCCGGCCCGCCAAGGTCTTCGCGCTGACCGACTGCGGCCGGGACGCCTTCGACCAGTCCTACGACACCCTCGCCGCGGACGCCCTGCGCTGGATCGCGCAGTCCGTCGGCGGCGGCGACAAGGGCGAGGCGGCCGTCGCCGCCTTCGCGAGGGCGCGGATGGAGACGCAGGCGCGGAGCTACCGGGAAGCCGTGGAGGCGGCAGCCCCCGGGGCCCGTACCGAGGCCCTGGCCAAGGCGTTGACCGCGGACGGGTACGCTGCTACGGCGAAGAGCGCTCCCGGTCCGCACAGCGGTGAACAGCTCTGTCAGCACCACTGCCCGGTCGCACACGTCGCCGAGCAGTTCCCGCAGCTCTGCGAGGCGGAGACCGAGGTCTTCTCCCGCCTGCTCGGGACGCATGTGCAGCGCCTCGCCACGATCGCCCACGGCGACGGGGTGTGCACCACGTTCATCCCGCGAAGCGCGACACAGACCGACACATCAGCATCTGCAAGTACGGCCGGGAGGAACCCCGCATGACCACGGAGACTGCTCACCCTGAGCTCGAGGGTCTGGGCAACTACGAGTACGGCTGGGCCGACTCCGACGCGGCCGGCGCCGCCGCCAAGCGGGGTCTGTCCGAGGACGTCGTCCGCGACATCTCGGCGAAGAAGTCCGAGCCGGAGTGGATGCTGAACCTCCGCCTCAAGGGCCTCAAGCTGTTCGGCAAGAAGCCCATGCCGATGTGGGGCTCCGACCTCTCCGGCATCGACTTCGACAACATCAAGTACTTCGTGCGCTCCACCGAGAAGCAGGCCGCTTCCTGGGAGGACCTGCCCGAGGACATCAAGAACACGTACGACAAGCTCGGCATCCCGGAGGCGGAGAAGCAGCGCCTCGTCGCCGGTGTCGCGGCCCAGTACGAGTCCGAGGTCGTCTACCACCAGATCCGCGAGGACCTGGAGGAGCAGGGCGTCATCTTCCTCGACACGGACACCGCGCTCAAGGAGCACCCGGAGCTCTTCCAGGAGTACTTCGGCACGGTCATCCCGGTCGGCGACAACAAGTTCGCGTCGCTGAACACCGCCGTGTGGTCGGGCGGCTCCTTCATCTACGTCCCCAAGGGTGTCCACGTGGACATCCCGCTCCAGGCCTACTTCCGCATCAACACGGAGAACATGGGCCAGTTCGAGCGGACGCTGATCATCGTCGACGAGGACGCCTACGTCCACTACGTCGAGGGCTGCACCGCCCCGGTCTACTCCTCGGACTCGCTGCACAGCGCCGTGGTCGAGATCATCGTGAAGAAGGGCGGCCGCTGCCGCTACACGACCATCCAGAACTGGTCGAACAACGTCTACAACCTGGTCACCAAGCGCGCCGTGGCGTACGAGGGCGCGACCATGGAGTGGATCGACGGCAACATCGGTTCCAAGGTCACCATGAAGTACCCGGCCGTCTACCTGATGGGCGAGCACGCCAAGGGCGAGACCCTGTCCATCGCCTTCGCGGGCGAGGGCCAGCACCAGGACGCCGGCTCCAAGATGGTCCACATGGCGCCGAACACCTCCTCCAACATCGTCTCCAAGTCGGTGGCGCGAGGCGGCGGCCGCACCTCCTACCGCGGTCTGGTCGAGATCGGCGAAGGCGCCGCGGGCTCCAAGTCCAACGTGCTGTGCGACGCGCTCCTCGTCGACACCATCTCCCGCTCGGACACCTACCCCTACGTGGACGTCCGCGAGGACGACGTGACGATGGGCCACGAGGCCACCGTCTCCAAGGTCTCCGACGACCAGCTCTTCTACCTGATGCAGCGCGGGCTCACCGAGTTCGAGGCCATGGCGATGATCGTGCGCGGCTTCGTCGAGCCGATCGCGAAGGAGCTGCCGATGGAGTACGCGCTGGAGCTCAACCGGCTCATCGAGCTGCAGATGGAGGGCTCGGTCGGCTAGTCCGACGGCGGCCGCCCCCGCGGCCGCCCCCGTCCCGCAGCACATTCGTCACACGTATGGAAGAGAGCAAGACGACAGCCATGGCTGAGGCTCAGAACATTCCGGCGGGCTCCACCACCGCCGGCGCGATCGCGGTGGCCGCCGAGTCCACCGTCGCCACCCGGATGAGCGCGCCCCCGTCCTTCGACGTGGCCGACTTCCCCGTCCCGAACGGCCGCGAGGAGGAGTGGCGGTTCACCCCGCTGGCCCGCCTCAAGGGCCTGCACGACGGCACCGCGGTCGCCAACGGCACCATGAAGGCCCAGATCGACGCCCCCGAGGGCGTGACGGTCGAGTCCGTCGAGCGCGACGACGAGCGGATCGGCAAGGCCGGAACCCCCGTCGACCGCGTCGCCGCGCAGGCCTTCTCCTCGTTCGCCAAGGCCACGGTCGTCACCGTGCCCAAGGAGACCGTGCTCGCCGAGCCCATCCGGGTCGCGCTCCACGGTGAGGGCGGCACGACCTTCGGGCACACCGTCTTCGACATCAAGCCCTTCGCCGAGGCGATCATCGTGATCGACCACACCGGCGACGGCGTCCGCGCCGCCAACGTCGACATCCTCGTCGGCGACGGCGCCAAGGTGACCTTCGTGTCCGTCCAGGACTGGGACGACACCGCGGTCCACACCTCGCAGCACAACGCCCTCGTCGGCCGCGACGCCGTCTTCAAGTCCGTCGTCGTGACCTTCGGCGGCGACCTGGTCCGTCTGCACCCGCGCGTCAGCTACGCGGGCCCCGGCGGCGAGGCCGAGATGCTCGGCGTGTACTTCACGGACGCGGGCCAGCACCAGGAGCACCGCCTCCTGGTCACCCACGACGCCCCGCACTGCAAGTCCAACGTGGTCTACAAGGGCGCGCTCCAGGGCCAGGACGCCCACGCCGTCTGGATCGGTGACGTGCTCATCGAGAAGACCGCCGAGGGCACCGACACCTACGAGATGAACCGCAACCTCGTCCTCACGGACGGCGCGCGCGTCGACTCGGTGCCGAACCTCGAGATCGAGACCGGCGAGATCGTCGGCGCCGGCCACGCCTCCGCGACCGGCCGCTTCGACGACGAGCAGCTCTTCTACCTCCAGGCCCGCGGCATCCCGGCCCACGAGGCCCGCCGCCTGGTCGTCCGCGGCTTCTTCGCCGAGCTCGTCCAGCAGATCGGTGTCGCGGACATCGAGGAGCGCCTCATCACCAAGATCGAGGCCGAGCTGGCGGCGGCCGTCTGATGACGTACGTCAAGGCCTGTGCGCTGAGCGAGCTGGAGGAGAACACCCCCAAGCGGGTGGAACTCGACGGCACGCCGGTGTCCATCGTCTCCACCGAGGGGGAGGTTTTCGCGATCAACGACATCTGCTCGCACGCGAACGTCTCGCTCTCGGAGGGTGAGGTCGAGGACTGCATGATCGAGTGCTGGCTGCACGGGTCGGCCTTCGACCTGCGCACCGGCAAGCCCTCCGGTCTGCCCGCGACGCGCCCCGTCCCCGTTTACCCCGTCAAGATCGAAGGGGACGACGTGCTCGTCTCCCTCACCCAGGAGTCCTGAGGTACCCATGGCAACGCTTGAAATCCACGACCTGCACGTCTCCGTCGAGGCCGAGAACGGCGCCCGCGAGATCCTCAAGGGTGTCGACCTGACGGTCAAGCAGGGTGAGACGCACGCCATCATGGGCCCCAACGGCTCCGGCAAGTCCACCCTGGCGTACTCCCTCGCCGGTCACCCGAAGTACACCATCACCGGTGGCACCGTGACCCTCGACGGTGAGGACGTCCTGGAGATGTCCGTCGACGAGCGCGCCCGCGCCGGCGTCTTCCTCGCCATGCAGTACCCGGTCGAGGTCCCCGGCGTCTCGGTCTCCAACTTCCTGCGCACCTCCGCCACCGCCATCCGCGGCGAGGCCCCCAAGCTGCGCACCTGGGTGAAGGAGGTCAAGTCCGCGATGGAGCAGCTCCAGATGGACCCGGCCTTCGCCGAGCGCAACGTCAACGAGGGCTTCTCCGGCGGTGAGAAGAAGCGCCACGAGATCCTCCAGCTGGAGCTCCTCAAGCCGAAGATCGCGATCCTCGACGAGACGGACTCCGGCCTGGACGTCGACGCCCTGCGCATCGTCTCCGAGGGCGTCAACCGCGTCCGCGAGGGCGGTGAGGTCGGCACCCTGCTGATCACCCACTACACGCGCATCCTGCGCTACATCAAGCCCGACTTCGTGCACGTGTTCGCGAACGGCCGCATCGCCGAGTCCGGCGGCGCCGAGCTCGCCGACCAGCTGGAGAACGAGGGCTACGACAAGTACGTGAAGGGTGGCGCGACCGCGTGACACAGCTGCCTGGCCTCCTCGACATCGAGGCGATCCGCAAGGACTTCCCCCTGCTGGATCGTGTGGTCCACGACGGGAAGAAGATCGTTTACCTGGACAACGCGGCGACCTCGCAGAAGCCGCGCCAGGTGCTCGACGCGCTGAACGCCTACTACGAGCGGCACAACGCCAACGTCCACCGCGGCGTGCACGTGCTGGCCGAGGAGGCCACGGCACTGTACGAGGGCGCCCGCGACAAGGTCGCCGCCTTCATCAACGCGCCGAGCCGCGACGAGGTCATCTTCACCAAGAACGCCTCGGAGTCGCTCAACCTCGTCGCGAACATGCTCGGCTGGGCCGACGAGCCCTACCGGGTCGACCGTGACACCGAGATCGCCATCACGGAGATGGAGCACCACTCCAACATCGTCCCGTGGCAGCTGCTCTCGCAGCGCACCGGCGCGAAGCTGAAGTGGTTCGGCCTCACCGACGACGGCCGGCTCGACCTGTCCACCATCGAAGAGGTCATCACGGAGAAGACGAAGATCGTCTCCTTCACGCTGGTCTCCAACATCCTGGGCACCGTCAACCCGGTCGAGGCGATCGTCCGCCGCGCGCAGGAGGTCGGCGCGCTGGTGCTGATCGACGCCTCGCAGGCCGCTCCGCACATGCCGCTGGACGTCCAGGCCCTCGGCGCCGACTTCGTGGCCTTCACCGGCCACAAGATGTGCGGCCCGACCGGCATCGGCGTCCTGTGGGGCCGCCAGGAGCTCCTGGAGGACCTGCCCCCGTTCCTCGGCGGCGGCGAGATGATCGAGACCGTCTCGATGCACTCCTCCACGTACGCCCCGGCGCCCCACAAGTTCGAGGCCGGCACGCCCCCGATCGCCCAGGCCGTCGGCCTCGGCGCGGCCGTGGACTACCTGACCTCGATCGGCATGGAGAACATCGCGGCGCACGAGCACGCGATCACCGAGTACGCGGTCAAGCGCCTCCTGGAGGTGCCCGACCTGCGGATCATCGGCCCCACCACGGCCGAGGACCGCGGCGCGGCGATCTCCTTCACGCTCGGCGACATCCATCCGCACGACGTGGGCCAGGTACTGGACGAGCAGGGCATCGCGGTCCGCGTGGGACACCACTGCGCACGCCCCGTGTGCCTCCGGTACGGAATTCCCGCGACCACGCGAGCGTCTTTCTACCTGTACTCCTCTCCCGCCGAGGTCGACGCGCTGATCGACGGGCTGGAGCACGTACGGAACTTCTTCGGCTGACGAAGGCGGCGAGGACGAGGCTGTGAAGCTGGATTCGATGTACCAGGAACTCATCCTGGACCACTACAAGCACCCGCACGGGCGCGGCCTGCGCGACGGCGACGCCGAGGTGCACCACGTCAACCCGACGTGCGGCGACGAGATCACGCTCCGCGTGAAGTACGACGGGCAGACGCTCACCGACGTCTCCTACGAGGGCCAGGGCTGCTCCATCAGCCAGGCCAGCGCGTCCGTGCTCAACGAGCTGCTCGTCGGCAAGGAGCTGGCCGAGGCGCAGAAGATCCAGGGCGTGTTCCTGGAGCTGATGCAGTCCAAGGGCAAGCTGGAACCGGACGAGGAGATGGAAGAGGTGCTGGAGGACGCGGTCGCGTTCGTCGGCGTCTCCAAGTACCCCGCGCGCGTGAAGTGTGCTCTGCTGAGCTGGATGGCGTGGAAGGACGCGACCGCCCAGGTGCTGGGCGACGCGGAGAGGAAGACGGCATGACCGAGAACGCGACGCCCGAGGCGTCGATCAAGCCGGCCACCGAGGAGGAGGTCCGCGAGGCCCTCTACGACGTGGTCGACCCCGAGCTGGGCATCGACGTCGTCAACCTGGGCCTGATCTACGGCATCCACATCGACGACGCGAACATCGCCACCCTCGACATGACGCTCACCTCGGCGGCCTGCCCGCTGACGGACGTCATCGAGGACCAGGCGAAGTCGGCGACCGAGGGCATCGTCAACGAACTCCGCATCAACTGGGTCTGGATGCCCCCGTGGGGCCCGGACAAGATCACGGACGACGGCCGTGAGCAGCTGCGCGCGCTCGGCTTCAACGTCTGAGCGGCGCCCCGGCGTGAGGGCCCCCGGCACGGTCGTGCCGGGGGCCCTCCCCGTTCTCCGGGGTTCTCCGGGCCGACGCGTGACGTGCACCGGGAGTTGGCCACGGTGGCCGAACCTTCTCGACGGCCGTCACAGCGTGACGCCGTGAGGGAGAGGACGCCACCTTGAAGAAGCAGCTCGGCATCGCCGGTACCGCGGGCACCGCCGCACTGATCGTCGCCGCGACGGTCATGCCCGCGCACGCGGTCAGCTACGGGACCCCGACCATCTCGCTGTCCGCCGGGTACCTGTCCGGCTCCGTGAACGGGGTCGGCGACCAGAGCGTCGGCGTCACCGTCGGACAGAGCGGCGCCGACGCCTCCGCGCTGACCGTCAGCGCCTCGGCCTCCAGCAGGGCCTCCGTCGCCGGCACCGGGGACGTCACCGTCACCGGCAGCGGGGCCGTACGGCAGCTGGCCGTCACCGCGCACGCCCGCGGCTACACCACCCTGACGATCAAGGTCACCGGGCTCGGCGGCAAGACCGCCACCAAGACCCTCTCCTACGCCGCGTCCGCCCCCGTCCAGAACCCGGCCGACGCCCGCTACTTCAGCGGCGCCGGCGACTCCTCGGCCGCCGTGGACGTCGGCGGCGGCTACACCGTCGTCGCCGACGACGAGAACAACGTGCTGCGCCTGTACGACCGTTCCCGCTCCGCCGCCCCCGTGCGCACCTGGGACTTCAGCTCCCAGCTGGGCGTCACCAAGGAGGTGGACATCGAGGGCGCCACCCGGATCGGGGACACCATCTACTGGACGGGCTCCCTCGGCAACAACAAGGACGGCGAGTACAAGGCGCCCCGCAACACGGTGTTCACCACCACCGTCAACGGCTCCGGACCGGGCACGCAGCTCGCGTACGGGCGCTCGTACAAGAAGCTCCGCGAGGACCTCGTCGCCTGGGACACCGCGAACGGCAACCGGTACGGCTTCGCGGCCGGCACCGCGGCCGGGGAGGCGCCGAAGCAGATCGACGGGTTCAACGTGGAGGGCCTGGAGTTCGCGCCCGGTTCCACCACCACCGCCTACCTCGGCTTCCGCGCCCCGCTCGCCCCGGCCGTGCCGGGTGGCAAGGCCCTGCTGGTGCCGGTCACCAACTTCGACCAGGTGCTGTCGAGCGGCGCCAAGGCCGTCTTCGGCGCGGGCGTCGAGCTCGACCTCGGCGGACTGTCGGTGCGGGACGTCAGGAAGAACGCCGCGAACCAGTACCTGATCCTGGCGGGCTCCTGGGCGGCGGACGACAACTCCGACCCGTACGCCCTCTACCAGTGGGACGGCGTCCCCGGCCACGCCCCCGTCAAGCGCGCCGACCTGCCCACCACCGACCCCGGCGGCTGGGAGGCCATCGTGGAGGTGCCGGACCTGAACGCCCCCGGCGCCCGGGTCCAGCTCCTCACCGACAGCGGCTCCGCCGACCTGTACGGCGACGGCATCGAGGCCAAGGACCTCACGCACCCGGAGTGGAAGAAGTCCCGCGCGGCCTGGTTCACCCTCGGCTGAAGGCCGAACGGCTACGTGTCCGCCGCGTCCGTCGCGAGCGCCTCGGCGAGGTGCTCGCGGCGGATCAGCCGGTCCACGTAGAGCAGCCCGGCGGGCAGCTGCGGGAAGGCCGGCAGCAGCACCAGCGCCGACAGCGCCCCCGCCGGGCCGAACCAGGCCTGCAACGCGTACCCGGCCGCGCAGGTGAACGCCACCGCCGGAGCCGTCACCCCGAGGGTCCGCCACCACGCGCCCCGCACCAGGCGCGCCGAACGCCGCAGCGCCGCCACCGGTCGCAGCCCCTCGTACCCGGCGGCGGTGGGCGCCAGCGCGAACAGCACCCCGAGCCAGAGGGCCACCGGCAGCAGCGGCAGCAGCGCGAGCACCGGCAGCCCGGCGGCGCCGGCCCCCACGACCGGGGCCGTCGCGGCGCACAGCGCCAGCAGCTGCGCCCCGAGGACGGCCGGGGTCCGGGTCAGCGCGGCCCGCAGCAGTCCCGGTACGGTCACGGCACGGCCGAGCACCGCCGGGCGCAGCAGCACCGCGATCAGGGCGGTGGCCAGGGCGCAGGTGAACAGCAGGAACAGGGCCGCCGCCGGGAACAGGGTCCAGACGAAGACCCGGCTCCCGGAGCCGCGGCTGAGGGAGGCCAGGGTGGCCGCCCCGGCCGCCGCGGCGACCACCAGGGCCCCCGCGAGCTGGCCGAGGAGCAGCGCGCCGCACAGGGTTCCCCCGTACCGGCGCAGGGTGGCGGCCGCGCCGCCGAGGATTTCCCCGGGCCCCAGGGGCCGTAGCGGCACCACGCCGGGCCGGGGCCGTCGAGGGGGCAGCCAGCCGCCGCCCGCGTGGGTCCAATGCTGCGCCATGAGCGGCCCCCGTCCCCTGAGGGGGCCACCGTAGCTCCGTCGGGCGGGACTGTGACCGTCCGTGCGTGTGTACATCTGTACGCATCGGCCGATCGATGTGTACTGTCGTACACATGCCCTACGTACTGCTCGCCATGGCCATAGCCGCGGAGGTCGCGGGGACCACCGCCATGAAGTACAGCGACGGCTTCACCCGGCTGTGGCCCTCGCTGGGCACCCTGGTGGGCTACGTCATCGCCTTCACCCTCCTCGCCCAGACGCTGAAGTCGATGTCGGTGGGCACGGCGTACGCGATCTGGGCCGGGGTCGGCACCGCCGCCATCGCCGCGATAGGGATGGTGTTCCTGGGCGAGACCGCCACCGCCGCGAAGATCGCCGGGATCGCGCTGGTCATCGGCGGCGTGGTGCTGCTGAACCTGGGCGGGGCGGCCCACTGATGGCCGCCGGGGCGCGCCGCTACGACCCCGACCGCAGGCAGCGGATCATCGACGCCGCGATCCGGGTGGTGGGGGCCAAGGGGATCGCGGGGCTCAGCCACCGCAGCGCGGCGGCGGAGGCGGACGTGCCGCTGGGCTCGACGACGTACCACTTCAAGACCCTGGACGACCTGCTGGTCGCCGCCCTGCGGCAGGCGAGCGAGGCGTACGCGCCCGCGCTGGTGCTCCGCGAGGGCGAGGACCTCGCCGGTGCGCTGGCGCGGCTGCTGGGGGAGGCCCTGGAGGCCGACCGGGGGCGGGTGGAGCTGGAGTACGAGCTCTACCTGGCCGCCCTGCGGCGGCCGGCGCTGCGGCCGGTCGCGGCGCGGTGGTGCGAGTCCGTGGCCGACGCCCTGGCGGAGCACACCGATCCGCTCACGGCGCGGGCCCTGGTGGCGGTGATGGACGGCATCAGCCTCCAGGTCCTCCTGACGGGCACCCCGTACGAGGAGGGCCCGGCCCGCGAGATCCTGACCCGCGTCCTGCACCCCGCGTAGCCCGCGCCTGGGCGCCCGGACCGGGCACGGTGCCGCTGCGCGGGGCTCGCCCCTCCCCGACCGTCAACCGTTCTCGCCTCAGTCGCCGACGGGGCTGAAGCTGCCGCCGACGGCCGGCAAATTCCAGCCCCGCCGGCGTTTGAGGCGCGGGGGTCTGGGCGCGGAGCCCCCAGGGGGTCCGGGGCGCAGCCCCGGGGAACGGGCGAAGGGCGGGTGGGGGACCTAGCCCCGCGCAGCGGCGGGCCCCCGCAGCCCGAGCGGTCCGGCTAGCCCGCGGAGCGCACGGCCGCCAGTGCCGCCGCGACGCCGGCCTCGATGTCGGTCACCGGGTAGAAGACCTCCCGCACCACCCGCTCCCGGTCCACGACCAGCGTCAGCCGCTTGATCCGGCTCACCCCCGCCGCGCGGAACGTCGGCAGCCGCAGCGCCGTCACCAGGTCCAGCCCGGCGTCCGACAGCAGCGGGAAGCGCAGCCGCTCCTGCTCGGCGAACTCCCGCTGTTCGTCCGGCCGCTGGGTGGAGACGCCGTGCACGGTGGCGCCGGCGGCGGTGAACTCCGCCAACTGGTCGCGGAACGTGCACGATTCGAGCGTGCAGCCCTTCGCGCCGGGGATCCCGGCCCACCCGGGCGGGTAGGACTCGGCCCGGGCGTACCCGCCGGGGAAGCAGTACAGGACGGTGAACGGGGTGTCCGCCACGGGGTCGCGGAGCTCGCCGAAACGGTCCGGCAGCAGCAGCTCCGGCAGCCGGGTGCCGCGCAGCGCGTGGACCCGTACGGCCTCCTTCGAGGACTCCTCGGTCGTCGCCGTCATCTCTCCCTCTCCCAGGACCCAGGTGTCTCCCCAGTCCTGGAGGGCCACCAGGACCGGCAGCAGCCCCCGCCCGCGCGGGGTCAGCCGGTACTCGTGCCGCACCGGGCGCTCCTGGTACGGCTCGCGCGTCAGCACCCCGGCCTCGACCAGCAGCTTCAGCCGCTCGGCGAGCACCTTCCGGGACACTCCCAGCTCGCGCTGGAGCTCCTCGAAGCGGTACAGGCCGCGCGCCGTGTCCCGCACGATCAGCAGCGTCCACCAGTCGCCCACGACGTCGAGGGCCTGGGCGATGGAGCAGTCCGCGTCACCGAGGTGCGTGCGCTGGGCCATGGGAACTCCTTTGTCCGTTGACCCAAGGCTGTCATGCTGACATAGTCCGTTCCCAAAAGGAACTCACTACGGACCGATACGGGGGACACGGGTGTGCTGCGGGGCTTGCAGGGGTTCAAGGACGTACCGAGGGTCGTGTGGCTGCTGGCCGCGGGGGTCTTCGTCAACGCCGTCGTCAGCTTCACCTTCGTCTTCGTCTTCCTCTACCTGACCGGCCCCCGCGGCCTCGGCGCCGCCCAGGCGGGCCTGGCCACCGGCATCGGCGGCATCGGACTCGTCGCCGGCAACTTCACGGGCGGCTGGTACGGCGACCGCTTCGGCCACCGCCGGGTGCTGCTCGCCGCCTCCGCCCTCGGCGGGCTCGCCCTGATGGCCTTCCCCGCGCTGCCCACCCCGCTGCTGTACGCCGCCCTGACGGTGGCCCAGTACGCCTCGGGCGTCATCCGCGCGGCGAACTCCGCCCTGGTCGCCGTCACCGTCCCCGAGGGGGCCCGCCGCCAGGCCTTCGCCGTCGTCCGCGCCGTCTCCAACGGCGGCTTCACCCTCGGCCCGCCGCTGGGCGCCCTGCTCGCCTCCGGGCTCTCGTACGACTGGCTCTTCCTCGCAGACGGCCTCGGCACCCTCTTCTTCGCCGCCTGGACCGCCCGCGTCGTCCCGGCGCGCGGCGCCGCCCGCACACCCGCCGCGGCCCCGGACGGGGGTCAGGGCCGCGGCGGCGTGTGGGCGGAGCTGCGGGCGCGCCCCGCGGTGCCGGTGCTGCTCGGCGCGGTCCTGGTCGTGGACGTGGTCTACCGCCAGCAGTACTCCCTCTTCCCCGTCTACCTCGCCGACCACGGCCTCGACGTACGGGCCTTCGGGCTGATCATCGCCCTCAACGGAGCCGTCATCCTGCTGCTGGAACTGCCCGCCGCCGTCGCCCTGCGCGACCGGCCGCCGCTGGCGGTCATCGGAAGCGGACTCGTCCTCGTCGGCGCCGGGTACGCGGCCCTGCTCCTCGGCGCCGGCGCGGCGACCGCCGTCGCCATGATGGTGCTGCTCAGCCTCGGCGAGATCCTCTACAAGACCACCGCCACCGCCTACGTCGCCGACCAGGCGCCCGAGCACGCCGTCGGCCGCTTCCAGAGCCTGTACGCCGGGGTCTCGGTCAGCGGGACCGTCCTCGCCCCGCCCGCCGGCGGGGCCGTGTACGCGGCCGCCCCCGGCCTCCTGTGGCCGCTGTGCGCCGCCCTGGCGGCGGGCGCCGGCGCGGTCGTCCTGGCCCGGCACCGCACCGAGGCGCGCGCCGCCCGGCGGCGCGCGCAGCGACACGCCGCGCGCCCGGCACATGAGACCGGTTCGCGACCGCGGCCCGTCGCCGGTTAGGTTTCGGGCATGACTGCTACGCGTACCACCGGCGCCGTCGCCGCCGGACTTGCCACCATCACCGCCGACGGCACCGTCCTCGACACCTGGTTCCCCGCCCCCGAGCTGGCCGACGCGCCCGGCCCGGCCGGCACCGAGCGCCTCACCGCCGAGCAGGCCGTGGAGCTCCTCGGCGCCGCCGCGGCCAAGGCCATCCGCTCGGACGCGGTCCGCGGGGTCGAGGTCGTAGCCGTCCGCACCGTCATCGCCTCCCTGGAGGACAAGCCGCTGGACGCGCACGACGCGTACCTGCGCCTGCACCTGCTGAGCCACCGCCTGGTCAAGCCGCACGGCCAGAACCTGGACGGCGTCTTCGGCCTGCTCACCAACGTCGCCTGGACCTCGCTCGGCCCCGTCGCCGTCGACCAGGTCGAGACCGTCCGGCTGAACGCGCGCGCCGAGGGCCTGCACCTCCAGGTCACCTCGATCGACAAGTTCCCGCGCATGACCGACTACGTCGCCCCCAAGGGCGTGCGCATCGCCGACGCCGACCGCGTCCGCCTCGGCGCGCACCTCGCCGAGGGCACCACCGTCATGCACGAGGGCTTCGTCAACTTCAACGCCGGCACCCTGGGCACCTCCATGGTCGAGGGCCGCATCTCCGCGGGCGTCGTCGTCGGCGACGGCTCCGACATCGGCGGCGGCGCGTCCACCATGGGCACCCTCTCGGGCGGCGGCAAGCAGATCATCTCGATCGGCGAGCGCACCCTGGTCGGCGCCGAGGCGGGCATCGGCATCGCGCTCGGCGACGAGTGCGTCGTCGAGGCCGGCCTCTACGTCACCGCCGGCACCCGGGTGACCCTCCCGGACGGCCAGATCGTCAAGGCCCTGGAGCTCTCCGGCGCCGACAACATCCTCTTCCGCCGCAACTCGGTCACCGGCGCCGTCGAGGCCCGCCCGTACAAGGCGAACTGGGGCGGCCTCAACGAGGTCCTGCACAGCCACAACTGACGCCGCGGGCAGCGCCCGTCTGCCGCCACGTCACCACCGAGTGCCCTCCCGCCGTGCGCGGGAGGGCACTCGCCGTTTCCGGCGGGGCGGACGCTCAGTCCACCAGGCGCAGGAACCAGCGGCGCGAGGGGTGGGTGTCGCAGTCGAACTGGACGAGCGGGTGGTTGTTGGCGGTGGTCGACCCGCCCGCGACGGTCGCGCACTTGCCGGTCTGGACGTTCACCAGCTGGTACGTGCCCTCCGGGACGTCAGCCACCGCGACCGCGGCCGTCGCGGCCGCCGCGTCGTCCGCGGCGCACGTCCGGCGCCCGGGCCCCGGTGGTCGGGGCGGCGGCTGCCTCTCCCACTGTCGGGGGGCGTGACCGGCCCCGCAACCGATGCCGGCGCCGACGCCCGGACGCGCCGGAACGCCCCTCGCGCCACGGGGGCGAGGGGCGTTCCGGGATGTTCCGGGGGGCACCCGGTCGGTGCGGGGCGCCCGGTCAGTTCAGGGCGATCGTGCGGATCAGGCCCGCGAAGGCCCGCTCCTCCGCCTCGGTCAGCTCCACCGACTCCATGGGGTGCGTGGCCGCGGTGCGCTGGGACGGGATCACCGGCAGGCCCTCGCAGGCGCCTGGCTCCGGGTGGTGGAAGCGGCTGTCCCACAGCATGTGGCCGAGACCGACGACCCACACGAGGACGGCCACGGCGAGGACGGCGAGGCCGATTTCCTGGGCGAGCGACATGGACGGGAACACGCGGTCCTCCCGGGATGCGGGGGTACAAGGAGGGCAAGTTCGGGCGTGGGGACACTCAACACCACAACCGGAAGATTTTGTCCCCTGTGTGTCCAGCGTCACGCCAGGGCCGAAAGTCCCGTACCCACGGTTCGAGGACCGGCCTGAACCCCTCGTGGGGCCCGGACGGGGACGGCGTCCGGGCCCCAGCGGTCCCTGTTACGGGCGGAAGCGCAGCACCTGCGGGTCGTGGTCGCTGTTCTGCGCGGAGAACTCGGCGTTGATGTGCACGCTGTCGTACGCGAAGTTCTTGATCGACGGGCTGGTCAGGATCTGGTCCAGCACCTGGGCGTTGCCCTGGTAGACGTAGGAGTAACGTTCCGCCTTCGGCAGCGACTTGATCGCCGAGTACAGCGCGCCGCCGTCCTCCAGCGCCTTGGCCGTGCCGGAGAACTCGAAGTCGTTGATGTCGCCGACCGCGAGCACGGCCGCGTTCTTGTCGACCGCCAGCAGCTGCTTCACGAACCCGTTGACGGCCTGCGCCTGCAGGAGCCGCTTCTCCTCCGACTTGCGCGCCGGAGGCTGGTGGTGCGAGGTCAGGCCCTCGTCGCCGCCCTTCGAGGCGAAGTGGTTGGCGATCACGAAGACCGTGCGGCCGCGGAAGAGGAACTCGCCGGCCAGCGGCTTGCGGCTGTCGCCCCACGCCGGGTTCGCCGGGTCGATCCGACCGGGGGAGTGGGTCAGTGCGGCCTTGCCGCGCTCGGTCGTCACACCGGTCGCCGTCACCGCGTCGCCCGCGGCGCGGTCGGTGAAGGAGACGCGCTCCGGGTTGAACAGGAACACCTGGCGGATGTTGCCGCCGGGCTCACCGCCGTCCTTGTTGTTCTCGGGGGTGACGGAGCGCCACTGGTAGGCCGGGCCGCCCGCCGCCTTGATCGCGTCGGTGAACCTGGTCAGCGTCTGCTCGGCCGAGACGGTGCCGTCGTTCTTGGCGCCGTTGTCGTCCTGGATCTCCTCCAGGGCCACGATGTCGGGCGAGGCCAGGTTGGTCACGACCGCCTTCGCGAGGTTGTCGAACTTCTCCTGCGGGTCGGTCGGGTCGAGGTTCTCCACGTTGTACGTGGCCACCGCGAGCTCGCCGGGCGACTGGGCCTTCGTCTTCTCCGGGGCCAGGGTGCCCGCCTTGACCGTGCCGAGGGCGCGCGCCACCAGCGTGTAGCCGCCGAACTGGTTGAAGTCCAGGGGGCCCTCGGTGGTGCCGGTCAGCTTGTCGCCGACGTTGGCCACCGGGAAGGGCTGCTGCGCGAGCGGGGCGAGCTGCTGGATCTGGAGGCGGCCGGTGTTCTGGGACTCGTACGAGCCGTAGACGGTGCCGCCGCGCTTGGCGGCGTTCTCCCAGCCCTTCACCGTCACCCACAGCTCGCCGTACGCGTCGGTGGCGCCGACCACGCGCGAGGTGCCGATCCTGACGTTCATGCCCTCCAGGGACTCGTAGAAGTCCAGGGCGTAGCGGGAGGGCTCCAGGGTCAGGCCGTTGACGCTGCCGCCGGCCGCCGGGTCGCCCGCGGGGGCGTACTCCGCGGGGACGGAGTACTCGTTGACCGCGGTGGCCTCGGGCAGGGCGTTGCCCGAGGAGAGCACCGTCACGGTCGGCTTGGCGATCTGGGTGACGGACTGGTTGCCGGAGTTCGCGCCGCCCGGGACGTACTCGCCGACCGTGCCGGAGACCTTCACGGCGTCGCCGACGGCGACGGTCGGGGCGGAGCCGGTGAAGACGAAGACGCCCTCGCTGGTGGCCGGGTTGTCGTCGGCGTCCGGGTCCTGGATCCAGAAGCCGCGCGAGCCGTAGGTGCGCACGCCCGTGACGACGCCGTGGACGTCGGCGACCGGCTTGCCGTTCAGGGGGGAGATCCGGGTGGTGCCCTGGATGTCGTGGATGCGTATCGGATCGGCGGACACGGCGCCTTCGGCCGCGTCGGCGGTGCCCGCGAGCAGGCCGGTGGCCAGCGCGGTGGCGACGAGGGCCGCGACGGCGGCGGAACGGGGATGCGAGGAGCGCATGGGCGGGAACTCCGGTGTGTGGAGGAGAAGGTGCGGGCTCTTGACGGCCCGTGTACATCTACGCGCGTCAATTTCCTGGGTGACCAGGGACGTTGTCAAGGCCTCCAGGGGATACGGAGGCCGACTGTGGGATGAACCAAAGGTGATGGCCGCCGGGCGCACCCCGATTGCGTCTACGCTGGGTCGCCGCAACGGGCCTGACGGCCCGTCCGCATGTGTTCTCGGCCACACGGCCGGACGGCATCCCGCCGCCCGGACACCGCCGGCCGGACACCCCACCGCTCAACCGCCCCACCGCCCCGTGCGTCCCGTCCGAGGAGAACCACCCCATGTCCGCAGAGCCGCACCCCACGCTGCCGCCGGTACGGCTGCACTCCGATGCGGAGCTGGCCCGCGACGCCCTCGTCGCCCCGCTGTTCGCCCGCGCCGTACGCCTCGCCCGCTGGGCCGGCCCCGACACCCGCGTGGACGTCGGGGGCGAACTCGCCCCCGACCAGCTCCCCGAGGCCGTCGGCGTCCTCGGCCTCGACACCGCCGACGAGGACTCGCCCGTGTACGCGAGCCAGGCCTGGCGGGTCGCCGTGGACACCGGCCTCGTCGACGTCACCGAGCCGGAGGAGGACAGCGGCGACGGCGCCGAGGCGGGCGAGCCCGAGTACGGCACCGCCACCCCCGGCGAGGACCTCGCGCTGCTGGCCGGCGGCGCCCCCGGTGACGTGCTCGACCTGTGGCTCGCCGCCCTGGACACCGTCCTCGCGGACGCGGCCGTACCCGACCTGGACGACCTCGTCGACGCCCTCGACGCGGGCGGCGAGATCGACTTCGACCGCCTCGACTGGAACCCCCAGCGGGAAGCGGACTTCCTCGACGGGGTCCTCGCCAACCTCTACCTGCTCACCGTCACCGAAGGCGGCGCCGGCGAGGGCCCGGTGCCGCTGCCGGTGCTCGCCGCCTCGATGATCGTGCCCGACGAGATGGGCGACCCCACCGACGCCGTCCTGGAACAGGTCTCGGACGCGATGATGCGCCTCGACGACCAGTTCCGTCAGCTGGAGCCCATCGGGCTGGTCGAGTACCGCCCCGTCGACGAGGCGCTGCTCGCCGAGGCGGACGAACCCGCCTCCGGGGAGGCGGGCCAGGGCGCCGGGGCGGGCCCGGAGGACGACGAGGACGTGTCCCGGTACGGGATGGTACGGCTGACCCCGCTCGGCCTGTACGGCGTCCGCGCCCGGATGCTCGAAGCCGGGGTCGAGGCCCCGGCCGTCGGGGAGCTCGCCGACAAGGGCGCCGACGCGCTGCTCGACGCCGTCTCCTACTACCCGGGCGGCGCCGCCCAGGCCGAGATCGAGCAGTGGCTGGCCGGACGCGACCTGCCGGACGCCGTCGCCGAACTGCTGGCCGCCGCGCGCGGTGACGACGAGGGCGCCCCGCTGCGCCGGCTGCGCTGCCAGCAGGCCCTCGCCCCGGCCGGGCCGGAGGCCGAGCCGGCGGTCCGGGCCGTCCTGGACGACCCGGAGCTCGGCGGACTCGCCCGGGTGTGGCTCGCCGAGCACGGGGTGGCCGACGTACCGGCGCCGGACGAGATGATGGTGTTCTGGCTGACGGTGGACACCATCGCGGCGCAGCTCGCGGCCGACGGGGAGACCGAGGAGCTGCCGCTGCTGATGCGGAGCCTGACGGAGCACCACACCGGCTTCTTCGAGCAGGCGTGGCGGGTGGAGCACCCCGCCACCGCGTACGTGCTGGAGGCCATGGGCCGGCTGCACCCGGACAAGAAGGCCTCGAAGGAGGCGCGGAAGGCCGCGTTCAAGGCCCGCTCCCGGCAGCCCTGACCAGCGCGGCGGCGGCCCGCCCGGGCGCCCGTCGGAGGCCCCCCGGCGTTCGGACGCGTGCCTGGGCGGGGGAGCGGCGTCCGGACGGGCGCTCCGGCGGGCGAGCGGGATCCGGGCGGATGCTCCGGCGCGGCGGTGGGGGTGCGGGGCCGGGACCGCAGGCGGTTCCGGCGGGGGGTGCACAACAGGCCGATTCCGGGGCGGCGTTCGCATCAATCCCGCCATTCCGCCGACGGGCAAGGGCTCGGCCCGCATTCGCGGGTAGTTCAGCCGCCGTTCACGTACGGGCGGGAGCGTGTGCGCCTGCGACCGTACGCCAGGCGCACCACCTCCCCACCCCTGGAGACCCGATGCCCCTCAGCCGCAGAGACTTCACCGCCCGCACCGTCATCGCCGGCGCGGGCGTCGCACTGACCGGGACGGTCGGCGCCCTCGCCACCGCCCCCGGGGCACTCGCCGCCGACGACCCCCGGCCCGACGCGCGCGACGCCCAGGGCCGCCCGCACGCCCCCGGCTACGGGCCGCTCTTTCCCGACCCCGCCGGACTCCTCGCCCTGCCCGCCGGGTTCACCTACCGCGTGATCACCCGCAGCGGGGTCACCACCCTCGAATCCGGCGAGAGCACCCCGTCCAACCACGACGGGACCGCCGCCTTCGAGGGACACCACGGAGTCACCCTCCTCGTCAACAACCACGAGCTGAAGGGCCCGCGCAGCGGCTGGGCGCACCCCGTACCGCTCGCCGAGGGCCTCGTCTACGACCCGGCCGCCTCCGGCGGCTGCACCGTCGTGGAGGTCCGGCGCGGCGGCGAGGTCGCCGAATGGGTGGGCGTCGCCGGTACGTCGACCAACTGCGCGGGCGGAGCCACCCCCTGGGGAACCTGGCTGACCTGCGAGGAGACCGAGGACCTGGCCGGCAAGAACGGCATGACCAAGGACCACGGCTACGTCTTCGAGGTCGACCCGCACGACCGCCGGGCCAACCGCGACCCGCGGCCGGTCAAGGCGTTCGGACGCTACGCCCACGAGGCCGTCGTCATCGACCCGCGCCAGGGCCACGCCTACCTCACCGAGGACGCCTCCGGCCCCAACGGGCTCCTCTACCGCTGGACCCCGCCGCACGGCTTCCGGCACGGGCGCGGCCGGCTGCGCACCCTCGCCCCCGACGCGGGGGTGCTCGCCGCCGCCAAGTGCTTCGACAGCCAGGGCCGTTTCGTGGACGACCTCTCGCGCGCCACGAAGACCGGCACCGTGTACGGGGTCGACTGGGCGGAGGTCGCCGACCGCGACGCCCGCAGCCTCTCGGTGCGCAAGCAGTTCGCGGCGGGGGCGGTGACCCGCGCCCGCAAGCTGGAGGGCATGTGGTGGGCCGACGGGGGCGCCTACTTCGTCTCCTCCTACGCGCGCGAGGAGAGCCCGGGCGCCGCGCACGACGGCCAGGTGTGGTTCTACGACCCCAAGCGGCGCACCATCCGGCTCGTCGTCCTGATCGGCGTCAACCGCGACCCGGGCGCCGACGGCGGGTACGACGGCCCCGACAACATCACGGTGTCGCCCTACGGCGGCCTGGTCATCGCCGAGGACGGCGAGGGCCTGCAACACCTGCTCGGCGCCACGGAGTCGGGCCGCGTCTACCCGCTGGCGCGCAACGAACTCAACATCGGGACGGCCGACAAGCCGGAGTACTCGGAATTCACCGGGGTCTGCTTCTCCCCGGACGGGCGCACCCTGTACGCCAACATCCAGGACCCGGGCATCATGCTCGCCATCACCGGCCCCTGGCGGCGCTCCCCGCGCTGACGCGGGCGCCGGACCGGCGGTCCCGGGGCACCCCTGTGCCCCGGGAGGCCGGCTACTGGACGGCGGCCAGCTCCTCGGCGCGGGAGGCCACTGCCCACTCCCCGAGCAGGAACTCGTACGCCTCCGAGGGCCACTCCCCGTCCCAGGTCTCGACGAGGTGCCGTATCGCCTCGTTCGCCTCAGCGGCGGACGGGCGCGCGGGACCCGCGGGCTGGAGTGTGTTCTGCATGGATCCAAGGCTACGGGCGGGCACTGACAGCCACCTCCGGATTACGCGTGGCATCCATCACCCGGACGGGCGCCGCTCGGCTCCAGGGTGTCGGCATATGCCCGCCCACCTGCTCAGAGTGCCTGCGAGGCGGGCTTGACCATGCCGCGCACTGTGCGGGACTTCACAAACTCGCCCATGGCCGTCATCTCCCACTCGCCGGAGAACTGCTTGATGAGCTTGGCCATCATCACGCCCGTCTGCGGCTCGGCACTGGTGAGGTCGAAGCGGACCAGCTCCTCCCCGCTCGCGGCGTCGATCAGACGGCAGTAGGCCTTGGCGACCTCGGTGAACTTCTGGCCGGAGAAGGAGTTCACCGTGAAGACCAGGCCGGTGGCCTCGGCGGGCAGCCGGCCCAGGTCCACGACGATCACCTCGTCGTCCCCGGCGCCGTCACCCGTGAGGTTGTCGCCCGAGTGCTTGATCGCTCCGCCGAGGATCGACAGCTTGCCGAAGTAGCAGCTGTCGATGAAGTTGCGCTGCGGGCCGTAGGCGATGACGGACGCGTCGAGGTCGATGTCGCGGCCGCCGTAGGCCGGCTCCCAGCCCAGCCCCATCTTGACCTGGGAGAGCAGCGGGCGGCCGCCCTTGACCAGGGACACGGTCTGGTTCTTCTGGAGGCTGACCCGGCCCTTGTCGAGGTTGATCTTCCCGCCGCCCACGGGAGCGGCGGCGGGGGCCGGCGGGGCGACAGGGGCCGGCGGGGCGACCGGAGCGGCCGGGGTGACCGGAGCGGCGGCGGCCGCCGGCGGGGCCGGCTCCTCGTCCACGGAGACGCCGAAGTCGGTGGCGATGCCCGCGAGGCCGTTGGCGTACCCCTGGCCGACCGCGCGCACCTTCCAGACGCCGCCGCGCTGGTAGATCTCCACGACCACGAGGGCCGTCTCCGGGCCGAGCCGCGGCGGGGTGAAGGTGGCGATTACCGCGCCGCCGGCCGCGTCCCGCACGGTGGCGGTGGGCTCGACGCCCTGGAAGGTCTGCCCGGCGGCGTCGGGGCTGGCGGTGACCACGATCCGCTCGATGCCGGGCGGCAGCCCGCCGGTGTCCACGGTGATGGAGTCCGGCGCCGAACCGCCACCGGACCGGTAGCTGACACCGGGCCCGGAGGGCTGGTTGTAGAAGATGAAGTCGGCATCGGAGCGCACCTTGCCGTCCGCCGCGAGCAGGAGCCCCGACACGTCGAGACGCACCGGGGCAGCCACGTCCACCGTCACGCGGGCGGTGTCGAGCGGCAGGTTGGAACCAGGGGTCATAGCGGTCATGCCCGGAGAACGAGCGGAGCGGCTTTGCCGTTCCCTTACCCTCGGCGGGATTTTCAGCGCCGGTTGCGGGGGTGCTCGCGGGCGGCGCGCTCGTTGCCGAACTTGTAGGAGCCGGTCCAGCGGGCCATCACCAGCTGCGCGTCACCGGACTCGACCTCGGCCAGGAACTTGTCGGCCCGGGGCCCCCGCAGGGTGCCCGCGGCGCGGCCCCGGTGCGTGATGCGGACGGTGCGGTCGCTGTGCACCTCGTACGTGAACCCCTGTGGCTTCGGCATGGAGCGCAGCCTGCCCCGCCGGCGGGCGGGGCGGCAACGGAATTACGCGGTGCCGGTCACGCGGCGCGGCAGGCCCAGCGGGTTGGCCTCGCGCAGCTCCGGCGGGAGCAGGGCATCGGGCACCGACTGGTAGGCCACCGGGCGCAGCCACCGCTCGATCGCGGTGCCGCCGACGGAGGTGGAGTGCGAGGTGGCCGCCGGGTACGGGCCGCCGTGGTGCTGGGCCGGGGCCACCGCGACGCCGGTCGGCCAGCCGTTCACCACGATCCGCCCGGCCAGCCCCGTGACCTGCGCGATCAGCGCGGCGGCCGGTCCGGGCGCGCCCTCGGTCTCGGCCCGCGAGAGCTGCAGGGTGGCGCTCAGGTTCCCGCCGAGCCGGTCCAGGACCGCAGCGGCCTCGCCCTGGCCGGCGTACCGGACGACGACGGTGACGGGCCCGAAGCACTCCTCCAGGAGCACCTCGTGGGCGCCGCCCTCCAGCAGGGTGGCCGCCCGCACGCTCAGGAAGCCGGCGCCGACGGCGTGCTCGCCGCCCGGACCGGGGGCGACGGGCGCGGTGACCCCGGGGAGGGCGGCCCGTTCCCGGACGCCGGCCAGGAAGTTCTCCCGCATCCGGTGGTCGAGCAGGACCCCGGGGCCGCTCTCGCCGAGGGACGTGGCGAGCGCTCCGGTCAGCCGGTCGCCGTCGGGGCCCTCGGGGACCAGGACCAGGCCGGGCTTGACGCAGAACTGGCCCACGCCGAGGGTGACCGAGCCCGCGAGCCCGGAGCCGATCTCCTCGGCGCGCTCGGCGGCGGCCGCCGGGGTGACGACGACGGGGTTGAGGGAGCCGAGCTCGCCGTGGAAGGGGATCGGCACCGGCCGCGCGGCGGCCGCGTCGAACAGCGCCCGGCCGCCGCGGACGGAACCGGTGAACCCGGCGGCGGACACCAGGGGGTGGCGGACCAGCTCCACCCCGGCGTCGAAGCCGTGCAGGACGGTGACCAGTTCCGCGGGCAGCCCGCACGCCACCGCGGCCCGGCGCAGCAGGGAGGCGCACAGCTCGGAGGTGGCCGGGTGGTCGGGGTGGGCCTTGACCACCACCGGGCAGCCCGCGGCCAGCGCGCTCGCTGTGTCGCCGCCGGGCACGGAGAAGGCCAGCGGGAAGTTGGAGGCGGCGTAGACGGCGACCACGCCCAGCGGCACCTTGTAGCGGCGCAGTTCGGGTCGCGGCGGGCTGAGGGAGGGGTCGGCCCGGTCGATCCGGACGTCGAGGTGGGAGCCCTCCTCGACGGCGTCGGCGAAGGCGCGCAGCTGGCCGGTGGTGCGGGCCAGCTCGCCGGTGAGGCGGCCGGAGCCCAGCGCGGTCTCGGCGTCGGCGGCCTCCACCACGGCCTGCCCGGCCCCGTCGAGGAACTCGGCGGCGGTGCGCAGGAAACGGGCCCGCAGGGCCGCGTCGGCGAGGGCCCCGCGGGCCTGGTGGGCCGCGCGCACGGCCCGGTCCACGTCCTGGGGTGTGGCTTCCGCCGCAACCTCTTCGAGCTGCTTCCCGGTGCGGGGGTCCACACTCCAGACTGGTGTCCCTGCCATGGCCCGCTACCTCCTGGACCGTTCAGTATTCTGAACGCCGTTCCGGTGGATGAATGATCACTGCTGCTGCGGACTCTATTTCCGCGTCCACCGGGTGACAAGAGGCGATCAGAGCCGACCAGAGGGGAAGAGGCGTATGACGACAGCGGAGACGGCCGGCCCGGCCGAGCCGGGGGTCCCCGGGCCGGCGGCGCCGGTGAAGTCGGCGGTGCGCACCGTCCTGCTGCTGGAGCACTTCGCGGCACGGCCGGGCCTGCACAGCCTCGCCGACATCCAGAACGACCTCTCCCTGCCCAAGTCCAGCCTCTACATGCTGCTGCGCACGCTGGTGAACCTGGGCTGGGTGGAGACCGACGCCACCGGCACGCGGTACGGCATCGGCGTACGGGCCCTGCTGGTCGGGAGCTCGTACATCGACGGCGACGAGGTCGTCGCGGCGGCCCGGCCCACCCTGGACCGGCTCTCCGACGACACCACGGAGACCATCCACCTGGCGCGGCTGGACGGGACGAGCGTGGTCTACCTGGCCACCCGCCAGTCCCAGCACTACCTGCGGCCCTTCACCCGGGTGGGGCGCAGGCTCCCCGTCCACTCCACGGCCCTCGGCAAGGCGCTGCTGGCCTCGCACACCGACGAGGAGGTGCGCGCGCTGCTGCCCAAGCGGCTCGAGGCGGTCACGGAGCACACCATCACCGACCGGGAGCAGCTGGTGGAGGAGCTCGCGCTGGTCCGGGAGCAGGGGTACGCGCTGGACCGGGAGGAGAACACGCTCGGCCTGCGCTGCTTCGGCGTGGCCATCCCGTACCGGACGCCGGCCCGCGACGCGGTGAGCTGCTCGGTGCCGGTGGCACGGCTGACGGAGGACCACGAACGGGCCATCAAGGCGGCCCTGTTCGAGGCGCGCGACCGGCTCTCGGTCGTGACCCGGCGCATGTGAGACCCCGCCGGGCACCGCCTCCCCCGTGCGGGGGAGGCGGTTCACCTTCGCGGGGGAGGCGGCGGGGGGCCGGCGCGGGCGACCGTGGGGACATGACGACGACACGAGCAGTCCACGCGAGCCGCCCGGCCGACACCACCGGCGACACCGGCATCCCCTCGCCCCGTCTCGGGACGGGGCGGCGGGTCCTGCGGGCCGTCGCGCTGGCGGCCACCGTCCCCTACCTGACCCTCAAGGCGGCCTGGCTGGCCGGGAGCCACATCGGGATACCCGAGGGCAGCGTGCTGCTGGAGGGCGGCATCCCGGTCACCGTCGCCAACGCGGTGACCCTGGCCATGGACGCCACCGTCATCGTGCTCGTCCTGGCGCTCACCAGGCCCTGGGGCAGACGGCTGCCGGGATGGCTCCTCGTCGTTCCGGCGTACGTGGCCACCGGCCTGCTCACCCCGATCGCCCTGGGGTTCCCCGCGCAAGCCCTCGTCAAGGCCGTGGGCCTGGGCGTCGGGGAAGCGGCGAAGGCGGGACACGCACCCTTCCTGGAATCCTGGGTGTTCGTCGTCGTCTACACCGGCTTCATCGCCCAGGGGACAGCGCTGGCCGGACTGTTCGTCTCCCATGCGCGGGAGCGCTGGGGCGGACGCCGGCTGGGCGCGCCGGGGCAGCGGCTCCCGTCTCCCACGGGGGTGGTGGCGGGAGCCGCGGCACTGGCGGGCACCGTGCTGGGCGCGGCGTACCTGTACTGGGCCTTCGGCGGGAGCGCCGGGCTGCCCGCCCAGCGGGTGGCGGCGTACTCGGCGGAGACGGGCGTGGTGTCGGGGGCCTACGCGGTGTGCGCGTTCGCGGCGGCGGCCGGGGCGCTGCTGCTGGCCCGGGGCGGTGCGCGCCCGGCGCGGTGGCCGCTGGCCCTCACCTGGACCGGCTCGGCGACGATGCTGGCCTGGGGCGCGTTCATGCTGGCCACCACGTTCGGAGTGGACTTCAGGGCGGGCGAACCGGCCACCACCGTCGACCGCCTGACCTACGCTGGCGAGATGATCACCGGGCTGCTCGCGGGGGCGGTCCTCGTACGCCACCTCCGCTCCCGCCGCGAAGGCTGACACGTACGGACCGGGGGCACGGGGCACGGGGCACGGGGGCGCGAGGGCGCGGGGCACGGGGAAGAACGGGGGAGGGACGGGTATGAGCGGGACAGCGGCGGTGCGCCGCCGGAGCGGGGCCGTACTGGGGGCGCGGGCCCGGCTGCGCTGGGTGCACCTGATACTCGGCGGCGCCCTGCTGATGCCCTACTTCCTGCTCAGCCAGGTATGGGTCGGTGTCGTGGCCGGCCGGGGCAACGTCCTGGCCTCCCCGACCCTGACCCTCGCCTCTTACGCCGCCGCGCTGCCCCCGGCCGCCGTGACCGGGCTGTTCGGGCTGGTGCGGCCGCTGTCGGTGACGGCCGTGCGGGCCCTGTGCGGGGTCCCGGGGGACCTGCTGGCCGACGGGCCCGCCCGCTCGTGGGGCTCCCGGTGGCGGGCCGCCGCCTGGTGGACCCTGCACCTGGGCGTCGGCGCGGTGATCAGCGGGATGACCCTCGCGGCCACCCCCATGGCGCTGGTGCTGATCCTCGTACCGTTCTCCGCCACCCTGCGCCGGGCACCCCTCGGGGCGGGCTGGTTCAGCAGCGCGGCGAACCCGTACGTCACTCCCTTCCTCGGGGTGGGGCTGCTGGTCCTGGTCGTCGTGAGCTCCGCGGTGGCGGCGGCGCTGCTGGCCCGGCTGGCACCCGTGCTCCTCGGACCGACCGCGGCGGACCGGCTGGCCGCCGCCGAGGAACGGGCCGCCGACCTCGCCGTCCGCAACCGGCTGGCGCGGGAGCTGCACGACGCCGTGGGGCACGCCCTGAGCGCCGTCACCCTCCAGGCGGGCGCGGCCCGGCGGGTGCTCGACCGCGACCCGGAGTTCGTGAGGGAGGCGCTCGCCGCGATCGAGGAGACCACCCGGCGCACGGTCGGCGAGCTCGACACGGTCCTCGGCCTGCTGCGCGACGGGGACCCCGCCCGGGCCGACGCCGCGCCGGCCCCGACCCTCGCGGCCGACCTCGACGGGCTGCTGGCCCGCACCCGGGCCGGCGGCACCACCGTCACCGCCAGCCAGGACCCCGGCCCGGCCGGGGACTGGGAGCAGCTCCCGGCCATCGCCTCCCGCGAGGCCTACCGGATCGTCCAGGAGGGCCTGAGCAACGCCCTGCGCCACGGCCTGGGCCCCATCGCCCTGCACCTGCGCGTCCACACCCCCGACGGCCACCGCGAACTGGAGATCACCATGACCAACCCGCCCGCCCAGGCCCCGCCCGCCCCCGACGCCGAGCGGCGGCGCACCACCGGGGGCCGCGGACTGCACGGCGCCGCCGAGCGGGCCGCCCTGCTCGGCGGCCGCGTCGAGGCCGGCCCGCACGAGGGCCGGTGGCGGCTGCGCGCGGTCCTCCCGCTCGGCTCCCCCACCACACCGGCCGGCGCGGCCGGCGGAGCCGGGCGATGAGCCGGCCGCCGTTGCGCGTCGTCGTCGCCGACGACGAGCGGATGGTCCGCACCGCACTGCGGGTCATCCTCGACGCGGAACCCGACATGGAGGTCGTCGGCGAGGCGGCCACGGGCGCCGAGGCCGTCGCCCTGGTCCGCTCGCTGACCCCCGACGTGGTGCTGATGGACGTCCGCATGCCGGAGATCGACGGCCTCGGGGCCACCGCCCAGATCCTGCGTTCCATGCCCACCCCGCCCCGGATCGTGGTCGTCACCACCTTCGAGAACGACTCCTACGTCTACGACGCGCTGCGCGCCGGCGCATCCGGCTTCCTCCTCAAGCGGGCCGACCCCGACGAGCTGATCGGCGCGGTCCGCCTCGTCGCCCGCGGGGACTCGCTGCTGTTCCCGGCGGCGGTCCGTGCCCTGGCCGCCGCCCACGCCGCGGCCGCCCAGCCCCCGGCACCCGCCTGGGCGGCGCGGCTCACCGACCGGGAGGCCGACGTCCTGCGCCTGATGGCCACCGGACTGTCCAACCAGGAGATGAGCGAGCACCTGGGCGTGGGCCCGCAGACGGTCAAGACCCATGTGGCCGCGGTCCTCGCCAAGACCGGCTCCCGCGACCGCACCCAGGCCGTCATCGCCGCCTACGAGGGGGGCTTCATCATGAAGAAAGGCTGAGAACCCGGCCACAATCGGGGCAGAGCGGAACGGTCACGGCCGCTGGTACGTCCTTCTGGGGGATGAACAAGACGATCAGGCGTGCGTCGGTCTTCTGTCTGCTTCTGGTGCTGGCCCTCATGGTGCGGGTCACCTGGGTGCAGGCGTACCAAGGCCAGGCCCTCGCAGACGACAAGAACAACCGGCGCAACCTCATCGGGCAGTACGAGAACCCGCTGGGGAACATCATCGTGGGCGGTGAGTCGATCACCGGCTCCACGAAGACGGGCGGCAAGGACTTCGGGTACAAGCGGACCTACGTGGACGGTCCGCTCTACGCCCCCATCACCGGCCACAGCTCCCAGGCCTTCGGCACGACGATGCTGGAGGGCGTCTACAAGAACGTCCTCAACGGCTCGGACACCCGGCTGAAGACGGTGATGGACATGCTCACCAACAAGCGGGCCGACCCGGGCAACGTCCTCACCACCATCGACAAGGGCGTGCAGAAGGCCGCGTACGACGCGCTGAACGGCAAGCAGGGCGCGGCCGTGGCCATCGACCCGGCGACGGGCCAGATCCTCGCCGTGGTCAACAACCCGTCCTACGACCCGGGCCGCATCACCGGTGCGAACGACCAGGCGGCCTGGGACGAACTGTCCGCCGACAAGGGCAAGGCCATGGAGAACGTGGCCCTCCGCAAACCGCAGGCCCCCGGCTCCACCTTCAAGCTGGTCACCCTCGCCGCGGCGATCGAGAACGGCCTGGTGACGAGCATCGACACGCCGACCGGCGTACAGGGCGCGTACACGATCCCCGGCACCCGCACCAAGCTGCCCAGCGAGGCGGGCGACGAGGCCTGCAACAACGTCTCGGCCCGCACCGCCCTCAAGCTGTCCTGCAACAACGTCTTCGCGGACCTCGCCTCCAAGCTCGGCCAGGACAAGATGCGGGCGATGGCGGAGAAGCTCGGCTTCAACACCCCGATCGACACCCCGGTCCGCACCAACCCGCCGAGCAAGTACCCCACCAAGAAGCTGTCGGTCGACCAGGTCGCGCAGACGGGTATCGGCCAGTTCGACGTACAGGCCACCCCGCTCCAGATGGCCATGGTGACCGCCGCGATCCAGAACGGCGGCAAGCTCGTCGCCCCGCACATGGTCTCCCAGGTGACCGACGCCGACGGCAACGTGCTGGAGGACTTCAAGGACCCGAAGACCGAGCAGGTGATGAACCCGAAGACGGCCTCCATGCTCCAGGACGCCATGCGCACGGTGGCCACCGAGGGCGGCGGCAAGCCCGCCCAGGTCGCGGGCGCCGAGGTCGGCGGCAAGACCGGCACGGCCCAGCGGGGCGTCAACAACAACATCCCGCCGCTGGCCTGGTTCACCTCGTACGCGAAGGCGGGCGGCAAGCAGATCGCCGTCGCCGTGATGATCGAGAACTCGGACACCGACCGTTCCGAGATCGGCGGCGGCAAGCTGGCCGCGCCGATCGCCCAGAAGATGATGGCGGCGTGGCTGAAGAAGTAGCCGCCGCGCGCCGGTGCCGACGCCCCGGGAACCGACACGGTTCCCGGGGCGTTCCCCCTCCCATGATCCGGACCGCGCTCGCCAGCGACCTCGACGCCATCGCCGCCCTGCACACCAGGGCCAGGGCCACCTACTACCGGGGCCGCGTGCCCGAGGCGGCCTACGCGGGCGAGTCCGAGGCGGCGCGCAGCCGCGAGGGCTGGGAGCGGGCGGTGGCCCGCCCGGCGGCGCAGGGCCAGGTGCTGTGCGCCGAGCGGGACGGCCGGGTCACCGGGGTGGCGGCCTTCCTCACCGCCGACGGCGTGACCACCCTCACCCAGCTCCACGTGGACCCCGACCAGTGGCGCCGGGGCACCGGAGCCGCCCTGCACGCGGCCTGCCTCGCCGCCTGGCGGCGGGCCGGGATCGAGCGGGTCCGCCTGGAGGTCTACGAGCACAACCTGCGCGCCCAGGCCTTCTACGCCTCCCACGGCTGGCGCCCCGACCCGGCGGGGACCCCGGCGGGCTCCCACCGCACGCTCTGGCTCGAGGTCGGTCCGGCGTCCGGGGAATGAGACGGGACCCCCGGATGGTTGAACCGGAAACCGTCCAGTCGTACCCGGAGAGAAGAAGGAACATGCGCGTCGAAATCTGGTCCGATATCGCCTGCCCCTGGTGCTATATCGGAAAGGCCCGGTTCGCCAAGGGCCTGGCCGAGTTCGCGCACCGCGACGAGGTGGAGGTCGTCTTCCGCTCCTTCGAACTCGACCCCAACGGCCCCAAGGGCGTCACGGCCCCCGTCCTGGAGATGCTCGCCCGCAAGTACGGACGCACCCTCGACGAGGCCCGCGCGATGGAGGAGCACGTCGCCGCCAGCGCCCGCGCGGAGGGCCTGGACTACCGCACCGACGGCCGCGACCACGGCAACACCTTCGACATCCACCGCCTGCTGCACCTGGCCGCCGCCCGCGGCCGGCAGGAGCAGCTCCTCGACCTCGCCTTCCGGGCCAACTTCGCCGAGCAGCGGTCCGTCTTCGACCCCGAGGTGCTGCTTGCCCTGGCCGTCGAGGCCGGACTGGACGAGGCCGAGGCCCGCGAGGTGCTCGCCGACGACTCCGCCTACGCGGACCGGGTGCGGGCCGACGAGCGCGAGGCGGCCGAACTGGGCGCCAACGCCGTGCCGTTCTTCGTCCTCGACCGCCGCTACGGCATCTCCGGCGGCCAGCCCGCCGAGGTCTTCACCCGGGCCCTGGAGCAGGCCTGGGCCGGGCGCGAGACCGTGGAGACGGCCCCCGACGCCGAGGCCTGCGAGCCCGACGGCGCCTGCGCCGTCCCCCAGGGCTGACCGCCCCTCCCGCCGCCGGGGCGCCCGCGTACCTCCCGTACCGGGCGCCCCGCCGCACGTAAGCGCGGCCGCCGGCCGCTCGGCGCGCCCGCCCGCCGGCCCGGCCGTAGGCTGGACGTACACGCGCACGGCACAGGCCCCGCCCTGCCCGCCGGAGGCACCTCCGGCGGCGGCCGGGGGGAGCCAATTCGCTTCCGCTTCAACCAACTCGGGGACCCGACTCCTTTGCGGAAGGAGACCCCGATGACCGCCACGAAGCGTGCGTCCGCCAAGCCCGGGACCACGGCAGCCAGGAGCACGGCAGCCAGGAGCGCAGGAGCCAGGAGCACGGCAGCCGGGACCACGGCAGCCGGGACCACGGCAGCCAGGCCCGCCGCCACCCCCGCGGACGCCCAGGACAAGATCGTCAGCTCGGCCAAGCGGTTCATCCGCACCCACGGCTCCGGCTACCTCAAGGACCCGAACATCTCCTCGATCGGCATCGGCTACAAGGAGACCAACGGCAAGCGCGGCAAGGAACTCACCCTCCAGTTCACCGTGGACAGCAAGGTGCAGCCCGAGGTGATGCGGTCGCTGGGCACCGCGGAGATACCCCCGGCCATCGACATCGGCGGCGGCATCGTCCTGCCCACCGACGTGATCGAGCGCAGCTACCAGCCCCACTTCCTCGTCGTCCCCGAGGCGCAGACGCCGGAACGGCAGAAGCGCGTGGACCCGGTCCGTCCGGGCGTGAGCGTCGGAAACGTCCACCTGCACGCCGGCACCCTCGGCTGCATCGTCTTCGACAAGAACGACGGCGCCCCCTGCCTGCTGAGCAACTGGCACGTGCTGGGCGGGCACGACGGCCGGATGGGCGACCAGGTCGTACAGCCGGGGACCGACGACGACAGCCGCACCGCCGCCAACCGCCTCGGCGCCCTGCGCCGCGCCCACCTCGGCACGGCCGGCGACTGCGCCGTCTCGACCATCACGGAGCGCGCCGTCGAGACGGACATCCTCAGCCTCGGGGTCACCCCGAGGAAGCTCGGCGAGCCGCAGATCGACGACAAGGTGATCAAGAGCGGCCGGACCACCGGCGTCACCCACGGCGTGGTGACCCGTCCCTTCGCCAAGGTCAGCGTGGACTACGGCCGCCCCGTCGGGGTGAAGGAGATCGAGTGCTTCGAGATAGGCCCCGACCCCAGGCACCCGGCCCCCGGCGACGAGATCAGCAAGCCGGGCGACTCCGGCGCGGCCTGGATGTTCACCTCGCGCACGGGCAAGCCGACCGACGTGCTGGCCGGACTGCACTTCGGCGGCGAGGGCGACTCCGACCCCGAGGACCGGGCCCTGGCCTGCTTCCCGCACGCGGTCTTCGAGCAGCTGAAGGTCACCCTGGAGCGGCCGGCGGCCGGCTCCCTGGAGGCGCTGACGGGCTACGACCCGGGCTTCCTGACCGTGCCGATCGGCACCCCGTCCCTCAACCCCTCGGTCAAGGAGGACGCCGTCCGGCTCGACGGCTCCGAGGTGATCCCGTACACCCACTTCTCGCTGGCGCTGAGCAAGCAGCGGCGGTTCGCCTTCTGGGTGGCCTGGAACATCGACGGCGGCGCGATCAAGAAGCTCAGCCGTGAGGGGATCGAGTTCGTCAAGGACCCCCGGCTGCCGGCCGAAGCCCAGGTCAGCAACGAGCTGTACCGCGGCAGGAACAACCGGCTCGACCGCGGTCACATCGCCCGCCGCGCCGACCTCTGCTGGGGGCCGCTGCCCGAGGCGGAGAAGGCCAACCGGGACTCGTTCTTCTACACCAACATCACCCCGCAGATGGACGACTTCAACCAGAGCATGCGGGGCGGCATCTGGGGCAAGCTGGAGGACGCCGTGTTCGAGGACGTCGACGTCGACGACCTCAGGGTCAGCGTCTTCGGCGGACCCGTCTTCCAGGAGGACGACCGCCTCTTCAAGGGCGTCCGGATACCCCGCGCCTTCTGGAAGGTCCTCGTCTACTCGGACCGGGGAAAGCTCAAGTGCAAGGCCTTCCTGCTCACGCAGAACCTGAACCTGCCCGAGGCCCTCGAGCTGGACGAGTTCCGCGTGTTCCAGGTCAAGGCCACCGAGATCCAGCGGCAGGCGCACCTGCGCTTCCCGGCCGCGATGACCGAGGCGGACACGCTCGTGGTGCCGGAGTCCCTGGAGGACCGCGCCCCGCTGGAGAGCCTGGCCGACATCGACTGGAGCTGACCCGCCCCGAGCCCCTCCCATAAGCATCGCTTTGTGACTGCATGTAAAAACAGGCAATGGACTTTCAGTCCGCGTCGGCGCAGAGTGGACGGCATGGATCTTCCGCTCACCCACGTGTCCCACGCTTCCCGCGTTTCCCGCGTGTGCGCCGCCGAGTTCGCGCACTCCACCACCTACCTCAACACCGCCGGCGCCGGAGTCCTCCCGAAGGCCTCCGTCGCCGCGGTACGGGAGCTGGCCGAGGCGGCGGGCGCCGGACTGCCCGCCGGAGCGGGCGACTTCGGCGTCGTCGAGCGGGTGCGGGCCGCCTTCGCCCGGCTGGTCTCGGCCGACCCGCGGCGCGTCGCCGTCGGCTCGTCCGTCGCCGTCCACGTGGGACTGATCGCCGCCTCCCTGCCGCCCGGCGCCGAAGTCCTGGTCCCGGAGCGTGACTTCGCCTCCGTCTTGAACCCCTTCGTGCTCCGCGGCGACCTCAAGGTCCGCTTCGCCCCGCTGGAATCCCTCGCCGAAGCCGTCCGCCCCGGCACTGCCCTCGTCGCCCTCAGCGCCGTCCAGTCCGCCGACGGCCGGAGCGCGGACCTCGCCGCCGTCCGTACGGCGACCACCGCCCACGGGGCGCGGATGCTCGTGGACGCCACCCAGGCCGCCGGCTGGCTGCCCTTCGACGCCACGCCGTACGAGTACACCGTCACCGGCGGCTACAAGTGGCTGCTCGGCGGCCGCGGCGCCTCGTACCTGACGGTCTCGGAGGAGGCCCAGCCCGGACTGACCCCGCTGCACGCCGGCTGGGTGGCGGCCGAGTCCAAGTGGGACGCCGTCTACGGCCCCATGCGGCAACTGGCCGCCGACGCCCGCCGCTTCGACGAGTCCGCGGCCTTCCTCCCGTACCACGCCGCCGAGCCCTCACTGGCGCTGCTGGAGCGCGTCGGCATCGACGCCGTCCACGCCCACGACACCGCCCTCGCCGCCCGCTACCGGGAAGGACTCGCCCGCCTCGGCCACGAGCCAGTCCCCGGCGACGCCCCCATCGTGTCGGTACCGGGCCTGGCCCACCGCCAGCCCGACCTGGCGGCCGCCGGGATCCACACCTCCGCCCGCGACGGCGCCCTGCGGGCCTCCTTCCACCTCTACAACACCGAGGCGGACGTGGACCGGCTGCTGGACGCCCTGGCCGGCTGACCGGCGCCCGCGGGGACGCGCGTCCGCCGCCCGGCTTCCGGAGGTGGCGGTTGCGGCCCGGCACGTCCGTCCGGCCGACACGTCCGGCGGACACGTCCGGCGGACACGTCAGGCCGACACGTCCGTCCGGCCGGAGTCGCGTCCGGGCCGGCCCGCACGCGCGTCCGGCGGGCACGGCGCGGCCCCGGAGCTACGCCCAGGACGCCGAAGCCGCGGCCAGAGCCGGCGCCGGATCGGCGTCCAGGGCACGGGCCAGCGCCCCCAGCGCGGCCCCGACCGCCTCCGGCGACGCGTCCGGGCCGTAGTGGTTGACCCGGACCATCTCCCCGGCCAGCGCCCCGCCGCCCGCCGCGAGCGGGGCCGCCGGATCCGCCGCCACCGCCTTCGCCACCACCAGCGCGGCGTCCGCGACCCGCAGCGTCGTCGCCACCGGAGCGGCCTGCGCCGGGTCACCCACCCACGGCGCGAGACCCAGCGCCGCCGCGCCCGCCCGGGTCGCCCGCGCCGCCGAGGCGTGCCGCTCCAGCACGCCCGCCAGCCCCTCGGCCCCGATCCGGTCCAGGCACGCCTCCAGCGCCAGCATCTCCAGCTGCGCGGGCGCGTGCAGCAGCGCCTTGCGGCCGCCGTCGATCCAGCGCTCCTTCCAGTCCAGCAGCGACAGGTACGAGCGGCGCGGCGCCGCCGGGTTGGCCGCGAACCGCTCCCAGGCCCGGTCGCTCACCGACACCGCCGACACCCCCGCCGGGCCGCCCATCGCCTTCTGCGCGCCGATCACGCACAGGTCCACGCCCCACGCGTCCGGCAGCAGCGGCTCCGCCCCCACCGAAGCCACCGCGTCCAGCATGAACAGCGCCCCGTGCGCCCGTACCGCCTCGCCGATCTCCGCGACAGGATTGGTGTTGCCGGTGGCCGCCTCGGCGTGCACCAGCGACACGAAGTCGATCTCCGGGTGCTCCGCCAGGGCGCGGGCCACCTGCTCGCCGCTCACCGCCGTGTCGAAGGGCACCGCCAGGTCCACCACGTTCGCCCCGGCATCGCGCAGCCAGTTGCCGAAGGTGGTCCCGTACGGCCCGGTGACGACGTTCAGCGCCGTCGAACCCGGCCGCGCCCCCGAGCGGATGCACCCCTCCAGCGGCAGCAGCGCCTCGCCCTGGGTGACCACCACGTCGTGCCGGGTGTCCAGCAGCCGCGCCACCCCCCGCTCGATCGACGCGAAGTGCTCGGCGGTCAGCGGCGGCAGGTCCAGCAGGGGGTGGGTCACGTCGGTGCTCTCTTCGTCCGGGGTTACCGGCCGAGCCTACCCAGCACGCACGTACAGTGCGGACATGAGTGATCACAACGGTGTGCTCCATGTGAAGGGACGCGTACTCGTCGGGCCCCACGAGGTGCGCGACGAACTGTGGGTCGTCGGCGGACGGATCTCCTACGAGCGGCCGACCGCCGCCCGCGAGGTCACCACGGTCACCGGATGGGCCCTGCCCGGCCTGGTCGACGCGCACTGCCACGTGGGCCTCGACGCCCACGGCCCGGTCGACGCCCCCACCGCCGAGGCGCAGGCCCTCACCGACCGGGACGCCGGCACCCTCCTCGTCCGCGACGCCGGATCCCCCTCCGACACCCGCTGGATCGACGACCGCGACGACCTCCCGAAGATCATCCGAGCGGGCCGGCACATCGCCCGCACCCGCCGCTACATCCGCAACTACGCCCACGAGATCGAACCGCCGCAGCTCGTCGAGTACGTCGCCCGCGAGGCACGGCGCGGCGACGGATGGGTCAAGCTCGTCGGCGACTGGATCGACCGCGACGCCGGAGACCTGACGGCCTGCTGGCCGCGCGAGGAGGTCGAGGCCGCCATCGCCGAGGCGCACCGCCTCGGCGCCCGGGTCACCGCGCACTGCTTCGCGGAGGACTCGCTGCGGGACCTCGTCGAGGCGGGCATCGACTGCGTCGAGCACGCCACCGGGCTCACCGAGGACACCATCCCCCTCTTCGCGGAGCGCGGCGTGGCGATCGTCCCGACCCTCGTCAACATCGCCACGTTCCCGAAGCTGGCGGCGGGCGGCGAGGCCAAGTTCCCCCGCTGGTCGGCGCACATGCGCCGGCTCCACGAGCGGCGCTACGACACCGTCCGGGCGGCCTGGGACGCGGGCGTCCAGGTGTACGTCGGCACCGACGCGGGCGGCTCCCTGCCGCACGGCCTGGTCGCCGCCGAGGTCGCGGAGCTCGTGAAGGCCGGCATCCCGCCGCTGGACGCCCTCTCGGCCACGGCCTGGGCGGCCCGCGCGTGGCTCGGCCGCCCCGGCCTCACCGAAGGCGCCCCGGCCGACCTCGTCGTCTACGCCACCGACCCCCGGGCCGACGTACGGGCCCTGGCACAGCCGGACCGGGTCGTCGTGAACGGGGTGATCCGCGCCTAGGGAGGCGTCACAAATCGAAAACATGCGTGGAATCCACCCTTTGGGGTGAACTCACTTCGGGTCGCTGACCGTTCACTCCCCGTGCGTAAGGATTCGAACGTCGAAGCCGCCGGCGCGCGCGATGTCCCCCATTGGCCCCCGGCGGCACCCAACTCCCCGGGGGTTCCACCATCTTGAACAGCAACACCTTCCGCATGCCCGCGGCCGTTCTGCTCGCCACGGGGGCGGTAGCCCTGCTCACCGCGCCGCCCGCCCTCGCCACGGGCGGCGGCGCCGGGAGCGAGGGAACGTCCGGAGCCGTCGTCCTGCGGGCCGGACTGGACGTGGGCCTGCTCAACAAGGCCGTCCACGTCCCGCTGAAGACCACCCTCAACGAGGTCACCGCCCCCGCCACCGCCGAGAAGACGGCCCTCACCGTCACCCTCGACGGCGCCGAACAGGGACAGCCCGTCAGCGTCCTGAAGGCCGACGTCGCCACCGCCAAGGCCACCGCCGACAAGAACACCGCCCGGGCCGAATCGAACCTCGCCCACGCCAAGGTCCACGTCCCCGGACTGCCCCGGCTCTCCCTCATCGAGGTCGAGAAGGTCACCTCCAAGGCCGTCTGCGAAGCCGGCAAGAAGCCCGTCGCCACCTCGAACGTCCTCGGCACCGTCACCGCCCTCGGCAAGAAGGTCACCGTCACCGCCGGCGGCCCCGCCACCAAGATCGACGTCCCCGGCGTCGGATCCGTCTCCCTGGAGCTCTCCGGCACGCAGACCACCTCCACCACCGCCGCGGCGGCCGCGCTGCGCCTGAAGGTGTCGGTCAACCCGCTGGACCTGAACGTGGCCCAGGTCGACGGCGAGATCGTCCTGGCCGAAGCCCACTGCGAAGCCCCCAAGGGCGCGAAGCCGGAGGCCAAGCCCGACAGCAAGCCCGACGTCAAGCCGCAGACGGCGGCGCAGACCACGAACACGAAGCAGACCCCCGCACAGGCCAACCTCGCCGAGACCGGCGCCGGTTCGGTCACCCCCTACGTCGCGGGCGGCGCCATCCTCCTGCTCGCCGTCGGAGCGGGCGCCCTCGTCGTGACCCGGCGCGGCAGGACCCGGTAGACCCGGTGACGCCGCCCCCTCAGCGGGTGGCGCGCTCCAGCCCCTGGCCGGCGGCCCCGCGCGAGGTGACGGCAGCCGTGACCTCCCTGTCGGCCTTCGCGTAGTCGGCACGGTCCGGCGTACAGGAGGCGCAGACGACCCGGAACGGCGGCTTCATGTCCGAGAACTGCGTCAGGTACTCGGCCTTCACCACCTCCCAGCGGCCACCGTTCTTCGCCGACGGGGCGAAGGTGAACCGGGGGATCGAGGACATGTTGCCCCGCGCCTTCTCCGGCTCGTAGAAGCTCGCGACCTGATCGCCCATCCCGAACACCACCCAGGTGCCGTTGATCTTCTCGTAGGGCTGCGGCACGTGGTTGTGCGTACCGAGGATCAGATCGATGTCGGGCAGGCCGTCCGGCCCGCGCGAGGCGGTCAGCGCCTGCGCCAGGTCCTTCTGCTGCTGGTCGGGCGCCGTCTGCCACTCGGTGCCCCAGTGGATGCTGAGGAGCACGACGTTCGCGCCGGCCGCCCGGGCCGCGCGGGCGTCGGCGACGATCCGGGCCTGGTCGATCAGGTTGACGGCCCACGGCTTGCCCGCCGGGACCGGAATGCCGTTCGTCCCGTACGTGTAGTCCAGCTGGGCGACCTTCGCGCCGCCGGCCGAGAGGAGGGCGGGCGCCTTGGCCTCCTCGGCGCTGCGCGCCGAGCCGACGTGCTTCAGGCCGACCCGGTCGAGGTGGTCGAGGGTGCGGGCGAGGCCGTCGTAGCCGTCGTCGAGGGTGTGGTTCGAAGCGGTGGAACAGCTGTCGTACCCGGCGTCCTTGAGGGCGTCGGCCAGCTGGTGCGGGGCCTTGAAGGCGGGATAGCCGGTGTAGGGGCCGCCGGGCCAGCCGTACGGTATCTCGTGGTGGCATATCGCCAGGTCGGCGGCGGACACGATGGGCTTGACGCCCGCGAGTATCTTCCGGAAGTCGTACTCGCCGGCCTTGCCGCCGGCGTCGTCCGCCGCGCGCTGGATGATCGAGGGGTACGGAATGATGTCGCCGGTCGCCACCAGCGTGAACGGCGCCCCGGCCGGCGCGGCCTTCCCGGTCCCCGGCTTCCCCTGCAACCGCTGCTCGGCGGCACCCTCGACCCCGTCCCCCAGCACCCGGGGCACGGCATACACACCCCCGCCGACCAGCGCCACCGCGGCCACCCCGATCCCTATCCGCGCCGCCGTCCTCATGTACCGCCCCCTGTTCGTCGCCAGCTCCGGCCATGCTAGGCGCGCCGGGGGGCGGGGCGCGCGCGGTGCGGGCCCGCTATCTCCCCCTCGACCCCGTGGGGTGGGGCGGTGGTTGCCCACCCGCCCCCTGGGTGCGGGGCGGTGGTGCGGGGAGCGGTATCCCCTCCCCCCGTCTCAGAGAAGTCTGGGGGCTTCCCGTCAGTCCCATCGTCCTTCCGGTTCGTGCCGGCCTGTCAAGGGCGCTCCTTCGTCGCGTCACTTCGTGATCGCCTTCGGCGACCCTTGACAGGCCGACCCGCCCCGGAAAGCCGAAAGACTGCCGGGAAACCCCCAAAGAAACGGCACGGTCCAACGTTGGAGGAGCGGCTCCCTCAGCGATGAGACGGCGGAGCCGGGCGCCGGCCCGCCGGGCATTCGGGCCCTCAGGAGTCGAGATTCCGGGCCAGGGACGCGGCTACCCGCACGAGAGGTTGACCAGAGCCCCCGGGGAAGCCGACAGGCGCGTCAGATCGCTACGCGCTCCTCCTTCCTCGGCGTCCGGCGGCCGTCATGGGCTGGTACCCGAACGAGAGGACGAACAGAGCAGCCCAGGAAGCCGACGGGCGCGACGGATCGCTACGCGCTTCTCTGATCTCGGCGGCCGGCGGCCGTCTGGGGCTGGTCAGGGGCGGGTTCGACGTTGGTGGCGGCGGTGGTGAATTCGCGGCCGGAGGCGCCCCGGATGTAGGCGAGTTCCATCCAGCGTTCGATGCCGGTGTCGGAGACGTTCTCGTTGATCACGGCCATGAGGACGCCCTCGACGCCGGAGGCGATGTCACGGACGCGGCGGCGGAGGAGGCGGTGGGGGACGTACTCGTAGCACTCACTCATCGAATGCTCCCTCGAAGGTGTCGAGGAAGCGCTCCCAGCCGGCCAACGCCCGGTCGAGGAGTTCGAGACTCGGTTGCTCTGTGACCCTCACCCTCGGCGAGGGCTCATCCCAACTGTCGACGCTAGGCACGTCTCGGGTGCGACTGGTCATGTCACTTCCTGCCGTGGTCAGTGGGCGGATCGCCCTGCTCCTGTTCGGGGTTCGAGGTTCGCCCTTGAGGGACGGCCCAGCTAGGACTTATCGCGGTCTTCTGGCTCCCTATTTGAGGACCTCTGTTCCTCCAGCGGGGTAAAACGTGGCCCTGGTGGGGACTTGTTGGGAGAGTGGTCGTCCATCTGACACACATGCGGAGGTTGAGCGTGGCAAGGTCACCCGGGAACGTCCGATTCAAAGCCGCCCGTGTGGCTGCTGGATATCTGTCGCAGCAGGCGCTTGTTGAGGCTCTCTCCGGTCGAGGTGTTTCCATCGACGTGCGGCAAGTCCGGCGGTGGGAGTCGGATGCACCTCCCTGGCCCTACGCTGCGGCCCAGCAGGCGCTGACGGAGTTGCTCGGGCAGGACATCGAGGCCCTCGGCTTCACCCCACCCGCCGGGCACGATCGCACGCTGACGGTCAGACGCGTACCCGTCGCGCCGGCGTTGCGGCTCCCGGTGCAGCATCCGGCCACGGCGCAGCCCGCGAGTGCGGCCGCCGACTACCTCGCCGTGACTCGGGCCCACCGGCGGCTCTACTGGACCGTGGCACCGGCGGTCCTTCATCCACCGGTCAGCGCCCACGCCGTACTCGGCGAGGCTCTGCTCCCCGCAACGGCGGGCGCCACGCGACAGGCCGTCGCCGCAGCACTGGCCGAGTCGTTCCTCCTTGCGGGCCGCATAGAGTTCTTCGACCTCCGAGAGCCCGAGCAAGCGGGCGACACGTGGCTGCGTGGCCTTCAGGCTGCGGGAGAAGCGGACGATTCCCTGCTCGGCGCCGCTGTGCTGGCTCACATGGCCTTCATCCCGGGGTGGGCCGGAGATCGCGCGGGCGCCGCCGAGCGGATGGTGATGGCCCGGACCTATGCCCGCAGGGGGCCGGCTTCCGCAGAATTCCTGGCGTGGCTCGACGCGGTCGAGGCCGAATGCGAGACGAGGGGCGGGCAGACGCGGACAGCCCTGAACCTCATCACCCATGGCGAGGACCTGCTGGCGGCGGGTACAGAGCACGCCTCCCCTGACTGGATGGACTGGTTCAGCCCCGTCCGGCTGGCCGCGTTCAAGGGGAACACCCAGCTCGCAGCCGGCCATCTCCCGCAGGCCAGGGAGACGCTCATGGGAGTCCTCGAAACCCTGCCGCCCGATGCCGACAAGCAGCGGACAGTGGTCCTCGCCGACCTGGGGGCCGTGGAGGCCGCTGCCGGGGCCCCCGAGGCTGCGTGCGCCTTTGCGGTTCGGGCACTGGAGCAGTTGGAGACGCACTGGTACGCGACCGGGATGGAGAGGGTCCGCGAGACGCGCCGCGCGCTCGCGCCGTGGCAGCACGAGCAGTGCGTACGCGAACTCGACGACCGGCTGTACGGCTGGGCGACGACCCTCAGCGCGTTGACGCGTTGAACTCGTCGATCCGGCGCGGGAGGTCGAGGAGGCTGCCGACCCTGAAGGTCGGCAGCGCCTTGGCCTCCTCCGATTCCCACTGGACGGTGGCCCAGGGGCCGCGCCGGATCAGGGCGCTGTGCATGCCGGCGGCCACAGCGGGCCGCAGGTCGTTGTCGACACGGTCGCCCACGTAGAGGATCTCGTCGGGCGCAAACGGAACGGCCTTGGCGACACGGACGAAGAACTCGGGATCGGGCTTGCTCGCCCCCCAGTCGTCAGAGGTCCCGATCAGATCGACGTCCGTGGCGAAGAGCTCGCGAAGGATCTTGCCGGCACGAACCGTCTGATTCCCTGCGATGCCCAGCCACAGCCCGCCCTCGCGCAGCTGCGCGAGAGCGGGGCGAACGTCCCCGTACAGGTCTCCTTCATCGAAGTGCTCGGGATGCCCGGCCGCAGCCCGGGCCTCGCGCTGCTCGTACAGGTCGAAGCCGGGCTGGAAGACCTGGAAGGTATCGCGGTAGTCGCGGCCCTGAGCGATCACGGCCCCGAACATCGCGGCGAACGTGTGCCGGGGCACGCCGAGCCAGTCGGCCCATGTGCCGTACTCCCGCGTCTCGTCCACCAGGCACTCGCCGACATCGAAGACCACTGCGCGAATCGTCATGCGTGAAGCCTAGTGACGACTTCTCGGAACTCGGCAGGCAAAGCCGAGGATTGGGAGCCTGGCGCGGGCAGTGAAACACCATCCTCCGCAGGGGTATCAGCCCAGGACGGCCGCCGGCCGCCGAGACCAGAGGAGCGCGTAGCGATCTGTCGCGCCCGTCGGATTCCTGGGCTGCTCTGTTCGTCCTCTCGTGCGGGTATCAGCCCAAGGCGGTCGTCGGACGCTGGGAAATGAGGAGCGCGTAGCGATCTGACGCGCGTGGGGGGTTCCCAGGTCGCTCCGATCAACCTCTCGTGCGGGTAGCCGCGCACGGGCCCCGGAAGCACGCCTCCTGAGGGCCCGGATGCCCGGCGGGCCGGCCACCGGCCCGTCGTCTCAGCACTGAGAAACCCGCTCCTCCAAGGATCGTCCGTCCCGTTTCTTTGGGGGTTTCCCGGCAGTCTTTCGGCTTTCCGGGGCGGGCCGGCCTGTCAAGGGTGGCCGAAGGCCATCGCGTAGCGACGCGACGAAGGAGCGCCCTTGACAGGCCGGCCCGCCCCGGAAGGACGATGGGACTGACGGGAAGCCCCCAGACTTCTCTGAGACGGGGCGAGGGGATCCCGCTCCCCGGCACCCCGGCCCGCAGACGAGGGGGCGGGTGGGCAACCCCCGCCCCGCCCCACGGGGTCGAGGGGGAGATAGCGGGCCCGCGCCGAGCCCCCTACCGCCCCCCCAACGCCAACGCGTGGTCCAGGGCCTGGAGGAGGCGGCCCGTTGTCGCTCGGTCGCGGACCGCCAGGCGGAGCCAGTCGGGGTCCAGGCCCGGGAAGGTGTCGCCCCGGCGTACCGCGAAGCCCAGGGCGCGCAGGCGGGTGCGTACCTCCGCCGCGCCGGGGATGCGGACCAGGACGAACGGGCCCTCGGCGACGCCCGACACCGTGACCTCGTCGAACTCCGCGAGCCCCGCCAGCAGGTGCTCCCGGTCCACCGCGATCCGCCGTGCGGCGGCCTCCGCCTCCGCCAGCGCCGGCGGCGAGACGCACGCCTCCGCCGCCACCAGGGCCGGCGTCGACACCGGCCACAGCGGCTGCGCGGCGGCCAGCTTCGCGATGACCTCTGGCTCGGCCAGCACGTACCCGATGCGCAGCCCCGCCAGCCCCCACGTCTTGGTCAGGCTGCGCAGGACGACCAGTCCGGGCACGTCCATCCGCCCGGCCAGCGCCTCCCGCTCGCCCGGGACGGCGTCCATGAACGCCTCGTCCACCACCAGGGTCCGCCCGGGCCGGGCCAGCGCCGCCAGGGCACCGGCCGGGTGCAGGACCGACGTCGGGTTGGTGGGGTTGCCGACCACCACCAGGTCGGCTTCCTCCGGCACCGCCGCCGGGTCCAGCCGGAAGCCGTCCTCGGGGCGCAGCAGGACCCGTTCCACGCGGTGCCCGGCGTCGCGGAGGGCCGCCTCCGGCTCGGTGAACTGCGGGTGCACCACGACCGGCCGTACGGCTCCCAGGGCCCGCGCGATCAGTACGAACGCCTCCGCCGCCCCGGCCGTCAGCAGCACCCGTTCGACGGGGAGCCCGTGCCGGGCCGCCACCGCGGCGCGCGCCGCCCGTCCGTCGGGGTAGGCCGACAGGTCGCCCAGGCAGGCGGCGATCCGCTCCTTGAGCCACGCCGGCGGCGTGTCGGAGCGTACGTTCACCGCGAGGTCGACCAGGGTCCCGCCCGCGTCCGCGACCTCCGCGTCGCCGTGGTGGCGCAGGTCGTGCTCCTCGGCGGTGGCCACCGCGCACGTCGCCGCCACCGACCGCCGCTTCGGCACGAGGAGTTCCCCGCCGCCCGCCAGGGCCGCCGCCTCCGCCACCGAGGCCGTGCCGGAGGCGGCCCGTACCGACGCGGAGGGGTGCGGTACCGGGATCAGCGCGAGCCGCTCCGCCGGATAGCCGACCAGCGGGACGCCGAAACGTTCCGCCGCCCCCGCGATGCCCGGCTCGCCGGTCTTCGACTCCACCGTCGCCAGCGCCGTCACCGCCCCGGTGGCCAGTCCGGCCCCCCGCAGCGTCTCCTCGACCAGCGCGCAGACCTCCTCGACGGAGACCCCCGCACGCCCGCCGACCCCGACCACCAGCCGCGTCACGTACTCGCCCACCGGGATACCTCCTCCGTCCCTCGTCCGTCTGTCTTCGTCAACACGCTGCCGCCCGCCACCCGCGTGCGGAAGTGCGCACCCGGCCGCCAGTCGGTATGCAGGGGCGCATGGCGGTGATCGTGGCGTTGGGCGCGTTCCTCATGACGCTGGCGGGCGGCTGGACGGCGCAACGCGTCACCGACCGCCGCCACCTGGTGCTGGGCCTGGCCGGCGGGCTGATGCTCGGCGTGGTCGGCCTCGACCTGCTCCCGGAGGCCGTGCACGCCGCCGGGCAGGAGGTGTTCGGAGTCCCGCTGGCCCTGCTGCTCTTCGTCGGCGGCTTCCTCGTCGCCCACGTGGTGGAGCGGGTGCTCGCCGTACGCCAGGCCGCACACGGCGCCGCGGACAACGGCGGCACCGGCGGCCATGACGGGCACGGCCACGGCGGCGGACGCGTCCCGCAGGTCGGCCTGACCGCGGCCGCCGCGATGGTCGGCCACAGCGTCGCCGACGGAGTGGCCCTCGGGGCCGCCTTCCAGGTCGGCGGCGGCATGGGCGTGGCCGTGGCGCTGGCCGTCATCACCCACGACTTCGCCGACGGGTTCAACACCTACACGCTCACCCGCCTCTACGGGAACGAGCGCCGCAAGGCCCTGCTGATGCTCTTCGCGGACGCCGTCGCCCCGGTCGTCGGCGCCGCGTCCACCCTGCTGTTCACCCTTCCGGGGGAACTCCTCGGGGCGTACCTCGGGTTCTTCGGCGGGGCCCTGCTGTACCTGGCCGCCGCCGAGATCCTGCCCGAGGCGCACCACGAACACCCCGCCCTGTCCACGCTGATGTGCACGGTGGGCGGGGTGGCCGGGATCTGGCTCGTGGTCGGCATCGCGGACTGACCCCCGGCCGGGGAGGCCGGTCACCGGTGCGCTGCCGCGGCTTCCGCGAAGCGCCGGGCGACCGACGGCTGCGCCGCCCAGTGGGTGTGCAGGTAGCTGGCGTGCACGCCCTGCCGTACGAAGCCCTCGACGCGGCGTTCGGGATGCGTGAACCCCCACGCGGGCGCCGCCCCGGCACCCGGCTCGACCACCGTCCGGTGGAACTCGTGCCCGCGCAGCCGCGTCCCGGCGGCGGCGAGCGAGCTGTCCGACACCGCGACGGCCTCGCGGTAGCCGAGGGTCAGCCGCTCCGACATCCGGGCGTCGGCGTCGAGGACCCCGCACATCGGCCTCCCGTCGAGGGAACGCGCCAGGTACAGCAGTCCGGCGCACTCGGCGGCCACCGGCCCGCCGGCCGCCGCGAAGTCCGCGACCGCCCCCCGCAGGGGCTCGTTCGCCGACAGCTCGGGGGCGTACACCTCGGGGAAGCCGCCGCCGATCACGAGCCCGCTCGTGCCCTCGGGGAGCGCCTCGTCGTGGAGGGGGTCGAAGGTGACCACCTCCGCACCGGCGGCGCGCAGCAGCTCCGCGTGCTCGGCGTACGAGAACGTGAACGCGGGGCCGCCGGCGACGGCGACGACGGGACGCGGCCCCCCGAGGGGGCTGACGGCCTCCCGCGCGGACCACGGCTCGCACTCCAGCGCCGGAGCCGTGCGCGCCAGCGCCATCAGCGCGTCCAGGTCGCAGCCGGCCCGTACCTGCTCGGCCAGCGCCGCGACGGCGGCGACCGCGTCGGCCCGCCGCTCGGCGACCGGGACCAGGCCCAGGTGCCGGGACGGCGTCGCCACCTGCGGGGCCCGCCGCAGGACGCCGAGGACCGGCGTGCCGGCCTCCTCCAGCGCCTCGCGCAGCATCGCCTCGTGCCGGTCGGAGCCCACCTTGTTGAGGATCACCCCGCCCAGGCGCACCTGGGGGTCGAACGAGGCGAAGCCGTGCACCAGTGCCGCCACCGACCGGGACTGCGAGGAGGCGTCCACCACGAGCACCACCGGCGCCCGCAGCAGCTTCGCCACCTGCGCCGTCGAGGCCAGCTCACCCCGCGCGGCGGCGCCGTCGTACAGCCCCATCACGCCCTCGACCACGGCCAGGTCGCAGCCGGCCGCCCCGTGCGCGAACAGCGGCGCGACCAGCTCCGGCCCGCACATGAAGGCGTCGAGGTTGCGGCCCGGTCGGCCGGTGGCCAGCGCGTGGTAGCCGGGGTCGATGTAGTCGGGCCCGGCCTTGTGCGGGGACACGGCGAGGCCGCGCTCCGCGAAGGCCGCCATCAGGCCCGTCGCCACGGTGGTCTTGCCGCTGCCGGAGGACGGCGCGGCGATGACCAGCCGGGGCACGTTCACGGACGTCACCACTCGATGCCCTTCTGGCCCTTCTGGCCGGCGTCCATGGGGTGCTTGACCTTGGTCATCTCGGTGACCAGGTCCGCGAACTCCAGCAGCTTCTCCGGGGCGTTGCGCCCGGTGATGACCACGTGCTGGGTGCCGGGGCGGTCCCGCAGCACCTCGATCACCTCGTCCACGTCGATCCAGCCCCAGTGCAGGGGGTACGCGAACTCGTCGAGCACGTACAGCTTGTGCGTCTCGGCGGCCAGGTCGCGCTTGACCTGCTCCCAGCCCTCCTTGGCGGCCTGCTCGTTGTCGAGCTGCGCGTCCCGCTGGACCCAGGACCAGCCCTCGCCCATCTTGTGCCAGACGACGGACCCGCCCTCGCCGGAGGCGCCCAGCACCTTCAGCGCGTTCTCCTCGCCGACCTTCCACTTCGCCGACTTGACGAACTGGAACACCCCGATCGGCCAGCCCTGGTTCCAGGCGCGCAGCGCCAGGCCGAACGCGGCCGTCGACTTGCCCTTGCCGGGCCCGGTGTGGACGAAGACGAGCGGACGGTTGCGGCGCTGACGCGTCGTGAGACCGTCGTCCGGAACGACGGTCGGCTGTCCCTGCGGCATTACGCGGCCCTCCTGGGGATGCTGTCGGGTGACGCGGTGTGGGTCACCGCGGTACGTACGTTCTTCACGAGCCCGGCCAGCGAGTCGGCCCGCAGCCCGTCGAGGGTCACTGCGGGCGCGCCCAGATCGGCGGCCAGCGCCCCCGCGAGCCCCAGCCGGACCGGCCCGGACTCGCAGTCCACCACCACCGACGCGATGCCCTCGGCGGCCAGCAGCCGGGCGCTGCGGCCCGACAGCTCGCGCGGGTCGCCGCCGACGGACCCGGCCGAGGTGGCCCGGCCGTCGGTGACGACCACCAGCAGCGGGCGGCGCGAGGGGTCCCGCAGCCGCTCGATCCGCAGCACTTCACGGGCCTTGAGCAGGCCCGGGCCGAGGGGGGTGCGGCCGCCGGTGGGCAGCTTCTCCAGCCGGGTGGCGGCCGCGTCCACCGAGGAGGTGGGCGGCAGGGCCAGCTCGGCGTCGGCCCCGCGGAAGGTGATCAGGCCGACCTTGTCCCGGCGCTGGTAGGCGTCCAGCAGCAGGGACAGCACCGCGCCCTTGACGGCGCTCATCCGCTGCCGGGCGGCCATCGAGCCCGAGGCGTCGACGCAGAACAGCACGAGGTTGCCCTCGCGGCCCTCCCGGGTGGCCTGGCGCAGGTCGTCCCGGCGCACGACGAGGCCGCGGCCGGTGCGCCCGCGCGCCTTCTGGTGCGGGGCGGCGGCGTGCACGGTGGCCGCCAGGTGCAGCTTCGTCAGCTGCCCCCGGGGGCGCTGGGCGCCGGTGGTGCGGCCGTGCGCGGTACGGGCGCGCGAACGCCGGCCGGCCGCGCCCTCGCCGAGGCCGGGCACGCTGAGCGTCTTGGTGCGGAACGGTTCGGCGGCGCCCACGGCGGCCTGCTCGGCGCCGCCGGCGCCCTGCCGGGGGGTGGAGGGCTGCGGCTCGGGAGCCTCCTGCGGTGGGGCGGTCTCCTCGGGCGCGTGCCCGCTCTCGGGGCCGGCGTCCTGCGGGGGCACACCGCCGCCGTCCCCGCCGGGGCCGCCGCCGTCGCCGGGGCCGCCGTCGTCCGGGCCCCCGGGCTCCGGGTCGGGCTCGGGCTCCGGCTCCTCGTCGGGGAAGCCGTCGAGGATCTCGTCGAGCTTGTCCTCGTCCAGGCCGGGCGCGTCGAACGGGTTGCGCCGGCGCCGGTGGGGGAGGGCCAGCAGGGCGGCCTGCCGGACGTCCTCCTTCAGCACCGAGGTCCGTCCCGCCCAGGCGGCCAGCGCGGTCGCGGTACGGGCCATCACGATGTCGGCGCGCATGCCGTCGACCTCGAACCCGGCGCAGGTGGCGGCGATCTGCAGCAGCGCGGTGTCCCCGAGCCGGACCTGCGGGAGCAGCGCCCGCGCGGCCACGACCCGCGCCCGCACCTCGCTCTCGTCCCCGGCCCAGCGGGCGGCGAAGCCCGCGGGGTCGTCCTCGTACGCGAGCCGGCGGCGCACCACCTCGACGCGCTGCCGGGGCTCCCGGGAGGCGGCGACCTCGACGGTCAGCCCGAACCGGTCGAGCAGCTGCGGGCGCAGCTCGCCCTCCTCGGGGTTCATCGTCCCGACGAGCAGGAACCGGGCGGCGTGGCGTACGGAGACGCCCTCGCGCTCCACGTAGGAGGCGCCCATGGCGGCGGCGTCGAGGAGGAGGTCGATGAGGTGGTCGTGGAGCAGGTTGACCTCGTCGACGTACAGGATCCCGCGGTGCGCGTCGGCGAGCAGGCCGGGCTCGAAGGCCTTCACGCCCTCGGCGAGGGCGCGTTCGATGTCGAGGGCGCCGACGAGGCGGTCCTCGGAGGCGCCGACGGGCAGCTCGACCATGCGCGCGGGGCGGCCGGCGCCGGGGCCGGGCTCGTGCGGGCCGTCCGGGCAGGCCGGGTCGGGCGCGGTGGGCGCGCACGAGAACCGGCAGCCGGGGACGACGTCCACGTGCGGCAGCAGCGCGGACAGCGCGCGCACGGCGGTGGACTTGGCGGTCCCCTTCTCGCCGCGCACGAGCACACCGCCGACCGCCGGGCTCACGGCGTTGAGCAGGAGCGCCAGCCGCAGGTCGGTCTGGCCGACCACTGCGGTGAACGGGTAGGGCGTGCTCATGGGTTGCTCACTCCTCCTGTACGGGTACGCGTGCGCGGGCTGTCGGGGGGCGCGGTGCAGGGGCTTGCCGTGCGGTCGGGCAGGCCGGGGCCGGTGCCGCTGCGCGGGGCTGGGTCCCCTACCCGCCCTTCGCCCGTTCCCCGGGGCTGCGCCCCGGACCCCCGCGCCTCAAACGCCGGCGGGGCTGGATACGTCCAGCCCGCGCGGCGTTTGAGCGCAACGGGGTCAGGGGCAGCGCCCCTGGGAACGGGGGAAGGGCGGGTAGGGGAGCAGCCCCGCAGGGGCGGGGCCGTCACGGCGCGCCCGGGGGGAGGAACGGGAGGCCCGCCGGGGCGCCGTTCTCGATCAGCCGCAGCAGCGCATCCGTGTCCGCGTGCTCGGCGATCAGGTCGCCCAGCAGGTCCAGCTGTTCCTCCCGCAGGGAGGAGAAGGAGGTGGACGGCGACGGCACGAAGCGGCGCCCGGCGGCCGAGGCGACCTCCCGGAGGAACGCCCGGCGGAAGCCGTCCGACTCCAGCGAGCCGTGCCAGTGGGTGCCCCACACCGATCCGACCCGGCAGCCGTCGAGGAAGGGCTCCCCGCCCAGCACCTCGGCCACCCCGTGGTGGATCTCGTAGCCGGTGACCTCCTCGCCCAGCGTCCGGCCCTCCGGCCGGGCCAGGGTCTTCTCCACCGCGAAGCGCACCCGTACGGGCAGCAGCCCCAGCCCCGCCACCGAGCCGGCCTTCGACTCGACCTCGTCCTCGATGTGCTCGCCCAGGGCCTGGAAGCCGCCGCAGATGCCGAGCACCGGCCGCCCCTCCGCGGCCCGCCGGGCCAGCGCGTCGGCGAGGCCGCGCTCCCGGAGCCACTCCAGCGCCTTAACCGTGCCGCGCGTGCCCGGTACGACGACCAGGTCGGCGTCGGCCAGTTCCTCGGCCCGGTCCACGAACCGCACGACCACGCCCGGCTCGGCCGCCAGCGCGTCGACGTCGGTGAAGTTCGACATCAGCGGCACCGCGCACACCGCGACCCGCAGCACGTCCTGGCCGACGGGCGGGGCGACCACGGACTCGCGTACCGCGCCCCGCAGGGAGACCCGCAGGCCGTCCTCCTCGTCGATGCCCAGCCCGTGCCGGAACGGCAGCACCCCGTACGTCGCCCGGCCCGTCAGGCCGCGCAGCATCTCCATGCCCGGCTCCAGGAGGGACACGTCGCCGCGGAACTTGTTGACCATGTACCCGGCGATCAGCGACTGGTCCTGCGCCGACAGCAGGGCCGTGGTCCCGAAGAAGGAGGCGAAGACCCCGCCCCGGTCGATGTCGCCGACCACGACCACCGGGAACCGCGCGGCCCGCGCGATGCCCATGTTCACGATGTCGGTCCGGCGCAGGTTGATCTCGGCCGGACTGCCCGCCCCCTCGCAGATCACGGCGTCATACGTGCCCCGCAGCTGCTCCAGGCAGTCCGTGACGATGCCGAGGAGCTGCTCCTGGCGGCCGCCGTGGTAGCCGCGTGCGCTCATCTCGCCGACCGGCTTGCCCAGCAGCACCACCTGGCTGCTGCGGTCGCTGCCCGGCTTGAGCAGGACCGGGTTCATCAGCGCCGTCGGCTCGACCCGGGCGGCCTGGGCCTGCATGGCCTGGGCGCGGCCGATCTCGGCGCCCTCCCGCGTGACGAACGAGTTCAGCGACATGTTCTGGGCCTTGAAGGGGGCCACCTTCACGCCCTGGCGGGCCAGCCAGCGGCAGATGCCGGCCGTGACCACGCTCTTGCCCGCGTCGGAGGTCGTACCGGCGACCAGCAGTCCGCCGCCGCGCCCCCTCCCGGTCCCGCTCATGCCCGTCCCCTTCTCGTCATCGCCACGGCCGAGCGCACGGCCACGCAGGCGCCGAGCGCCAGCCAGGTCACCCGTCGCGACAGCCGTACGGCCCGTTCGATGTCCGCGACCTCCACGGGCCGCCCCCGCTCCCCGTTGAGCACCGCCCGGTGTTCGATCCGGCCGCCGTAGGAGAGGGTCCCGCCGAGCCGGACGCCGAGCGCTCCGGCGAAGGAGGCCTCGACCGGGCCGGCGTTGGGGCTGGGGTGGGCGGCGGCGTCGGCGCGCCAGGCCCGTACGGCTCCGCGCCGGTCGGGGCCGGCGGCCACGGCGGCGAGGGCGGTGAGGCGGGCGCCGGGCCAGCCGGCCAGGTCGTCGAGGCGGGCTGAGGCCCAGCCGTAGCGCAGGTAACGGGGCGACTTGTGGCCGACCATCGCGTCCAGGGTGTTCACGGCGCGGAAGGCCAGCAGTCCGGGGACTCCGGCGAGGGCGCCCCACACCAGGGCCCCGACGACCGCGTCGGAGGTGTTCTCGGCGACGGATTCCACGACGGCCCGGGCCATCTGCTGCTCGTCCAGCGCCTGGGGGTCGCGCCCGCACAGGTGCGGGAGCCGCTCCCGGGCGACCTCCGCGTCCCCGGCGGCGAGCGCCCCGCCGATGGCGCGGGCCTCCCGGCCGAGGGATGTGCCGCCGACGACGGCCCAGGTGGCCGCGGCGGTCAGGGCGATACGGGCGGCCGCGTGCCGGGAGCGCACGGCGCGTGCGCCCAGCGCGCCGACGGCGGCGGCTCCGCCCGCGCAGAGGAGGGTGTGCAGGAGGCCGCGGGCGCGGTCGTCGCGCCACAGGGCGCCCTCGACGGCGGCGGCGGCTCGTCCGAAGGCGGCCACGGGGTGCCCCCGGCGCGGATCCCCGAGGATCCGGTCGCCGATCAGCCCCGCCGTGGCGCCGTACGCGAAGACGCGGTCGGCACGCATGGTGGCAGGTATGTCCTCACTCAGGGTCCGCGCCCTGGTTCGACGTGTCCGGCGGCGAGAGTTCCTGGCTCCCGGGGCGCACGCGTGGCGTGCGTCTCCCGGTGACAGTGGCGGGACCGCGCCGGATTCGCACCGGACTTCCTCTCCATGCCGCCGTGTTGGCTCGGGCAGTCCACCACGCCCCGCGAACGCCCGTCAACTTGCCGTTGACCTGGTGGGACGGAGGGCGGTGGAGGGGCGCGGGTACGCGAAAGCTCCCTCCGGTGGATACCGGAGGGAGCCTCGTACGCGGTGCGGCGGTGTCAGCTGACGATCAGGTAGATGCCGTAGGCCACGGCCGCCGCGCAGAGGGCGAAGCAGGCGTATGCGCCGCTGCGGGCCAGGGTGGCGGCCCCGCCCTGCTCGGTGGCGGCCTCGTGCTTGGAGAGGCCCACCAGGCCCAGGGTGAAGAGGGCCACGAGGGCGACGGTGGCGGAGAGGCTGACCCCGAAGACGGAGCCGAGTGCTGCCCAGTCGATCTTCATACTGCCGTTTCCTCTGTCGTTCTCGGGGTCAGACCGCCGCGGCCGGGGCCGTGGGGGTCGTCGGGGCGGCCGTCGCGGCCGGGATGGTGGCCTTGAGGTCCTCGTCGGTGACGGCGGCGGTGGTGCCCGCCAGCGGCGGGACCGCGACGGCGGCCATGGCCGTGGTGACCACGCCCGGCTCCTCGGCCTCGGTGGAGGCGGTGCCGTTCTCGTTGACGTTGGTGTGGTCGACGACCTGGCGGCGGGAGATCAGCCAGATGGCCACGCAGGAGCCGACCAGGAAGACGGTGACGGCGATGACGCCGATGTCACCGGTGCGCATGACCAGCTCGGCGCCGGAGGCGACGAGGGCGGCGGCCGGCAGGGTCAGGCCCCACGCGACGAACATGCGGGTGGCGGTGGACCAGCGGACCACACCGCCCTTGCGGCCGAGGCCCGCACCCATGACGGCGCCGGAGCAGGCGTGCGTGGTGGAGAGGGAGAAGCCGAGGTTGGAGGAGGCCAGGATGACGCTGGCGGCCGAGGTCTGGGCGGCGAAGCCCTGCTGCGGCTGCAGGTCGGTCAGGCCGGAGCCCATGGTGCGGATGATGCGCCAGCCGCCCAGGTAGGTGCCGAGCGCGATGGCCATGCCGGCGGAGACGATGACCCAGACCGGGGGGTTGGAGCCGGGCGCGAGCGCACCGCCGGCGACCAGGGCCAGGGTGATGATGCCCATCGTCTTCTGCGCGTCGTTGGTGCCGTGCGCGAGGGAGACGAGACCGGCGGAGGCGATCTGGCCGGCCTTGTAGCCCTTGGCCGAGGTCTTCTCGCCGATCTTGCCGTTCAGCTTGTACGTGACCTTCGTGGCCAGCATCGCGGCCACACCGGCCACGATCGGCGCGGCGACGGCGGGGAGCAGCACCTTGGTGACGAGCGTGTCGCCGTTGACGGCGCCGAGGCCGGCGGAGGCGACGGCCGCACCGACCAGGCCGCCCATCAGGGCGTGGGAGGAGCTGGAGGGGAGGCCGACCAGCCAGGTGACGAGGTTCCAGAGGATCGCGCCGACCAGGGCCGCGAAGATCACCTCGGGCTGGATGCCCTCCTCGTTGACCAGGCCCTTGGAGATCGTCTTGGCGACCTCCACGGACATGAACGCGCCGACGAGGTTGAGCACGGCGGACATGGCCACCGCCGTCTTGGGCTTGAGGGCGCCGGTCGAGATGGTGGTGGCCATCGCGTTGGCTGTGTCGTGGAAACCGTTCGTGAAGTCGAACACGAGAGCGGTGATGATCACGATCCCGAGGAGAAGCGTTATGTGCTCCATTTACCCAGGCTTCTGTTTGGCGTCAGTGGCTCGGCGAACGTAAGCAACCTGGGTGAACGGAAGATGAACTGACTCGGGCGACACGGTGTCCCCACGCGCCACACGATCGGACCATTCGTCCTGATTCTGCCGTAGCCGTCCCGATTCCTGCACGTCAAAGCAGGGTGAACGGACCCCTCCGGGTAGGTTCCGGGGCCGGTGGGCACCCCTCCCCGGACCCCGGAAAGAGAGCTAGATCACTCCGTTCGGAGCGATCCGCTCCGGTGGCCCCTCCGTCCCCGCGCGCACAGACTGGAACGGTGCGTACCGCCACAGCGACGGCAGCGGCCGTCACCACGACCCTGATCGGCGCCGGAGCGGCCGCGGTCGCGGCCGGCCGGTACGCCGCCGACGCGGCCCTGCGGCCCGAACCGGGCCGCCCGCTGCCCGGCGGCCCCCGCCTAAGCGTGCACGCCACCGGACCCGGCCGGGTGTTCCTCACCCGCTCCCTGGCCTCCCTGCGCCCCGGCGTCCACGCCCTGGAGGCGCCCGGGGTGCACGCCGTGGTCGGCTCCGTCCTCACCGGCGTCCCGCACGGCCCGGACACCGTCGTACGCCGCCTCCTGTCCGTCAGCCACGGCGAGCTGACCCCCCGGCACCCGGGTCGCCCTCACCCCCCAGGTGCACCGGGGCGACCCGCGCTCCGCGCTCGGGCTCGACCACGCCGACGTGGACGTCCCCGGCGAGCTCGGCCCGCTCCCGGCCTGGTTCCTGCCCGGCGCCCGGGGCACCTGGGTGATCACCGTCCACGGGCTCGGCACCGGCCGGGAGCACCCGATGACGGTCATGCCCTTCCTGCACCGCCACCGCCTGCCGGTGCTCGACCTCGGCTACCGGGGCGACCTCGGCGCCCCCGCCTCCCCGGACGGCCTCGGCCACCTCGGCGAGTCGGAGTGGCGGGACCTGGACGCCGCCATCCGCTACGCCCTGCGCTACGGGGCCCGCCGCGTGGTCCTGTACGGCTGGTCCACCGGGGCCGCCATGGCCCTGCGCGTCCTGGAGCGCTCCGCCCTGGCCGGCCGGGTCTCCGGGCTGGTGCTGGACTCGCCCGTCATGGACTGGCACACCACCCTGCGCGCCCTGGCCGCCGCCCGCGGCACCCCGGCCCCGCTGCTCCCGCTCGCCGTCCGGGCCGCCGAGGGCCGCGCCGGGCTGCGCGCCGACCACCTCCCGCCGGGGGCCGACCCCGGCGCACTGCGCGTGCCCGTCCTGCTCTTCCACGGGCCCGCCGACACGATCGCCCCCTGGGAGCCTTCCCGCCGGCTCGCCGCCGCCCGGCCCGACCTGGTCACCCTGCACACCGTGATGGACGCGGGGCACGGGGCGATGTGGAACGCCGACCCGCTGCGCTACGAGGAGGCGCTGCGGCGCTTCCTGACCCCCCTCATGTGACGTGTGATGTGGCGCCTGGGTGAAGGGCCTGTGGCGGACGGGGCGCCGTGGGGGATTCCTCCCGGTTCATCCACCCTGTGACCTGTGGAAATGACCCGTTCCGTTTGGGCTTTCGGCCAGTGACGGGCGAGACTGCTTCCGTGACGTCCCGAAAGCCTGATGAGCAGTTGGCTCGCGACTCCAGACTCCGACTCGTCTCCCAGCGCTCCGTCGCCACGGCGCGCAAGGCGGTGACCGACCGGCGAACCCGGCCGGCCGCCAGGCCCCCGGCGGGCACCCCCGCCACGGCGGACCTGGCGAACCGCGCCCGCGCCTCGCTCGTGGACGCCGTACGGCTGGCCCGCTGGGCCGAGCTGAACCTCGGCGCGGGCGACGGCGGCCGCCCCGCGCCCTCGGGCGCCCTGCCCGCCGTCGACGTCGAACGGGCCGCCGCGGAACTGGGCCTGACGCACGGGCAGATCCGGGTCGGCTGGGACCGCGCCCGCCTCTCCGGCCTCGTCGAGGTCCACGGCGGCCACGCCCGCCCCGGCTGGCGGCTGCACGCCTGGGACCGCGACGACACCGCCGTACTGCGCGGCTGGGTCGCCCTCTTCGACGCCTGGTCGCTCGTCCACCCCGCCCCCGCGGACATCGCCCCCTCGGCCGTCGCCGAGGTGGTCGAGGCCATGCCGCAGCTGCTGTCGCTGCTCCAGCTGTCCGCCGGCCCGGTGACCGTCCCCGACCTCCTGGACCTGCTCGGCCAGCGGGTCACCGAGCTGCGCGACGAGCGCTGCGAGGTCCCCTACGGCCCCGAGCCCGCCGCCGGCTCCACCGCCCCCGCCGAACCCCGGCCGCTGCCGCTCGCCCGGCTGCTGCGCTGGGCCCTGGGCGGACTCGCCGCCGTGGACGCCCTCACCCTCGGCCCCGCCCGCGCCACCCTCACCCCCCTCGGCAGCTGGGCCGTGTGGGTGAAGCTGGAGCAGATCTGCGTCGCCGCCCAGAGCCCGGCCGGGAACATCGAGCAGTCCGCCGCCGCCATGCTGCACGGCTGCGCCCGGCTCACCCCCGGCCCGGCCCGCGCCGAGTACCGGGCCTGGCTCGCCGCCCGGCCCGTCGGCCACGCCGTCAGCGAGCTGCTGCACGCCGCCCGCGGCGAGGACGCCCTGCTGCGCGGCCTGGCCTTCGAGGCCCTGCGGGTGGTCGGGGCCCCCGCCGAGCGCGAGGTGCGCACGGCCCTGCGCGAGCCCGCGCTGCGGCCGTACGCCCTGCTCTGGCTGGCCGAGCACGACGGGGTGGATCCCGACGACGCCCAGGACGTGCTCACCCCCGAGGAGTCGACCTGGCTGTGGGTGGACACCGCCGCCGCCATCGCCGACCACGGCGAGGCCGACCTGCTTGCCCGGCACCTCGACTCCGCCGTCCGCACCACCGTGCCCCGGCTGCTGGACGAGGTCCGTGCGGTCGGCCACCCCCGCACGGTGCAGGTGCTGGTCGCGCTGGCCGCCGCCCACCCCGACCCGGCCCTCGCCAAGGCGGTCCGCCGGGCCGCCTTCCAGGTCCACACCGGCGGCGCCTGAGCCCTGGCCGGGCGGATTGCGGACCGCCCGCCGGGAGCCACGCCCCCGGCACGGCCGCGTCCGGCCCGGCGCGCGCCCGCGGCCCGTCCGTGGCCGCCTCGCGCGGCTCCCCGCGACGCCCCCGGCGGGGCGCGGGGACGGCGTCACAGCTGCGGCGCGTACGTCCCGAAGCTCCAGACGTTGCCCTCGGCGTCCCGGGCCATGTAGTCCCGGGACCCGTAGTCCTGGTCGGTGGGCTCCATCAGGATCTCCACGCCGTGCTCGGCCGCCCGCCGGTGATGGGCGTCCACGTCGTCGACCACGACGTAGACCCCGGCCGGGCCCGCCGCCTCCATGGCCTTGTCGAAGGCGCCGCCGCGGCCCTTGCTGCCGAGCATCACCGCGCCGCTCCCGTACGCCAGCTCCGCGTGCATCACCGAGCCGTCGTCGCCCTCGTAGACCGCGACCTGGGTGAACCCGAACGCCTCGGTGAGCTGCTGGACCGCCGCCTTCGCGTCGCGGTAGAGCAGCGTGGGGTAGATGGACGGAACGCCTGCCATGACGATCACTCCCTCTTGTGACGACGGCTCAAGTGACCCACGTCACAGCATGGCAGGCGGCACCGGCCGTCAGCGGAAGGTGTTGCACTGGGCCATGTCGCCCGTGCGGTAGCCCTGGTAGAACCACTGCTGGCGCTGTTCGGCCGAGCCGTGGGTCCAGGACTCCGGGGTGACGCGGCCCTGGAACTTCTCCTGGATCCGGTCGTCGCCGACCGCCGCCGCCGCGTCCAGCCCGTCCTGGATGTCCTGGTCGGTGAGGCTGGTGATCAGCGGCCGCCCCGTGGACTCGTCCGGGGTCCTCGTCGCGTTGTGCGCCCACACCCCCGCGTAGCAGTCGGCCTGGAGCTCGACCTTCACCGCGTTGCTGTTCGCGCCCTGCCGCCCGTCCTGGGCCCGCTGGAGCGTGCCGGTCAGGTTCTGGATGTGGTGCCCGTACTCGTGGGCCACCACGTAGGCCTGGGCGAAGGGGCCGCCGCTCGCCCCGAACTTCGTCCGCAGCTCGTCGAAGAAGCCCAGGTCCAGGTAGACCTGCCGGTCGCCGGGGCAGTAGAAGGGCCCGACCGCCGCGGTGGCCGCCCCGCAGGCGGTGTTCACCCGGCCGGTGAAGAAGACCGTCGACGCCGGGCGGTAGGCGCCGCCGCGCCTCTGGAACTCCTGCCTCCAGAAGTCCTGGGTGCTGTTGACCACCGCGACCAGCCGGCAGTCCTCGCGCTGGTTCGCGTCCTGCCCGGTCCTGCAGGACTGCTGCACCTGCGCGGCCGACGAGGCGGTCGACACCGGCTCCGGACTGCCGTCCGACAGGCCCAGCTGCTCCGGGCCCACCCCGAAGAGCAGCCCCAGCACCAGCGCGATCAGGCCGACGAGGCCGCCGCCGATCGTGGCCCTCCCGCCCGGGACACGGCTGCCGCGCACGTCCTTGACCTCGGACGTGTCCAGATTGGCGTTGTCGTCGAACTGCATCCCGCACCGCCCGTATCGGTGAGACCCCAGGGGCCGCCACCCTCCCCTGCGGCGAGTGTCGGCCCCTTCATCCTGATACGTGGCCGGGCGGCCCGGCGTGGCCCGTGCGCCGAACGGGGGACGGGAGGCCCAGAAAAGTGGTTGCGCACCCCCGGTAGAATGAATCCCATGGCAAATCTCCTCGCGGATTAGCGGCGTCGAAGCATCGCGCGTCCTGCCCCCACTTCCGCCGTCCCCACCGCCCTGGAGTATTTCCGTGATCACCGCCACCGGCATCGAGCTGCGCGCCGGCGCCCGCATCCTCATCGAGAACGCGTCCTTCCGTGTCGCCAAGGGCGACCGCATCGGGCTCGTCGGCCGCAACGGAGCGGGCAAGACCACCCTCACCAAGTGCCTCGCGGGCGAGGGCCAGCCCGCCGGCGGCACCATCACCCGCTCCGGTGAGGTCGGCTACCTCCCGCAGGACCCGCGCACCGGCGACCTCGACGTGCTCGCCCGCGACCGGATCCTCTCCGCGCGCGGCCTCGACGTACTGATCAAGAAGATGCGCGCCAACGAGGAGCGCATCGCCACCGGCTCCGGCGCGACCCGCGACAAGGCCCTCAAGCAGTACGAGCGCCAGGAGACCGAGTTCCTGACCAAGGGCGGCTACGCCGCCGAGTCCGAGGCCGCGACCATCTCGGCCGCCCTCAGCCTCCCCGACCGGGTCCTCGGCCAGCCCCTGCACACCCTCTCCGGCGGCCAGCGCCGCCGCGTCGAGCTCGCCCGGATCCTCTTCTCGGACGCCGACACCCTGCTCCTCGACGAGCCCACCAACCACCTCGACGCCGACTCGATCGTCTGGCTGCGCGACTACCTGAAGAACTACCGCGGCGGCTTCATCGTGATCTCCCACGACGTCGACCTCGTCGAGACCGTGGTCAACAAGGTCTTCTACCTCGACGCCAACCGGTCCCAGATCGACGTCTACAACATGGGCTGGAAGCTCTACCAGCAGCAGCGCGAGGCCGACGAGAAGCGCCGCAAGCGCGAGCGCCAGAACGCCGAGAAGAAGGCCGCGGCCCTCAACGCCCAGGCCGACAAGATGCGCGCCAAGGCCACCAAGACCGTCGCCGCCCAGAACATGGCCAAGCGCGCCGACCGCCTGCTCTCCGGCCTGGAGGCCGTCCGCGCCTCCGACAAGGTCGCCAAGCTGCGCTTCCCGGACCCGGCGCCCTGCGGCAAGACCCCGCTGACCGCCGAGGGCCTGTCGAAGTCCTACGGCTCGCTGGAGATCTTCACCGACGTCGACCTGGCCATCGACAAGGGCTCCCGCGTGGTCATCCTCGGCCTCAACGGCGCCGGCAAGACCACCCTGCTGCGCCTGCTGTCGGGCACCGAGAAGCCCGACACCGGCACGGTCGTGCCCGGGCACGGCCTCAAGCTGGGCTACTACGCCCAGGAGCACGAGACGCTCGACCCCGAGCGCACGGTCCTGGAGAACATGCGCTCCTCCGCGCCCGACCTGGACCTCGTCGACGTGCGCAAGACGCTCGGCTCCTTCCTGTTCTCCGGCGACGACGTGGACAAGCCCGCGGGCGTGCTCTCCGGCGGCGAGAAGACCCGTCTGGCCCTGGCCACCCTGGTCGTCTCCTCGGCGAACGTGCTGCTCCTCGACGAGCCCACCAACAACCTCGACCCGGCCAGCCGCGAGGAGATCCTGGGCGCGCTGCGCACCTACAAGGGCGCGGTCATCCTCGTCACGCACGACGAGGGCGCCGTGGAGGCCCTGGAGCCGGAGCGGATCATCCTGCTCCCGGACGGGGTCGAGGACCTGTGGGGCCCGGACTACCGGGACCTGGTCGCCCTCGCCTGACCGCCGCGGGCGGCCCCGCCCGACGCCCCGCGGGGGTGATCCAGTTCCTTATGGATCATTCGGCTCAGACGTGATCCATCATCTGAGTGAGACGGTCTCGTACCCCCGCGCCCTGTACACCGGCCCCGGCCGCGCCCTCGCGGACGCGCGTCCGGGGTCGACTGCTTTCCCCTTCCGGCCCCCTGACCTGGTGATTCCCCCCGGCGCCGGGGGAATGTGACGGAGGTCATGCGGCGGAAGAGGAGATTCCGTTCTGCTCGTGTGTCCACGGACCGGGAAATGCCGTCGTACCGACCTTGCTGAATGGGTGGCCAGGAAGCCGGGGAGGGGTGATCATGAGAAGTCCAGAGCGCACTTCCCATGAGGAGGCACGGGTGGCCGAGACTCTGAAGAAGGGCAGCCGGGTGACCGGCGCCGCGCGCGACAAGCTCGCGGCAGACCTGAAGAAGAAGTACGACTCCGGTGCGAGTATCCGGGCGCTGGCCGAAGAGACCGGCCGGTCCTACGGATTCGTCCATCGGATGCTCAGCGAGTCCGGAGTCACGCTGCGTGGTCGCGGTGGCGCGACACGCGGCAAGAAGGCGGCCGCGGCCTGACCCTGGCCGTCAGGCCGGGGCCGGTGCCGTCGACCGCCCGACAGCTCCGTTCTCTTTCATGCTGTCTGATCCATGCTGTCGGTTTCGTTCCGATCCACGCACGGTACTTTCGGTGACCCCCGGTCGGCCCCGCGGCCGGCTGGGTGGTTACTGTGCAGTCACTTAGGCCGGGCACACGGCCACGACTGCACACCGGAGGCACCAGATGGCTCTGCTCGACAAGGATGGCGTACGGCTCACCATCGACGACACGGTCGCCACGGTGACACTGACCAATCCGGCCAAGCGAAACGCCCAATCCCCCGCGCTCTGGCGGGCGTTGGCGGAGGCCGGACGGTCGCTGCCCGGCACCGTCCGGGTCGTCGTGCTGCGCGGCGAGGGCAAGTCCTTCTCCGCCGGGCTCGACCGGCAGGCGTTCACCCCCGAGGGTTTCGAGGGCGAGCCGTCCTTCCTCGATCTGGCGCGCGGTTCCGACGAACTGCTCGACTCCACCATCGCCGAGTACCAGGAGGCGTTCACCTGGTGGCGACGCAATGACATCGTCTCCATCGCCGCCGTACAGGGGCACGCGATCGGCGCCGGCTTCCAGCTCGCGCTCGCCTGCGACCTGCGCGTCGTCGCGGACGACGTGCAGTTCGCCATGCGCGAGACCAGCCTGGGCCTGGTCCCCGACCTGGCCGGCACCCAGCCGCTGACCGCCCTGGTCGGCTACGCCCGCGCGCTGGAGATCTGTGCCACGGGCCGCTCCGTGCAGGCCGAGGAGGCCGAGCGGGTCGGCCTGGCCAACCTGGTCGTCCGGGCCTCCGAGCTGGAGGACGCCGTCCAGGACCTCACCACCGCCCTGCTGGCCGCACCCCGCGACGCCGTCATCGAGACCAAGGCCCTGCTGGCCGCGGCCACCTCCCGTACGTACGACGACCAGCGCGCCGCCGAGCGCGCCGCCCAGGCCCGCCGGCTGCGCGACCTCGCGGGCCTGTCCGACTGAGGCCCCGCGCGCACGCCCGGAGGGCCGGAACGGGAACCCCGTCCCGGCCCTCCGGGCGCGCGGCGCGCAAGAGATCAGAAGCCGTGGCGGGATCCGCCGTCCACCGGGAGCATCACGCCCGTGAGGTACGACGCCGCCGGGGACAGGAAGAACGCCGCCGTGCGGCCGAACTCCTGCGGGGTGCCGTAGCGCCGCAGCGGGATGCGGGACTCGTTGGCCGCGCGGGCCGCGTCCGAGTCGCCGGACAGCGCGTCCAGCTCCCGCACCCGGTCCGTGTCGATCCGCGCCGGCAGCAGCCCCACCACGCGGATCCCCCGCGGCCCCAGGTCCACCGACAGGGACTTGGCGAAGCCCGCCAGCCCCGGCCGCAAGCCGTTCGAGATGGTCAGCCCCTGGATCGGCTCGTGCACCGACCCCGACAGCACGAAGCCGATGACCCCGCCCTCGCCCAGCTCGGCCGCGGCCGTCCGCGCGAGGCGGACCGCGCCCAGGAAGACGGTGTCGAACGCCGCCGCCCACTGCTCGTCGGTGTTGTCCGCCGCCAGGCCCGGCGGGGGGCCGCCGACGCTGATGAGGATGCCGTCGAAGCGGCCGAAGCGCTCCCGCGCGGTGGCCACCAGCCGGGCGGCCGCGTCCGGGTCGGAGTTGTCCGCCACCACGCCCACCGCGTTCGGGCCGAGTTCGGCGGCGGCGTCCGCCACCCGCTTCTCGTCCCGGCCCGTCAGTACGACCTTCGCCCCGTCGGCGGTGAGCTCGCGCGCGGAGGCGAAGCCGAGGCCCCGCGTGGCACCGGTGACGACGTAGACACGGTCCTTCAGTCCAAGATCCATGCGGGACAACCTACGCCGAAGCGGGCTCCGGCGACACGGCCTTGGCCGCCGCCTCCTCGCGGTCGCGCTTCTCCCGCCGCACCAGCACCAGCCACCCCACCGGCACCGCCGACGCGAACAGCCACCACTGGATCGCGTACGCCATGTGCGCGCCGATCGAGTCGTGGTCGGGCTCGGCCACCATCTCGGGGCTGCCGCCGGCCGGCTCGGGACCCGTCAGTTCGAGGTAGCCGCCGAGCACCGGCTTGCCCAGGGCAGCCGCCTGCTGCTCGCTGTTGATCAGCATCACCTGGCGGTCGGGCAGGCCCTTGCGGTCCTTGATCCCGCTGCCACCGCTGGTCTCGTCGGCCTTGAGCCGGCCGGTCACCGTGACCTCGCCCGAGGGCGCGGCCGGCACCGGCGGGTAGGCGCGCGGGTCGTCGCCGCCGGCCACCCAGCCCCGGTTGACGAGCACCGCCCGGCCGTCGCCCAGCACCAGCGGCGTCACCACGTGGAAGCCGACCTTGTCGCCGTTCGAGGTGCGCATCCGTACGACGACCTCGTGCGCGGGGTCGTACGTGCCGGTGGCGGTGACGGCACGCCAGTAGTCGGCCCTCGGGACGGTGTGGCCGGGGGAGGTGACCTCGGTCACCGGCACCGGCTTCCCGTACAGGTTCTTCGCGATCAGCTCGTTCTGGGCGACCCGGTGCTCGTGGCGGTGGAACTGCCAGAACCCCAGCTTGATCATCACGGGGATGAGGACGAGGGCGACGAAGGTGAGGGACACCCACTGCCGGGTCAGCACAAAGCGGTACACGCCCACGACGGTACCCCCCACGACGAGGACCCCGGCGGCCGGGTGGCCTTCCGGGGTCCGGGGAGGGGGCCGGGGAGAGGACGGGGAGGGAAGAGCGGGCGGTCAGACGCGGTCGACGATGCCCACCTTCCCCTCCGCGCGGGCGCAGTGCCCGCCGCAGTACCACTGGCCCTCGACCTCGACGCCCTGCCCGATGATCTGGACCCGGCAGTGCTCGCAGATGGGCGCCATGCGGTGGATGGCGCAGGAGAAGCAGTCGAAGACGTGCACCGCGCCCTGCGCGTGCACCTCGAAGGACATGCCGTAGTCGTTTCCGCAGACCTCGCAACGTGCCATGCGCCGCATGCTGTGCGGGGCGGGCGGACGGAACAAGATCCACCGGGGTGAGTCGCCGCGCCTGCACCCGGCCGGAGCAACGCGCCCGCTACTTCTCCTCGGCGGCCGCCACGTCACGCAGCAGCTGGGTGAAGGCCGCCTCGTCCACGATCGGGGTGCCGTACGACTTCGCCCTGACCGTCTTCGAGGTCGAGGAGTCGGGGTCGTTGGTGACGAGCAGGCTGGTGAGCCGGGACACGCTCGTCGCGACGTGCAGCCCGGCCTCCACCGCCCGGTCCTCCAGCAGCTCCCGGTCCACGGAGGTGTCACCGGAGAAGGCGATCCGCATGCCCTGCCTGAGCGGCTTGCCGTCCTCGAAGCGCCCCGGGTTCGGGTACGGGCACGGGGGCCGCTTGCGCGAGGCCCGCCAGCTGCCGCCGTTCCCGTACGAGGACTGGTAGCCCACCCGCGGCGCCGCGGGGGAGTCCGACCACTCCGTCAGCGGGCGGCACTCCAGCAGGGGCAGCCGTACGCCGTCCCGCGCGGCCGCGTGCAGCGAGGGACGGAACGCCTCCGCCAGCACCCGGGCGTCGTCGAGCGCGTGGTGGGCGCGCTGCTGGACCACGCCGTAGTGCGCGGCGAGGGACTCCAGCTTGTGGTTGGGCAGCGGGAGGTTCAGCTCCTTCGACAGGGCGATGGTGCACAGCCGCTGCCGTACGGGCGCGGCCGCGGAGGCCCGCGCGTACTCCCGGGAGATCATCTGCCAGTCGAAGATGGCGTTGTGCGCGACGAGGACCCGGTCGGCGAGCCGGCCCGCGAACTCCTCGGCGATGTCCTCGAAGAGGGGGGCGTCCTGGAGCATCGCGGTGGTGAGCCCGTGGATCCAGGTGGGTCCCGGGTCACGGCGCGGGTTGACCAGGGTGTACCAGTGGTCCTCCACGTTGCCCCGGGCGTCGAGCCGGTAGACGGCCGCCGAGACTATCCGGTCGTCGCGAGCGAGTCCGGTTGTCTCCACGTCGACGACCGCGTACCCCTGGGGGTACGCGGTCGGCCATTCCGCCTCTGCGGTCGTACGGTCGTCGAGCATGGTCACAGAGGATATCGGCACGGACTGACACCCGTGGCCCGATGCCCCCTCAGCCCGGGCCGTCCTCCGGCCCGGTCACGGTCCCGAGGGGGCGATCCGCCGACCCGTCGGGCCCCGTGAGCAGGGCCTCGGTGAGCGCCCGCACCGACAGCAGGAACAGCCGCTCCGGGTCCGCCGGGCGGGCCAGGGCGCGGGCGAGCGCCGGGTCGCCCGGGGCGGCCCCGGGGTCCCAGAGTTCGCCCTCGCCCGGCGACTGGGCGGGGGAGCGCTCACGGTTGCGCTCGACGAGCAGGAAGCCGACGACCTGGAACTGCACGGCGCGCACGGCGTCGGCGGCCCGCGCCCCACGCAGCCCGGCGGCGTGCACCTCGTCGACCAGCGCCCGCTGCGCCGGCAGGAACATCCGCTCGGTGAGCCCGCGCTCGTGGACCATCGCGATCAGGTGCGGGCGCGCCCGGATCTCGCGCCGCAGGGTCCTGGCCACCGAGACGATCCGCTCGGCCGGGGTGCGGCCGGCGGGCCGGAGGGCGCCCATCTCCTGGACGGTCCGTTCCACGAGGGCGTCGAGCAGCCGCTCGCGGTTGCCGACGTGCCAGTAGATGGAGGTCACGGCCGTGCCCAGCTCGGCGGCGAGTCCCCGCATGGTCAGGGCCGCCGGACCGTGCCGCCTGACCAGGGCCGCGGCGGCCTCCAGCACCTCCTCGCGGGTCAGTGCGCTTCTCGCCATGGGACCGTGGCCGCCAATCTGTCGGTACGTCAGTTCTGGTTCGTGCAGGGGTCTTTACCCTTCATCGGCAGCGGTGTAACTGTGTTACAGAACCGCCTCCGGCCCCCGCCGGGGGGACCCTCGGAAGGGTGGTGCGAGACATGGCACGCATACGGTACGGAGCGCGGACCGAGGCCGAGATCGCGGCGTCGCGCCAGAAGAGCGCCAAGCTCCCCGACATCTGGTCCACGGGCGTGGTCGCCGTCTGGGAGACCGACCCCGACGTGGTGGCGGCGGTCCTGCCGCCGCCGCTCAAGCCCGCCGAACGGCCCCTCGTACGGGCCAACATCAGCAAGGTCGACCTGCCCGGCTACCCCCTCGGCGCCGGCTCGGTGGCCGTGGCCGCCCGGCACGGCGGGGTCGAGGGCTGGTACCCGCTGGTCATGCCGATGACCCACGAGCGCGCCCTGACCGGCGGCCGCGAGGTGTTCGGCGAGCCGAAGAAGCTGGGCGAGGTCACCGTCGAGCGCGAGGGGCTCGTCGTACGGGCCGCCCTCGCCCGGCACGGGATCGCCTTCGTCGAGGTGCGCGGGGCCGTGGACCGCGAGCTGCCGCTGCCCGAGCCGACGGTGAAGACGGACTTCTACTTCAAGTTCCTCCCGGCGGTCGACGGCTCCGGCCTGGACGGCGACCCGGTCCTCGTGCACTGCACGCGCAACGAGAAGGTCCGCAAGCTGGAGCACGTCACCGGTGACGTCGTCCTGCGCGAGTCGATGTACGACCCCGTCGCCGACCTCCCCGTACGCCGCCTCGTGGAACTCACCGTCGGCGAGAAGACCACCGACCAGAAGGGCCGGGTCGTCGAGCGGGTCAGCGCCCAGGCCCTCCTGCCGTACCTCCACCAGCGCTACGACGACCCCCTCCAGATCCTCGACGGCCCGCCCGAGGGGAGCGTGTGAGATGAGGCTCGAACCCGGACAGGTCGCCGTCGTCACCGGCGCCGCCAGCGGCATCGGCCTCGCCATGGCCCGCCGCTTCGCCGCCGAGGGACTCAAGGTGGTCCTCGCCGACGTGGAGGAGGCCGCCCTGCGCAAGGCCGCCGGCGAACTCGCCGGCGAAGGCGCCGAGGTCCTCGCCCGGCCCGTCGACGTCAGTGAACGCGACTCCGTCACCGCCCTGGCCGACGCCGCCTACGAGACCTTCGGCGCCGTCCACGTCCTCTGCAACAACGCGGGCGTCGGCTCCGGCGCCGAGGGCCGCATGTGGGAACACGAGCCCAACGACTGGAAGTGGGCCTTCTCCGTCAACGTCTGGGGCGTCTTCCACGGCATCCAGGCCTTCGTCCCCCGCATGATCGCCTCCGGCGGCCCCGGCCACGTCGTCAACACCTCCTCCGGCGACGGCGGCATCGCGCCCCTGCCCACCGCCTCCGTGTACGCCGTCACCAAGGCGGCCGTGGTCACCATGACCGAGTCCCTCTACGCCCACCTCAAGGCCGAGGGCGCCTCCGTCGGGGCCTCCGTCCTCTTCCCCGGCCCCCACATGCTGCGCACCGGCCTGTGGGAGTCCCACCGCAACCGGCCCGAGCGCTTCGCGAAGGAACGGCCGCGCAGGTCCCCGTACCGCAGCCTCGACCAGTACGAGGCCGCGATGAGGGAGGCCGGGCACGAGGTGCGCTTCACCCCGGTCGAGGAGGTCGCCGAGCAGGTCGTCGACGGCATCCGCGCCGACCGCTTCTGGATGCTGCCGGCCGGCGAGCACAGCGACCGCCAGATCCGCGCCCGGTCGCAGTCCATGCTCGACCGCGCCAATCCCGCCTACCTGGAGAGCTTCATCCTCGACTGAGGGGACCGCCGTGCCTGACGAGACGTACGAAGACCCGTACCTGATCATCTCCTCCGACTGCCACGCGGGGCTGCCCACCGAGCAGTACCGCCCCTACCTCGACTCCCGCTTCCACCGGCAGTTCGACGAGTTCCTCGGCCAGCGCGACGCCCGCCGCGAGGAGGCCACCCGGCTCGGCGTGCGCAACGAGGCCTTCGCCGAGAAGTGGTTCCACGACCACGAGGAAGGCCTCAAGGGCGGCTGGGACAGCACCCAGCGCCTCAAGGAACTCGACGGCGACGGGGTGGCCGCCGAAGTCGTCTTCCCCGACGCGGACGCCGTCGACAGCCAGACCGCCGCCCCCTTCGGGGTGGGCCTGGGCCTGTCCGGCGACCAGGACCCCGAGCTCGGCATGGCCGGCGCGCAGGCCCACAACCGCTGGCTGGCCGAGTTCGTCGGGCGGAACCCCGAACGGCACTGCGGTGTCGCCCTGCTGCCCATCACCGGCGAGCCGGCCAGGGTGGTCGCCGAGATCCACCGGGCCAAGGAGTCCGGCCTCGGCGCCCTGATGATCCCCTCCATGTGGGTGGACCGGGAGCCCTACCACGACCGCCGCTACGACCCCGTGTGGGCGGCCGCCGCCGAGACGGGGATGCCGATCGTCACCCACTCGGGTGCCGCGCCCCGCCAGGAGTACGGCGACCACCTGGGCATCTACGTCTCCGAGGTCACCTGGTGGCCGGCCCGCCCGCTGTGGTTCCTGCTCTGGTCCGGGGTCTTCGAACGCCACCCCGGCCTCAGGTTCGGGGTGGCCGAGTCGGGCTGCTGGTGGCTGCCGAACCTGCTGTGGTTCATGGACCGCCTCTACCTCGGCGCGCACGGCGGCAAGAAGCTCTCGCCCTTCTCGGAGCTGAAGCGCCCGCCGAGCGAGTACCTGGACCGGCAGGTGTTCGTCTGCGCGACCAACACCAAGCGGCGGGAGCTGGCCCAGCGCTACGAGATCGGCGTGGACAACATCCTGTGGGGCTCGGACTTCCCGCACCCCGAGGGCACCTGGCCCGACACCCGCAACTGGCTGAGGAACACCTTCCACGACATCCCGGTCTCCGAGACCCGCCGGATGCTCGGCCTGGCCGCCGCCGAGGTCTTCGGCTTCGACACCGGGGCACTCGCCCCGATCGCCCGCCGCATCGGCCCCACCCCGGCCGAGCTGGGCCAGAGCCCCGACCAGGCGGCGGTGGAGGCCTCCTGGGCCCGCTCCCGCGAGGTGGGCCGGCACTGGCTCACGGACCACGACTTCCCGGTCACGGGGGTGTGGTCATGACGGAGGACCGCTACACGGTGATCTCGGCGGACTGCCACGCGGGCGCCGACCTGCTCGACTACAGGCCGTACCTGGCCAAGCGCCACCACGAGGCCTTCGACGCCTGGGCCGCCGCGTACGTCAACCCGTACGAGGACCTCCTCGCCGACTCGGCCGACCTCAACTGGAACTCGGCCCGGCGCCTGGCCGAGCTCGAAGCGGACGGCATCGTCGCCGAAGTCATCTTCCCGAACACCATCCCGCCCTTCTTCCCCAAGGCCTCGCTGATGGCCCAGCCGCCGACGGCCGAGGAGTACGAGCTGAGGTGGGCCGGCCTCCAGGCGCACAACCGGTGGCTGGCGGACTTCTGCGCGGACGCCCCGGGGCGGCGGGCGGGCGTCGCGCAGATCCTCCTCAACGACGTGGACGCGGCCGTCGCCGAGATCCGCCGCACCCGGGACGACGGCCTGACCGGCGGGATCCTGCTGCCCGGCGTCCCGCCCGGCTCACCCGTCCCCGAGCTGTACTCGGCCGCGTACGACCCGATCTGGGCGGTGTGCGCGGAGCTGGACGTCCCGGTCAACCACCACGGCGGTTCGGCGTCGCCGCCGCTCGGTGACGAACCGGCCGCGCGGGCCGTCTTCATGGTGGAGACCACCTGGTTCTCGCACCGCGCTCTGTGGCACCTGATCTTCGGCGGCGCCTTCCGGCGCCACCCGGACCTCAAGCTGGTCCTGACGGAGCAGGGCTCCGGCTGGATCCCGGGCGTGCTGGAGATGCTGGACTACTACCACGGCCGCCTGGTCGCGGCGTCCTCCACCGCCGAGGCCAAGTTCGGCGCGGGCCTGGCCGAGTCCATGGGCCGGGGGCCGAGCGAGGTCTGGCGGGACAACTGCTTCGTCGGTGCCAGCTTCATGCGCCCCCACGAGGTCCCGCTGCGGGAGCGGATCGGCCTGGACAAGATCATGTGGGGCAGCGACTTCCCCCACGACGAGGGCACCGCCCCCTTCTCCCGCGAAGGCCTGCGGATCGCGTACGCGGGCCTGCCGCGGGAGGAGGTCGCGGCGATGGCCGGCGGTAACGCGGCCCGCGTGTACGGCTTCGACCTGGCCCTGCTGGACCCGCTCGCGGCGAAGCACGGCCCGCTGGTCTCGGAGATCGCCGAGCCCCTGACCCGGATCCCCCCGGAGGCCACCAGCCCGGCCTTCGCCCGGGGGGCGTCGGTCCGCGTCTGGTAGCCCTCCGGCTCCCGCCGGGGCGGCCCCGGTCCGTGGGGGCGGCCCCGGCGGGTCAGGGCAGGTGGGTGATCTGCCCGGGGGAGAGCGCTTCGGCCCCGAGCACCCGGACGCCGGCTCCCACGTGGACGCCGATTCCGGGCGCCCGGGCCAGGGGCGCCAGGTCGTACTCGCCCCCGTTCAGAAGGGTCAGCCGGGTCAGCTCCGGGAGGTCCAGCAGGGCGGACAGCCCCTGCGGGACGGTGCAGTCGCTCAGGGCCAGCATCTCGAGCCCGGGACAGCGCAGCGGTACCTCGGGGCCGACCTCCGCGCCGATGACCTGCAGCCCCTTGAGGGCGGACGGATCGGGCAGGGCCAGGAAGTCGGCCGTCCGCGCGGGCCCGGAGAAGGTCAGCCAGCTCAGTCCCGGCCAGCGCTCGATCCCGTCGAGGGCCAGGTGCGCGGCCCGCGGGTGCAGGTGCAGGTGCCTGAGCCCTTCGGGCGCGGGCAGGTCGGAGACCCGGTCGACGCCGGGCACCGCGTAGTTGAGGAACAGGTACGCCAGCGCCTCCATGCGGGCCAGCGGGGCGAGGCCCAGCCGCTCCGAGGCGTTGACGAGGGTGAGGCTCTCCAGGGACCGCAGCTCGGTCAGCGGGTCGAGGAACGCGATCCGCCGGCAGTCGTACAGGCCCAGGTACCGCAGTTCCCCGAACACCGAGAGGGCGGACAGGTCCGTCAGCGAACTCTGCAGGAGCACGAGGTTCTCCAGCCGTGCGAGGCCCCGCACCTGCGGCGGCAGGCCCCCGCCCCCGGACAGGGCGATCCGCCGGAGCCCGGTCAGCCGGGGGAGCACCGCGAGCTGCGCCGGGGTGCGCGCCCACAGCTGGACGTCGTCGAGCCGGGTGCGCGCGAGCACGGCGTCCGCGTACTCCTCCACCTGCTCGAAGCGGTCCCAGCCGTCGGCCAGTTCGCACCGCACCTTGTACCGGTCGTCGGGGCGGAACCGCGCCAGCAGTTCCACCGCCTGGTCCCCGCCGATCAGCGTGGCCGTCCGCACCGTGGCCGCCGCCGCGTCCTCCTCCAGGAACAGCGGCTCCGTCAGCAGCTCCAGCACCAGCGGCCCCGCCTTCGCCAGCTCCTCCGCCTGTGCGGGGGTGCGCGGCGGCAGGAGTTCGGCCGTGCGGCGCTCGACTTCGTGGCGTACCGCCGGGTCGAGTTCCGGCGCGTGTTCCAGGCAGGCGGCGGCCAGCAGGACCAGCCGGCCCCGGTACTTCTTCGTCCTGTCCGCCCGGGCCAGGATCCGGCGCAGCAGCGTGGCGCGCTCGTCGGGACGCGCGTGCCCCACGGCCATGCGCACCACGTCGTCCCAGGTGTCGTCGTGGGCGTTGCTCACCAGCACGCCCAGGTCGCGGGCCTCGACCGCGGCCTTCGCGCCGAGGTAGTCCTGGAAGGTCCGGTGGACGAAGTGCACGGTGCCCGGGACGGGTTCGCGCAGCAGCCCGCTGCGGATCAGCAGGTGGTTGAAGACCTCGACCGCGGTGCCCTGCGACCGGACCTGCGCCATGGAGTCCAGCCACTCCTCCACCAGCTCCACGACCTCGCCGCAGTCGGCCTCGGCCTGCCCGTTGCGGATGAGCCAGTACGCCAGCCGCTGGAGCAGCACGGTCTGCTCGTCACGGGTGAGCCGGACCCCCTCCACGTCGGTGATCTCCCGCTCGGCGTCCCGCCGTACGAGCAGCATCTCCAGCGCGGCGTCGTACAGCTCCTTGCGGGCCCGGGGCAGCTGCATGCGGCGGTCCCGGTTGAGCGCGCAGAGCAGGGCGCACATCAGCGGGTTGGCGGCGAGCTTGCCCAGGTCACGGCGGGTGCTGACGGCCAGCCGCAGCGAGGCCTCGTACTGGCCGACGGTCGCGCGCTGGGCGTCGTCGGAGCACTCGGCGCGCGCGGCGGCGTGCCAGTGCCCGATGAAGGAGCCGATGTCCTCCCGTTCCATGGGCAGCAGGGAGTGGGCCGTGAAGGACTGGCCGGCGAGCCAGTCCTCGGGGACCGCCGACGGGCGGGTGGTCACCACGTACCGGGCGTGGGGAAAGGCGGAGATCAGGCCGCGGAGCCACATCTGCGTGCGCCCCCGCAGGCGCAGCGGTACCTCGTCCACCCCGTCGACCAGGACCAGGGCGCGTCCCTCGCGCATGACGTCCTCGGTCCAGCCCGGGGGAGGGGTCAGCGGAACCCCGGATTCGAGCAGGAACTCGGCGGGGACGGGCAGGCGTTCGGCGGCGGTGAAGGAACGCAGCCGCAGGACGAACGGCACACAGGCGTTCCACGGGGCGAGGGCGCCGGTGAAGGAGCGCCGGGCCGCGTTGACGGCCAGCCACTGCACGAGGGTGCTCTTGCCCGAACCCGCGGGGCCGCGCAGCAGCGTGCGTTCGGCGCAGGCCAGGGCGTCGTCCGCCCTGCGGACCGTGCGGTGGGAGGCGGGGTTCCCGGGGAGCAGCTGCTCCCCGCTCACCGCGAGGCCTAAGTAGGCCACGTCCAGCGGCCATTCCTGCGGGGAGCGGCTGAGCGTGATGCCGAAGAGCTGGAGCCGGCCGTGGGTGTCGGCGACGTAGTCGGCGTACTGCTGCTCGAAGGTGTGGGCGGCGCCGTCGGCCCGCTCCTTCAGCTCCTCGACGGCCCTGGCCAGTTCGCCGGTGCGCCGGATGTTCTCGACGGCGGCCCGTGGGGCGAAGGCCGGCAGGCCCGTCATGTGCTCCACCGCGTGCCGGCAGCTCTGGGCGACCAGTTCCCGGTACAGGGCCTGTGAGGCCTCGCTGAGGCCGGCCGGCGGGGTGTGGGCCAGGACGCGCTCCGCGAGGGCCTCGGGCGAGAGGTCCAGGGCGAGCAGGTCGTCCATGTCCAGGGTGCCGAGGGCGGCGAAGGCGTCCCCGACGGCGTCCACCGCGGCCAGCCGCTCGTTCTCCGGCAGGGCGGCCGAGGCCGCATCGAGCCGTCCGGCCAGCGTCTCGGTGAGCCGGCTGATCTCCGGGTCGCGCAGTTCCGCCGGGGGCTTGAACCAGCGACGGCCGAGGGGGACCGGGGCGGGGGCCAGGCCCGCGCCGGGGGCCCGCGCCAGGAAGGACTTGACCACGGCGCTCGCGGCGGTGCCCGCCACCCGTAGGAGAACGCTTTCCACACCCGTCACAGGACCTCCCCGATCCGGTCGCCAGTATCGCGGGTACCGCCGGTAACTTCGTCGGATACCGATCGGTAACAACCTCTAGCGGCACCCCCGAAAGCGCCTCTATGGTGCGGGCATGCCGAACCTGCCCGATGTCGTGCTGTGGTCCATACCCGCCTTCGTGCTGCTCACCGTCATCGAGGTGGTCAGCTACCGGCTCCATCCCGACGAGGACGCGGCCGGCTACGACACCAAGGACGCGGTGACGAGCGTCACCATGGGGATCGGCAGCATCGGCTTCGACCTGCTCTGGAAGATCCCGGTCGTCGCTGTCTTCACCGCCGTCTACGAACTCACCCCGCTGCGGGTGCCGTTCCTGTGGTGGACCGCCCTGCTCATGCTGCTCGTCCAGGACTTCCTCTACTACTGGCAGCACCGGCTCCACCACGTCATCCGGATCCTGTGGGCCTGCCACGTCGTCCACCACAGCAGCCGCAGGTTCAACCTCACCACCGCCCTGCGCCAGCCCTGGACCAGCGCGACCACCTGGTGGTTCTACCTGCCGATGGTCGCCCTCGGCGTGCACCCGGCCGCGATCCCCTTCTGCTACGGCATCAACCTGCTCTACCAGTTCTGGGTGCACACCGAGCGGATCGGCAAACTCCCGCGGCCCTACGAGTACGTCTTCAACACCCCCTCCCACCACCGCGTCCACCACGCCTCCCAGGGCGGCTACCTGGACCGCAACTTCGGCGGGATCCTGATCGTCTGGGACCGGATGTTCGGCTCCTGGGTCGGGGAGACGGAGCGGCCCGTCTACGGCCTGACCAAGAACATCGGCACCCACAACCCGCTGCGCGTCGCCACCCACGAGTACGCCGCCATCGCCCGCGACGTACGCGCCGCCGACAGCTGGCGCGAGCGCGCGGGGCGGGTCTTCCGGGGCCCGGGCTGGCAGCCCGCCGCCCAGCGGGCCGAAGCGGCGCAGGCCGCGGCCGCCGCATCCGCCACCCCCGCCGCCGCGACGGCGCCGGAGCGCGCCGCGTGAGCGCCGCGGGCACCCGCACGCCCTCCTGGGCCGTGCGGCCCGCGGCCGCCGGGCGGCCCGGGCGCGTGCTGCTCGCCGGCTTCGCGGCGGCCACCGCCGCCGACCTCGCCTCGCTGCTGGCCGGCTGGCACCTCGGGCACGTCCTCGCCAAGCCGCTGCTGATGCCGCTGCTGGTGGCGTACGTGATCACCCGCGGCGCGCCCCGGCTGCTGGTCGCCGCCCTGCTCTTCGGCTGGGGCGGGGACCTCGCGCTGCTCTTCGACGCCGAGCCCGCCTTCCTCGTCGGCATGGGCTCCTTCGCCGCCGGGCACGTCTGCTACCTCGCGCTCTTCGGGCGGGCACGGACGAGCCCCGCGCTCGGGGGCGCGTACGCCCTCGCACTCGTCGGGACCGTCGCGCTGCTGTGGCCCGACCTGCCGGCCGGCCTGCGCGTCCCGGTCGCCGGGTACAGCCTGCTGCTCACCGCCATGGCCTACCGCTCCAGCGCGCTGGGGCGCGCGGCGGGCGCCGGAGGGGCGCTGTTCCTGCTCTCCGACACCCTCATCGCGACCGGGGTCGCCGAGTGGCCGCAGCTGCCGCGCCCCGACTTCTGGATCATGGCCACCTACCTGGCGGCCCAGTACCTGCTGGCCACGGGCGCGATCACCCGCGGGCAGGCGTACGGTAGGGAAGTCATACAAGACTGAACCACTTGATCCGGAGGGCTGCACCACCATGCGCGCCACCGTCATCCACGCCCCGCACGACATCCGCGTGGAGGAGGTGCCCGACGCTGCGATCCAGCGCCCCGAGGACGCCGTCGTCCGCGTCCTGCGCGCCTGCATCTGCGGCAGCGACCTGTGGGCCTACCGCGGCGAGGCCGCCCGCCAGCCGGGCCAGCGGATCGGGCACGAGTTCCTCGGCGTCGTCGAGGAGACCGGCTCCGCCGTCTCGGGCCTCAAGGCGGGGGACCTGGTCGTCGCCCCCTTCATGTGGTCCGACGGCACCTGCGACTACTGCTCCGAGGGCCTGTACACCTCCTGCGTGCACGGCGGCTTCTGGGGCTCGGTCGGCTCCGACGGCGGCCAGGGCGAGGCCGTCCGGGTCCCGCACGCCGACGGCACCCTGGTGAAGCTGCCCGCCGCGGCCGCCTCCGACGACCACCTGCTGACCGGGCTGCTCGCGCTGTCCGACGTCATGGGCACCGGCCACCACGCCGCCCTGGGCGCGGGCGTCCGGGCGGGCTCCACCGTCGCCGTCGTCGGCGACGGCGCGGTCGGGCTGTGCGGGGTCCTCGCGGCCAAGCGGCTCGGCGCCGAGCGGATCATCGCGCTCGGCCGGCACAGCGCCCGCACGGACATCGCCAAGCTCTTCGGGGCCACCGACGTCGTCGCCGAGCGCGGGGAGGCCGCCGAGGCCGCCGTCCGCGAGCTGACCCGGGGCCAGGGCGCGCACGCCGTCATCGAGGCCGTCGGCACCGAGCAGTCCATGCGGACCGCCGTGAACATCACCCGCGACGGCGGGGCCATCGGCTACGTCGGCGTACCGCACGGCAGCGGCACCGGCCTCGACCTCGGCGTGATGTTCGACCGGAACATCACCCTGCGCGGCGGCGTGGCCCCGGTCCGGGCCTACATTCCGGAGCTGCTGGAGGACGTGCTGAGCGGCGCGATCGACCCGGCCCCCGTCTTCGACCGGGCCGTCCGCCTGGACGAGGTCCCGGACGGCTACCGCGCGATGGACGACCGCAGCGCGCTGAAGGTCCTGATCAAGCCCTGACCGGGCGGCGCACGCGCGAGGGCCGGGCGGGGGAGCACCCCGCCCGGCCCTCGGGCGTTCACGCGTGCGGTACGGCCGTGGCTGCTACTGGACGGCCTTGAGCGCGTCCACCACGCCCGAGCCGTAGTACGCCGTCTGGCCCCACTTGGCGGTGCAGGTGGTGGCGTTGACGAGGTTGCCGGTGGCGTCGTAGATCTTCTCCGGGCAGGCGACCTTCGTGGCCTGGGCCTTCAGCATGGCCTGGAGCTGCGAGGGCGTGGCGTTCGGGTGGGCGCTCTTGAGGAGCGCCGCGACGCCCGCGACGTGCGGGCCGGCCATCGAGGTGCCCTGCTTGTAGCCGTAGCCGCCGCCCGGGACGGTCGACAGCACGCGGCCGTTGGCGTCCGGGGTGGCCGGGACCTGCCACTTGTCGCCGCCGGGGGCCGCGACGTCGACGACGCCCAGGCCGTAGCTGGAGTAGTACGACTTGAGGCCCTTGTCGCCCGTCGCGCTCACCGTGACCACGCCCGGCAGCTGGGTGGGCAGGTCCAGGCAGACCTTCGGGTCGATGGTGCGCGGCACCGGGGTGCTGTCGTTCGGGCTGGTGGTGTCCTCGATCGAGTCCGCCGCCAGGTCGTGGTTGGAGTTGCCGGCCGAGGCCACGCTGAGGACGCCCTTGCGCTCGGCGTACTTGGTGGCCCGGGTGAGGGCCTCCACCAGCGCCTTCTGGTCGTCGTCGTTCTTGCAGGTGTAGTTCCACGGGTCGACGTAGTAGCTGTTGTTGGTCACCTCGATCCCCTTCTCGGCGGCGAACATGAAGCCGCAGACGACCGCCTCGGTGTAGAAGAGGCTGGTCCCGGGCTCGCTCACCTTGATGCCGGCGACCTTCGAGCCCGGCGCGACACCGCTGACGCCGATCCCGTTGCGGGCGGCGGCTATGGTGCCGGCGACGTGGGTGCCGTGGTCGCTGCCGTTGGGGTACGGGCGCCACGCCCCGTCGGTGGTGTCGGCGACACCGCCGACACAGTTGGCCGACTGCTCCTTGGAGAAGTTGGGGGCCAAGTCGGGGTGAGTGTCGTCGACACCCGTGTCGATGACGCCCACGGTGACGTCGGGGCTGCCATCGTTGATCTTGTGCGCCGCGTCGGCCTTGATAGCCCGCAGGTCCCACTGGTTGGACTCCAGGGGCTCCTGGCCCGGCTCGGCCTGCGCCGCCGCCTTCGCGGCGTCGGCCGCGCTCAGCGTCTGGGTCGTGCCCTCCTCGGTGGTCTGCACCGCCTTCAGGGCGGTCGTGCGGGTGGCGCCGACCGACGCGAACAGGCCGCGCTGCGCCCGCAGCTGCTTGGCGAAGTCCGGGTTCTCGGAGTGCGCGACGATGACTCCGATCTGCTCGTGTGCGACCACGACCGTCCCACCGGCCCGCTCGATGGCCTTCTTCGCCGCCGTCGCCGTGGCGTACACGTTCAGGTTCGCCACGTAGGACAGCTTCGGGCCGGTGGCGGCGGGCTTCGCGGCCGTCACCGAGTCCGCCGTGTTGCCCAGCGGGGCGGCCGAGGCCGCCACCGAGGGCAGGAAGGCGAGCGAGGCAGTGAGCGCCAGGCCGACCGGTACGGCGAGGGCTCGCCGGCGGCCGTGTCCCAGATGAGCCATGGGTTCTCCACATCATCCGTGAAAAAGCCGTCCGCACGCGGTCGCGTCGGACGGGTTCATGACACGCGAACCTAGCGCTGACGTTCCCGTTTGCGCCATCAGTTCGAGAAAGAAGTTCTCAAAGAATCAGCGGGTGTTGAACCGTCCCGACACGCCGGCCGTGCCGTTGACAGGGGGGATCAGCACCACCGTCCCCCCACACGGAGGTTGTTTTGTCCGTCGTCCCCACCGCACCCGCGTCACAAGGAGAACCCCCCGTGACCACCGAAGCAGCGCCGCCGCCGGGCGGCGCGGGACCGGCCCCGGCACTCCCGTCGGCCGAAGAGTTCACGCGCGTCCAGCAGAGCCCCGAATTCGCCGAACTGCGCGGTTCCTACCGGTCCTTCGCCTTCCCGCTCACCGTGGCCTTCATCGCCTGGTACCTGCTCTACGTCCTGCTGTCCAGCTACGCGGGCGGCTTCATGGGGACCAAGCTCTTCGGCAACATCAACGTCGCCCTGGTCCTCGGCGTCGCCCAGTTCCTGACGACCTTCCTGATCGCCTGGCTCTACTCGCGGCACGCCGCCGCCGAGCTCGACCCCAAGGCCGCGGCCATCAAGAAGCGCATGGAGGCCGGAGCATGACCCCGAGCGCCCACACCCTCCCCGGCCTGACGTCCGCCGCCGGGGCGAGCGAGCACCGCCCGCTGATCATCACCCTCTTCGGGCTCTTCGTCGTCGCCACCCTCGTCATCACCGTCTGGGCCGGCCGCCAGACCAAGGACGCCGCCGACTTCTACGCAGGCGGCCGCCAGTTCACCGGCTTCCAGAACGGCCTCGCCATCTCCGGCGACTACATGTCCGCCGCGTCCTTCCTCGGCATCGCCGGAGCCATCGCCCTGTTCGGCTACGACGGCTTCCTCTACTCCATCGGCTTCCTCGTCGCCTGGCTGGTGGCCCTGCTGCTGGTCGCCGAGCCGCTGCGCAACTCCGGCCGCTACACGATGGGCGACGTCCTCGCCTACCGGATGCGCCAGCGGCCCGTCCGCACCGCCGCCGGCACCTCCACCATCGTGGTCTCGATCTTCTACCTGCTCGCCCAGATGGCCGGCGCCGGCGTGCTCGTCTCGCTGCTCCTCGGCATCACCAGCGACGGCGGGAAGGTCGCCGTCGTCGCCCTGGTCGGCCTGCTGATGATCGTCTACGTCACGATCGGCGGGATGAAGGGCACCACCTGGGTCCAGATGGTCAAGGCCGTCCTGCTCATCGCCGGCGCCCTGCTGATCACCTTCCTGGTGCTGCTGAAGTTCGACTTCAACATCTCCGCCCTGCTGGGCCAGGCCGCGGAGAACAGCGGCCAGGGCACCAAGTTCCTCGAACCCGGGCTCAAGTACGGCAAGGACGGGCTCACCAAGCTCGACTTCATCTCCCTCGGCCTCGCCCTGGTCCTCGGCACCGCCGGCCTGCCGCACATCCTGATCCGCTTCTACACCGTCCCCACGGCCAAGGCCGCCCGTAAGTCCGTGAACTGGGCCATCGGCATCATCGGCGCCTTCTACCTGATGACCATCGCCCTCGGCTTCGGCGCCGCGGCCCTGCTCAAGCGCGCCGACATCCTGGCCTCCAACAAGGCCGGCAACACCGCCGCACCGCTCCTCGCCCAGGAGATCGGCGGCGGACCGGACTCCACCGGCGGCGCCGTCCTGCTCGCGGTGATCTCGGCGGTGGCCTTCGCCACCATCCTCGCCGTGGTCGCGGGCCTGACCCTGGCCTCCTCCTCTTCCTTCGCGCACGACATCTACGTGAACGTCATCCGCAAGGGAGAGGCCACCGAGAAGGAGGAGGTGCGCGCCGCCCGCTGGTCCACCGTGGTCATCGGCGCCGTCGCCATCTTCCTCGGGGCCCTCGCCCGCGACATGAACGTGGCCGGCCTGGTCGCCCTCGCCTTCGCGGTCGCCGCCTCCGCGAACCTCCCGACGATCCTCTACAGCCTCTTCTGGAAGCGCTTCACCACCCAGGGCGCGCTGTGGTCGATCTACGGCGGGCTGATCGCGGCGGTCGGGCTCGTCCTCTTCTCGCCCGTCGTCTCCGGCAAGCCCACCTCGATGTTCAAGGACGCCGACTTCTACTGGTTCCCGCTGGAGAACCCGGGGATCATCTCCATCCCCCTCGGCTTCCTCCTGGGGTGGCTGGGGACGGTCCTGTCGAAGGAAGAGGCCGACCCGCAGAAGTTCGCCGAGCTGGAGGTGCGCTCCCTCACTGGCACCGGAGCCCACTGAGGGCGCCTCGGCAGGGGCTCCCCGAAGCCGTACGAACACCGTGCGTGGCCGCGTCGTACTTCCCTACGACGCGGCCGCGTTACGTATCGTTCATTCGGGCATCCCTGTGCGACACACCGGTCGCGTACGCTCGAACTGACGAAACCTCTAGATCCGGACAGGGGAGGGGGCCCACAGTGCTTCTCGACACGTACGGCCGCGTGGCCACTGACCTGCGCGTCTCACTCACCGACCGGTGCAACCTGCGGTGTACCTACTGCATGCCCGAGGAGGGCCTGCAGTGGCTGGGAAAGTCCGATCTGCTGAGTGACGACGAGATCGTCCGGCTGATCCGCATCGCCGTGACCAGCCTCGGTGTCACCGAGGTCCGCTTCACCGGCGGGGAGCCGCTGCTGCGGCCCGGCCTGGTCGGCATCGTGGAGCAGTGCGCGGCCCTGGAGCCCCGCCCCAGGATGTCGCTGACCACCAACGGCATCGGCCTCAAGCGCACCGCCCAGGCCCTCAAGGCCGCCGGCCTGGACAGGGTGAACGTTTCCCTCGACACCCTGCGGCCCGAGGTCTTCAAGACCCTCACCCGCCGCGACCGCCACCACGACGTGATCGACGGCATGGCCGCCGCCCGCGAGGCCGGCCTCACCCCCGTCAAGGTCAACGCCGTCCTGATGCCGGGCCTGAACGACGACGAGGCGCCCGACCTGCTCGCCTGGGCCGTGGAGAACGAGTACGAACTCCGCTTCATCGAGCAGATGCCCCTGGACGCCCAGCACGGCTGGAAGCGCGAGGGCATGATCACCGCCGGGGACATCCTGGCCTCCCTGCGCACCCGCTTCACCCTCACCGAGGAAGGCGCCGAGGAGCGCGGCTCGGCCCCGGCCGAGCGCTGGCTGGTCGACGGCGGCCCGGCCACCGTCGGCGTCATCGCCTCCGTCACCCGCCCCTTCTGCGGAGCCTGCGACCGCACCCGGCTCACGGCCGACGGCCAGGTGCGTACGTGCCTGTTCGCCACCGAGGAGTCGGACCTGCGCTCCGCGCTGCGCTCGGGCGCCCCGGACGAGGAGATCGCCCGCCTGTGGAAGGTGGCGATGTGGGGCAAGAAGGCCGGGTCCGGACTCGACGACCCGTCCTTCCTGCAGCCCGACCGCCCCATGTCGGCGATCGGCGGCTGACACCCCGGGTGCCCCGGGCCGCGGTCACGGGCGCTCGGAGCCTTCGGGCTGGACCCACTCCTCCAGCCTCACGACGTCCTTGAGGAAACCGCGGACCCCCAGGAACTGGGAGAGGTGTTCGCGGTGTTCCGCGCACGCCAGCCAGGTCTTGCGCCGCTCCGGCGTGTGCAGTTTCGGGTTGTTCCACGCCAGGACCCAGACGGCCGCGTCGCGGCAGCCCTTGGCGGAGCAGGTGGGGGTTTCGGGAGAAGTCACGGCCCCAACCCTACAAACGGAAGGGCGACGCCGGGCAGCCACGGGGGGAGCTGCCCGGCGTCGGTCCGTCGCTCCGACGGGGGATGCGGAGCGCGTAGGCAGTATGTCACGCACGACCCCGTGGGGTGCACCGGAACTTCATGATTGATCTGAGCTTTTATTGAGGTTTCCCGCGTCCAGTGCCGGGCGCACAGGGGCGGGGATGAAGTTCGACGGCAGATTGGGCGTCGACTCGCGCCCCGCGTTGGCGATGACGACGGCGATGTACGGCAGCAGCAGGCCGGCGGCAAGCGTCACCACGGCCACATGGCGCTCCACGTTCCACAGGACCACCGTGGCGACCACCGACAGGGTCCGGATCCCCATCGAGATGACGTACCGGCGCTGGCGCCCCCGTACGTCCTCGGCGAGGCCCATCCGGGCCCCCGTGATCCGGAAGACCTCGGCTCCGTTCCGCTTCGTCCGCTGCATGCTCCACCGCCCGATCAGCCCGCCGGACACTCCCGGTCCGGACCACTCCACGGTACGCCGCGCCCGCCGGGGCGAGGAGAGGGGGTGTCCCCCGAACGGGAGTGTCCGAAATGCGCTGTACGCCTGATGGGCCGAGACTGGGCCCACATGCGCACAACGCGCCACGAGGAGGCTCGACATGCAATGGTTGTGGGCGATCATCGTCGGTTTCGTGCTGGGCCTCATAGCCCGGGCCATCCTGCCGGGCAAGCAACACCAGCCGCTGTGGCTGACCACCCTCTTCGGCATCGTCGGCGCCATCCTCGGCAACGCGGTCGCGCACTGGGTCGGCGTCGAGGACACCAAGGGCATCGACTGGCTCCGGCACCTCTTCCAGCTCATCGGGGCCGTGGTCATCGTCGGCCTCGGCGACATGGTCTACATGGCCCTGCGGGGCGGCAGACGCCACACGGTCTGACCCGGGCACGGCGAAAGGGGCCGACGCGGACGGTGAAGTCCGCGCCGGCCCCTTCGCCGTGCTCCGTACGCGTCAGGCGCCGGTGACCTCCACCGCGGCCAGGTTCTTCTTGCCGCGGCGCAGCACCAGCCAGCGCCCGTGCAGCAGGTCCTCCGGCGCGGGGACCGCGTCCTCGGCGGTGACCTTCACGTTGTTCACGTAGGCACCGCCCTCCTTCACGGTCCGGCGGCCCGCGGACTTGCTGGCGACCAGGCCGGTCTCCGCGAACAGGTCCACGACCTGCGCGAGCTCGGTGACGCGGGCGTGCGGCAGCTCGGAGAGGGCCGCGGCCAGCGTGGCCTCGTCCAGCTCCGCCAGCTCGCCCTGGCCGAACAGCGCCTTCGACGCGGCGATCACGGCGGCGCACTGGTCCGCGCCGTGCACCAGCGTGGTCAGCTCCTCCGCCAGCGCGCGCTGGGCGGCCCGCATCTGCGGACGCTCCGCGGTCTGCGCCTCCAGCTCCTCCAGCTCCTCACGGGACCTGAAGGACAGGATCCGCATGTAGGTGGAGATGTCCCGGTCGTCCACGTTCAGCCAGAACTGGTAGAACGCGTACGGGGTGGTCATCTCCGGGTCCAGCCACACGGCGCCGCTCTCGGACTTGCCGAACTTGGTGCCGTCCGCCTTGACCATCAGCGGGGTCGCCATCGCGTGCACGTGCGCCCCCGGCTCGACCCGGTGGATCAGGTCGAGGCCCGCCGTCAGGTTGCCCCACTGGTCGGAGCCGCCCTGCTGGAGGGTGCAGCCGTAGCGGCGGTACAGCTCCAGGAAGTCCATGCCCTGGAGCAGCTGGTAGCTGAACTCCGTGTAGCTGATGCCCTGCTCGGAGTCCAGCCGCTTGGCGACCGAGTCCTTCGTCAGCATCTTGTTGACGCGGAAGTGCTTGCCGATGTCCCGCAGGAACTCGATGGCGGACAGCCCCGCCGTCCAGTCCAGGTTGTTCACCATGACCGCCGCGTTCTCGCCCTCGAAGGACAGGAACGGCTCGATCTGCGTGCGCAGCCGGTTCACCCAGTTCGCGACCGTCTCCGGGTCGTTCAGGGTGCGCTCCGCCGTCGGACGCGGGTCGCCGATCTGGCCGGTTGCCCCGCCGACCAGCGCCAGCGGCCGGTGGCCGGCCTGCTGGAGCCGGCGCACGGTGAGCACCTGCACGAGGTGTCCCACGTGCAGCGAGGCCGCGGTCGGGTCGAAGCCGCAATAGAACGTGACGGGACCGTCCGCGAAGGCCTTGCGCAGCGCTTCTTCGTCCGTGGACTGGGCGAACAGCCCGCGCCACTTCAGTTCGTCGACGATGTCCGTCACGGTCTCTCGACTCCTTACGAATTGTGGAAATGCCGAGCTCAGTCTAGGTGGATCAGACGCCCTTGCTGACCGAACTCATGTTGAAGTCCGGGATGCGGACGGGCGGCATCGCGGCCCGCGTGAACCAGTCGCCCCACTCGCGCGGAAGGGTCTTCTCGGTACGCCCCGCCTCCGAGGCCCGCGACAGCAGGTCCACCGGCGACTCGTTGAACCGGAAGTTGTTCACCTCGCCCGTGACCTGCCCGTTCTCCACCAGGTAGACCCCGTCCCGGGTCAGGCCGGTGAGCAGCAGCGTGGCCGGGTCCACCTCGCGGATGTACCACAGGCAGGTCAGCAGCAGACCCCGCTCGGTGCCCGCCACCATCTCGTCCAGGGACTTCTCGCCGCCCCCGTCCAGGATCAGGTTCCCGAACGCCGGCGCGAGCGGCAGCCCGGTCAGCGCCGCGGTGTGCCGGGTCGTGGTCAGCCGGGCCAGCTCGCCCTCCTTGATCCACTCCGTCGCCGGGACCGGCAGGCCGTTGTCGAAGACCGACGCGTCGTCGCCCGAGCTGTGCGCGATCACGAACGGCGAGGACTCCAGGCCCGGCGCGTTCGGGTCGCTGCGCAGGGTCAGCGGCAGCCGCGACAGCCGTTCCCCGATGCGGGTGCCGCCGCCGGGCTTGGAGAAGACCGTCCGGCCTTCCGTCGCGTCCCGGGCCGTCGCCGACCACATCTGGTAGATCAGCAGGTCGGCCACCGCGGTCGGCGGCAGCAGGGTCTCGTACCGGCCCGCCGGCAGCTCGACCTTCCGCTCGGCCCAGCCCAGGCGCACGGCCAGCTCCGCGTCCAGGGCCGTGGGGTCCACGTCCTTGAAGTCCCGGGTGGCCCGGCCGGCCCAGGCCGAACGCAGCCGGTCGGGCGACTTGGCGTTGAGTTCCAGGGTGCCGTTGGGCTGGTCGTGGCGCAGCCGCAGCCCCGTCGAGGTGCCGACGTACGTCGAGGTCAGCTCGTGGTTCGCGAAGCCGTACAGCTCGCGGCCGCCCGCCCGGGCCCGGGCGAAGGCCTCGCCGAGGGCGGGGGCGAAGTCCGCGAACACCGCCGAGGAGGTCTCGTCCGGCGCGTCGGTGAAGTCCGGGGAGGCCGGGGTGCCGGTCACCAGCGGCTGGGCGTCCTCGGCGGGGCCGCCCGCCCGCGCGGCCGCCTCGGCGGCCCGGACCAGGGGCTCCAGGTCGGCGGCGGTGACGGCGGAGCGCGAGACGACCCCCGAGGCCGTGCCCTGAGCGCCGTCGACCGTGGCGATGACCGTCAGCGTCCGGCCGCGGGTCACGCCGTTGGTGGTGAGCGCGTTCCCGGCCCAGCGCAGGTTGGCGCTGGACTCCTCGTCCGCGATGACGACGCAGCCGTCGGCGGTGGACAGCTCCAGGGCCCGCTCGACGATCTCGTGGGGCTTCGTGCGGTTCGGCGACATCAGCGTCCGGCCTCCTGGGTGGTGTTCAAGATGTTCACGTCGCGGAACAGGGCCGACGGGCAGCCGTGCGAGACCGCCGCGACCTGTCCCGGCTGGGCCTTGCCGCAGTTGAAGGCCCCGCCCAGGACGTAGGTCTGCGGCCCGCCGACCTTCTCCATGGAGCCCCAGAACTCGGTGGTCGTGGCCTGGTACGCGACGTCGCGCAGCTGTCCGGCCAGCCTGCCGTTCTCGATCCGGAAGAAGCGCTGCCCGGTGAACTGGAAGTTGTAGCGCTGCATGTCGATCGACCAGGACCGGTCGCCGACCACGTAGATCCCGCGCTCCACCCCGCCGATCAGGTCCTGCGTGGAGAGCCCGCCCGGATCCGGCTGGAGCGAGACGTTCGCCATCCGCTGCACGGGCACGTGCCCGGGGGAGTCGGCGTACGCGCAGCCGTTGGAGCGGCCGAGCCCGGTCAGCCGGGCGATCCGCCGGTCGGTCTGGTAGCCGGCCAGGGTGCCGTCCTTGACCAGGTCCCAGCTCTGCGCCTCGACGCCCTCGTCGTCGTAGCCGATGGTGGCCAGGCCGTGTTCGGCGGTGCGGTCACCGGTCACGTTCATGATCGAGGAGCCGTACTTGAGCTTGCCGAGCTGGTCGAAGGTGGCGAAGGAGGTCCCCGCGTACGCGGCCTCGTAGCCCAGCGCCCGGTCGAGCTCGGTGGCGTGGCCGATGGACTCGTGGATGGTGAGCCACAGGTTGGACGGGTCCACGACCAGGTCGTAGCGCCCGGCCCGCACGCCGGGGGCCCGCATCTTCTCGGCGAGCAGCGCCGGGATCTGCTCCAGCTCGGCGTCCCAGTCCCAGCCGGTGCCGGTCAGGTACTCCCAGCCGCGCCCGGTGGGCGGGGCGATGGTGCGCATCGAGTCGAACTCGCCGGTGGTCCCGTTGACGGCGACCGCGGTGAGCTGGGGGTGGACGCGCACCCGCTGCTGGGTGGTCGAGGTGCCCGCGGTGTCGGCGTAGAACTTGTTCTCGTGGACGGCGAGCAGCGACGCGTCCACGTGCGCCACGCCCTCGGCCGCCAGCAGCCGCGCGCTCCAGTCGGCGAGCAGCGCCGACTTCTCGGCGTCCGGCACCTCGAAGGGGTCGACGTCGTAGGCGGAGATCCAGGTCCTGTCGGCGTGCACCGGCTCCTCGGCCAGCTCCACCCGCTCGTCCGAACCGGCCGCCTTGATCACCTGGGCGGACAGCTTCGCCATGGCCACGGCCTGCGAGGCCACCCGGGCGGCGCCGTCCATGGTCAGGTCCACGCCGGAGGCGAAGCCCCAGCTGCCGCCGTGCACCACCCGGACCGCGTAACCGAGGTCGGTGGTGTCGGAGCCGCCGGAGGGCTTGGCGTCGCGCAGCCGCCAGGAGGCGCTGCGGATCCGCTCCAGCCGGAAGTCGGCATGGTCGGCGCCCAGCGCGCGGGCCCGGGCGAGTGCCGCGTCGGCGAGCGCCCGCAGGGGCAGCGCGGTGAAAGCCGCGTCGATGGAATGGGCCACGGAAGTCCTCCCGGGGTCGGGGCCGGTCGCCCCGATCATGTCGCGCCCGGGGCGGCTGTGCCTACATCTTTCTGTAGGGACTCGACAGAGCGGATCGCGAGGCCCTGTCGGAGCCCGATTCTCCGGATTACCGGCGCGGCCTATAGGTTTTTGCTCATCAGACCGCTAGCGAAAGGGTGATCCGTTGAGCCGCTCGGTTCTCGTCACCGGAGGAAACCGGGGCATCGGCCTCGCCATCGCCCGAGCCTTCGCAGAGGCCGGCGACAAGGTCGCCATCACGTACCGCTCGGGCGAGCCCCCGCAGGAGCTCACCTCGCTCGGTGTGCTGGCGGTGCGCTGTGACATCACCGACTCCGAGCAGGTGGAGCAGGCCTACAAGGAGATCGAGGAGAAGCACGGCAACGTCGAGGTGCTGGTGGCCAACGCCGGCATCACCAAGGACACGCTGCTGATGCGGATGTCGGAGGAGGACTTCGCGTCCGTCGTCGACACCAACCTCACCGGCACCTTCCGCGTGGTCAAGCGCGCGAACCGCGGCATGCTCCGCGCCAAGAAGGGCCGCGTCGTCCTGATCTCCTCGGTCGTGGGCCTGCTGGGCTCGGCCGGCCAGGCCAACTACGCCGCCTCCAAGGCCGCGCTGGTGGGCTTCGCCCGCTCGCTCGCCCGTGAGCTGGGCTCCCGCAACATCACCTTCAACGTGGTCGCCCCGGCTTCGTGGACACCGACATGACGAAGGTGCTCACCGACGAGCAGCGTGCGGGCATCGTGGCGAGCGTGCCGCTCGCCCGCTACGCGCAGCCCGAGGAGATCGCGGCAGCCGTCAGCTTCCTGGCGTCCGACGACGCCGCGTACATCACCGGAGCCGTCATTCCCGTTGACGGCGGATTGGGCATGGGTCACTGATCACCATGAGCGGAATTCTCGAGGGCAAGCGCATCCTCATCACGGGTGTGCTGATGGAGTCCTCCATCGCTTTCCACACCGCCCGGCTGGCCCAGGAGCAGGGCGCCGAGGTCATCCTCACCGCGTGGCCGCGGCCGTCGCTGACCGAGCGCATCGCCAAGAAGCTGCCCAAGCCGGTCAAGGTGATCGAGCTCGACGTCACCAACGACGAGCACCTCGCCCGCCTGGAGGGCCTCGTCCGCGACGAGCTCGGCGGCCTCGACGGCGTCGTGCACTCCATCGGCTTCGCCCCGCAGGACGCCCTCGGCGGCAACTTCCTGAACACCCCGTTCGAGTCGGTCGCCACCGCCATGCACGTCTCGGCGTTCTCGCTGAAGTCGCTGACCATGGCCTGCAAGCCGCTCTTCCCGGCGGAGGGCGCGGCCGTCGTCGGCCTGACCTTCGACGCGCAGTTCGCCTGGCCGCAGTACGACTGGATGGGCCCGGCCAAGGCCGCCCTGGAGGCCACCAGCCGCTACCTGGCCCGCGACCTGGGCAAGGAGAACATCCGCTGCAACCTGGTCTCGGCCGGCCCGCTCGGCTCGATGGCCGCGAAGTCCATCCCGGGCTTCTCCGACCTGGCGGACACCTGGAACCACCGCTCCATGCTGGAGTGGGACATGAGCGACCCGGAGCCCACGGGCCGCGGTGTCGTCGCGCTGCTCTCGGACTGGTTCCCGAAGACCACCGGCGAGATCGTCCACGTGGACGGCGGCCTGCACGCGATGGGTGCCTGATCCCAGGACCGCCCTCCCGTACCGCGGCGATGGCCGCGCCCTCCTCCCGGAGGGCGCGGCCATCGCCGTTTTCCGTCGTGTTCGACCGGATGTCCGAGCCCGGGGTGGATCCACCCGAGTCGAAAACCGGGACAGATACCTGCAAAATGACCATGCCGGGATCTTCCCGGTGTGTCCGGGGAGGAGGTACGGGTGCGCGCGAGGCCGAGCCGAGCGGTATCGCTGCTGGTCACCTCAGTGTTCCTGACCGGCCTCCTGGGCCCCGGAGCCCTCGCCCAACCCGGCGTACGGGAACCCGCCCCCGGCCCCGAAGCGGCCGGCCGGGCCGTCGTGCACCTCGACGACATCCCCGCCGAGCCACCCGTACGGCCCGCGCGGCCCCCCGTCCTGGAGCTGTTCGGCGCCGACTGCGACACGCGGATCACCGGCTCCACGGTGGTCGCGTCCTGCCACAACGGCTACCCCGAGACCGACCTGCTCCGCCTGCACGTCGAGTGCGAGCGCTGGTGGGACGTCGACGCGGACGCCGCTCTCGTCCCCCTGGACCCGGCCGGCCGCACCCGGCTCACCGGCCGCTGCTGGAAGGAGGTCCGCACGGCCTGGGTGAGCCACCAGCGCACCCCCGAAGGCCCGTAGGCCGCGCCCTTAGGACCGGGCCCGGGTCGGGCCGGGATCAGGCCGGGGCCTTGCCCAGGCAGACGAAGGGGTAGCCCGCGGCCTCCGCCGCGGCCGTGTCCCCGTCCCCGCGCCGGATCGCCTCGATCAGCCGGGCGTGGTCCAGGTGGTCCGCAGGGTTCAGCTCGGTGCCGACGTCCGTCCGCAGCCAGTCCGCGACCAGATCGCCGAGGTCCGCGTACAGCTCGATCAGCACGTCGTTGTGCGAGGCCGTCACCACCGCCATGTGCAGGCTCACGTCCGCCGCCACGAACAGCTCCGCGTCCCCGCTCGCCCACGCCTCCTCGCGCCGCGCCAGCAGCGCGTCCAGCTGGACGAGGTCCCGGCCGGTCCGCCGCTCCGCCGCCAGCCGGGCCGCCGAGGACTCCAGCGTCGAGCGCAGCTCCGCGATGTGCCGCGGGTCGGCCCCGGCGAAGCGCCGGTGCATCACCCCGGCCAGCTCGCTGGTGGCGAGCACGTACGTACCCGAACCCTGGCGGATGTCCAGGAGCCCGTTGTGCGCGAGGGCCCGGACCGCCTCCCGCACGGTGTTGCGTGCGACGCCCAGCAGCTCCACCAGCTCGGGCTCGGTGGGGATCCGGCTCCCGACCGGCCACTCGCCGGAGGTGATCTGGTTCCTCAGCTGGGCGATCACCTGGTCGACGAGCGCGGATCGCCGGGGCGAGGTCAGCGGCATGGCGGGTGGAATCCCCTCGGGGTCGGCCGGAGCGGCGACGGACGGAGCCGTGCGGAACGGTTCCGGACTGGACAACCAATCATCCCATGATTCTATGATGGCTGGATGCACGACGAAGACATCCAGACCATGAACCGCCCCGCGGTCGCGAACGGCGCCTCCACCGCCCTGCCCGCACCCGCCGACGCCGCCCCGCGGTGGCTGGGCCCGGTGCTCGTCGTCGGAATCGTGCTGGCCGCCCTCAACCTGCGGCCCGCCATCACCAGCCTCGGAGCCCTCTTCGAAGAGGCCCGCACCGGCCTCCACATGAGCGGCGCCGTCGCCGGGCTCATCACCTCGGTCCCCGCCCTCTGCTTCGCCGTCTTCGGCGTCACCGCCCCCCGGCTCTCGCGCCGCTTCGGCCCGGCCGCCGTCGTCTGCGCCGGCATGGCCGCCGTCGCCGCCGGCCTGCTGATCCGCCCCTTCACCCACGCCGCCGCCGGGTTCCTCGCCGCCAGCGCCCTGTCCCTGGCCGGCATAGCCCTGACCAACGTGCTGCTCCCGGTGATCGTCAAGCGCTACTTCCCGGACCGGGTCGGCACCATGACCGGCCTCTACTCCATGGCCCTGGCCGCCGGCACCTCCCTCGCCGCCGCCGCGACCGTCCCCCTCACCGGCGCCCTCGGCGGCAGCTGGCGCACCGGCCTGCTGATCTGGGCCGTCCTCGCCGTCGCCGCCGTACTGCCCTGGCTGCCGATCGCCGCCGCGGGCCGCCGCGAGAAGGCCGCCGCCCCCGCCGCCGCGGCCGGGGCCACCGGCCCCTCCGTCGTCCGCAGCCGCACCGCCTGGGCCCTGGCCTGCTACTTCGGCCTCCAGGCCACCGGCGCCTACGTCACCATGGGCTGGCTCCCGCAGATCTTCCGCGACGCGGGCGTCTCGGCCTCCACCGCCGGAGTCCTGCTCGCCGTCACCATGGTCATGGGCGTCCCCCTGGCCTTCGTCATCCCCGGCCTCGCCGGACGGATGCGCAACCAGGGCGCCATCGCCGCCGTCCTCGGCCTCTTCGGCCTCGCCGGCTACCTCGGGCTCTACCTCGCCCCCGCCGCCGGAGCCTGGGCCTGGGCCCTGCTGCTCGGGATCTCCAACTGCGCCTTCCCCCTCGTCATCACCATGATCGGGCTGCGCGCCAAGTCCCCGGCCGGGGTCGTCAAGCTCTCCGCCTTCGCCCAGAGCACCGGATACCTCATCTCCATCCCCGGACCCCTGGTCATCGGCACCCTCTACCAGCACAGCGGCGGCTGGGACATCCCGCTGGCCCTGATGGCGGCCCTCCTCGTCCCCCAGATCGCCCTCGGCGTCCTCGCCGGCCGGGACCGCACGATCGAGGACGAATGCGGCATGGGAGACTGAACGGCATGTCGCCCGTACTCGAACCCAACCCCCCAAACGGCCACAAGAAGCTCGGCCTCGTGCTCGGCGCGATGCTGCTGGTGACCATCGTCATCGCGGTCGTCGCGACCGTCGCCTCCCCCTGACACCACGGCCCGGGGGAGGGTGGGGATAACCCCACCACCCCCTAGGGGGCCAGGTTCAGGGTCGCCTGGGGTGTGCCCCGGATGGGAACCCGCCCTTCGGATCCATAGATTCGAAGGAGAGCGAGCCCGTCCCACCCGCACACCCACGGAGGCGGCCATGTCGGCCCCCGCGCACCTTCCCGCCCCCCGCACCACCGCCCCCGACACCCGGCTGCACTGGTGGACGCTGGCCCTGCCCGCGCTCGCCTTCGGCCTCCTCCTGCTCCTCCTCGCCGGCTCCGGCCAGGCGCACGCCGCCACCGACGGGGGCTCCGCCCTCGTCCAGGTCACCCACCAGCTGCTGCGCGCCGTCGGCTGAGCCGCGTGCGCCGGGCACGCCCCACCGGGGCGCGGAGGCCCTCCAACACCCTGCGCCCGGTGGCTCGTTTCGTGCGAAGCTGGGGGCCATGAGCGCCGACACACCCCGCAGGATCGCCCTCCTCCGGCACGCCAAGGCCGACTGGCCGCAGGTGTCCGACCACGAACGCCCGCTGGCGGAACGCGGCCGCAAGGACGCGCCCGCCGTCGGACTGAAGCTGGCCGAAACCGGCATCCCCTTCGACCTGGCCCTCTGCTCCACCGCCGCCCGCACCCGCGAGACCTGGAAGCTCGCCGTCCAGGAGCTCCCGTCCCGGCCGAAGACCTCGTACGAGGAGCGGATCTACGAGGCGTCGCCCGGCGAGCTCATCGCCCTGCTGAACGAGACCCCCGACGAGGTGTCCGACCTCCTCGTCATCGGCCACAACCCCGGCATGCACGCCCTCGCCGACGTCCTGTCCGGACGCTCCGAGGGCGACGCCCTGGCCCGGATGACCCGTACGGGCTTCCCGACCGCCGCGCTGGCCATCGTCTCCTTCACCGGCACCTGGAAGTCCCTCGAACCGGGCGCCTGCACCCTGCTGGACTACTGGACGCCCAAAGAGCACTGAGCCCGCCACGACGCGCGCCCGGCCGGAAGGACCCGGCCGGGCGCGGTACGTGCGTACGTCCGTACGGGGTCAGGCCAGGTCGGCCGCTTCCACTTCCTCCCGCGTGACGCCGAGCAGGTACAGCACGGCGTCCAGGAAGGGGACGTTCACGGCGGTGTGCGCGGCCTCGCGGACCACCGGCTTGGCGTTGAAGGCCACACCCAGCCCGGCCGCGTTCAGCATGTCCAGGTCGTTGGCGCCGTCACCGATCGCCACCGTCTGCGACAGCGGCACCCCGGCCTCCCCGGCGAAACGGCGCAGCAGCCGGGCCTTGCCCGCCCGGTCCACGATCTCCCCGGTGACCCTGCCGGTCAGCTTCCCGTCGACGATCTCCAGGGTGTTCGCCGAGGCGAAGTCCAGCCCCAGCCGCTCCCGCAGGTCATCCGTGACCTGCGTGAACCCGCCGGAGACCACGCCCACCTGGTAGCCCAGCGTCTTCAGCGTCCGGATCAGGGTCCGCGCGCCCGGCGTCAGCCGCACCTCGGAACGGACCTTGTCCACCACCGACACGTCCAGCCCCGCCAGCAGCGCCACCCGGGCGTGCAGGGACTGCTCGAAGTCCAGCTCGCCGCGCATGGCCCGCTCGGTCACCTCGGCGACCTCGGCCTCGCAGCCGGCGTGCGCGGCGAAGAGCTCGATGACCTCGTCCTGGATCAGGGTCGAGTCCACGTCCATGACCACCAGCCGCTGCGCCCGGCGGTGCAGCCCGGCCGAGACCACGGCCACGTCCACCCCGATCTGCGCGGCGGTGGTGGCCAGTGCCGTGCGCAGCGGCTCGGTCTCGACGCCGGAGACGGCGAACTCGACCGCCGTCACCGGGTACTTGGCGAGCCGGAAGATGCGGTCGATGTTTCCGCCGGTCGCGGTGATCCGGGCGGCGATGGTGGCGGTGGACTCGGCGGTGAGCGGGTGCCCGAGGACCGTGACGTGGGAGCGGCCGCTGCCGCGCGGCCGGTTGTCACCGGTACCCGAGATGATCTCCGCCTGCAGTCTGAGCGACTCGGCCCAGCTGTGCACGGTGGCGCGCAGCTCGCCCTCGGAGCCGGCGGCGGGCTTGGTGACGAGGGCGCACAGGACGATGCGGCCGCGGGTGACGACCTGCTCGATGTCGACGACATCGACGGAGTAGGCGGCGAGGGTGTCGAACAGCCCGGCGGTGATCCCGGGACGGTCCTTGCCGAAGATCTTGACGAGGAGGGTGGGGACGTCGGAGGTCTGCGAAGCGCTCATGGTGCCCACACCGTATCTTCCCGCCCGCCTCCCCCGGATCCCCGTCCCATGTTCTGAACGCGTCGCCCCCCCCACGCCGGCCCGCCTCGGAGGAAGGCGTGCGCGCCGTGCGAGAACCCTGTGAAGGATCGCCCGGGCGAGAAGTCCCGTATCGCACTCTCCGGGTGCCTTTCACCCCCGCCGGCGGCCGCCCACGGCCGCCCGCGGAAGGCCCCGATTCCACATGTGGCCGCAGGCCTGAAATAGTTCCACCGGATGTTCGCCATCCCTAGACTCCCTGACGTCGTTCTCCCTGGACGCCAGGGGGATTCTCGGGGGACCTTAAGTGGGGCTGGAGTGCCGGAACTCGTACTGGAATTGAACGGAAGGACCTGGACGCTCGATCCGTCCAGGTCGTACTCGCTGGGGCGCGATCCCCAGGGAGACGTGGTGATCGATGACGCCAGGGTGTCGTGGCGGCACGCCACCATCAGCTGGAACGGCCGGGGTTGGGCCCTTGAGGACCACGGCAGCACCAACGGCACCTACGTGCACGGCGCGCGGGTCCAGCAGACGGAACTCGTGCCCGGCACGCCGGTGCACCTGGGCAACGCCACCGACGGCCCGCGGCTGAATCCGAGCGCCGCCCAGGCGCAGCAGCCGGCCTATCAGGCCCCGGCGCAGCAGCAGGCGTACCAGGCCCAGGCCCAGGGCCAAGCCCCGGCCCAGCAGCAGCCGCAGCAGCAGCCCGCCTGGGACCAGCAGCCGCAGCAGCAGCAGTACGTGCCGCAGCAGCAGGGCGGCGGCGCCGGTGGCGGCATTCCCGCGCAGCAGGGGGCCGCGGCCCCCGGGTACGCCGGGGACCACCGCAGCCCGACGACGTTCCACCAGATCGCCGTCGGCCGCGTCATGCGCATCGGCCGCGCCCTGGAGAACGAGCTCGTCGTCTCCGACCTCCAGGTCTCGCGCCACCACGCGGAGTTCCGCTCCACCGGCGGCCGCTTCGAGATCCACGACCTCGGCAGCCACAACGGCACCTACGTCAACGGCCAGCCGCTGCCCAAGTCCGGCACCGCGCTCCTCGGCCCGAACGACATCGTCGGCGTCGGCCACTCGACGTTCAAGATCGTCGGCGACCGGCTCGAGGAGTTCGTCGACACCGGTGAGGTCTCCTTCTCGGCCCGCCACCTCACGGTCACCGTCGACGGCGGCAAGCAGATCCTCAAGGACGTCACCTTCGGCGTCCCGGAGAAGTCGCTCATCGGCGTCATCGGCCCCTCCGGCTCCGGCAAGTCGACGCTCCTGAAGGCGCTCACCGGCTACCGGCCCGCCGACCAGGGCGACGTCCTCTACGACAACCGCAACCTGTACAAGCAGTTCGCGGAGCTCCGCCAGCGCATCGGCCTGGTCCCGCAGGACGACATCCTGCACAAGGAGCTGAAGGTCTCGACCGCCCTGAAGTACGCGGCCAAGCTCCGCTTCCCGGGCGACACCGCCGAGTCCGAGCGCGCCGCCCGCGTCGACGAGGTGCTGCGCGAGCTCAAGCTCGACATCCACAAGGACAAGAAGATCACCTCGCTCTCGGGTGGTCAGCGCAAGCGCGTGTCCGTGGCCCTGGAGCTGCTCACCAAGCCGTCGCTGATCTTCCTGGACGAGCCCACCTCCGGCCTCGACCCGGGCATGGACCGCGACGTCATGCAGCTGCTGCGCACCCTCGCCAACGACGGCCGCACGGTCCTCGTCGTCACCCACTCCGTGGCGGAGCTGGGGCTGTGCGACAAGCTGCTCGTCATGGCCCCGGGCGGGTCCGTCGCCTACTTCGGCCCGCCGGACGAGGCGCTGAACTTCTTCGGCTACACCACCTGGGCCGACGTGTTCTCCGCCTTCGAGAACTACCGCGAATACGACTGGGCCGGCCGCTGGAAGGGCTCGCAGCACTACCAGCTGTACGCCGCCGACCTCGACGCGGTCGCCCCGCAGCAGGTCGCGATGGCCCCGCAGCAGATGATCCCGCCGAAGCCGCAGGGCTGGGGATCGCAGCTGTGGACGCTGATGCGCCGCTACGTCTCGGTGATCGCCTCCGACGTCGGCTTCCTCGCCCTGATGGTGCTGATGCCCGCCGTCCTGGGCGTGGTGTCCATCGTGATCCCCGCGAAGTTCGGCCTCGCCCCGCCGACCCCGCCGTCGCGCTTCAACGGCGACGCGGGCACGATCATGCTGATCCTCGCGGTCGGCATGTGCTTCTCGGGAGCGGCCAACTCGGTCCGCGAGCTGATCAAGGAACGGGTCATCTACGAGCGGGAGCGCGCGACCGGCCTGTCCCGGTCCGCGTACCTCATGTCGAAGGTGATCGTCCTCGGCGTGATCACCGCCCTCCAGGGCGTGATCATCTGCGCCATCGCCTTCACCCCGCGCAAGCTGCCCGCCGAGGGCCTCTTCATGAACCCGGCCGTCGAACTCTGCATCTCGGTCACCGCGCTCGGCTTCACCGCCATGATGTTCGGCCTCGTCATCTCCTCGCTGGTGAAGACCGCCGAGAAGACCATGCCGCTGCTCGTCATGTTCGCCATCGTCCAGGTCGTCTTCACCGGCATCCTGTTCCAGCTGTACGACAAGATCGGCCTGGAGCAGTTCGCCTACCTGATGCCGTCCCGCTGGGCCATCGGCGCCGCCGGCACCACCCTGAACCTGGGCAAGCTCATGGCGCCCTGGGACCCGCAGAACCCCACCAACACCGACCCGCTGTGGGACCACACCGCCGGCCAGTGGTTCCTGGACGTCTTCGTCCTGCTGGCGCTCGGTGTGATCTGCGGCTTCGCCGTGGCGCGCCTGCTGCGCCGCCACGAGCCCGAGGTCATGCGCAAGTAGCGGGCGGGTCCGCCAGGACCGCGCACGCGCACGAACGCCTCAGGGCGGCCCCCGGAAGTCCGGGGGCCGCCCTGAGGCGCATGGGGGGCGTGCGGTGCCTAGTAGGCGCTGTTCACGTTGTCCATCGAGCCGTAGCGGTCGGCGGCGTAGTTGCACGCGGCGACGATGTTCGCGACCGGGTCGTACAGGTCGAACTTGGTGCCCTTGACGTGGTACGTGTTGAAGGTCGGCTGGATGACCTGGAGCAGGCCCTTCGACGGGATGCCGTTCTTCGCGTTGATGTCCCACAGGTTGATCGCGCGGGGGTTGCCGCTCGACTCGCGCATGATGTTGCGGTGGATGCCGGAGTAGCTGCCCGGAATGCCCTCGCGCTTCATGATGAAGAGCGCTTCCTTGATCCAGCCGTCGAGGTTGTTCGCGAAGACCGGCGTACGGGCCGCGGAACGGCTGGCGGCTTCCTTGGCCTCGCGGTCCTTCTTCGCCTGCGCCTCGGCCGCGGCCTTCGCCGCGTCCTTGGCCTTCTGGTCGGCGACGGCCTGCTGCGCGCCGACGTGCTTCTGCACGGACTCGGTCCAGGCGACCGGAGCGGCCTCGAACGTCTGGGCCTGAGCGGTCTCGGTACCGGCGGGGACGAGGGAGAAGGCGAGGGCGGCGGCACCGAGGGTGGCGACACCGGCGATCGACAGCTTGTGTGCCTTCGTCAGACGATAGTGACCGGGAGTGCTGGAAGCAGACATGCGGGGCAACCTCTTCGAATAGCCGGGGCCGCAGGAAAGCGCCGCTCGGATCCGGGATCCGCGGCGCTGTGCGACGGCAGCCATTCTTAGCGGCGGCAAAATCGCCTGGCAAAGGTGTGACGTACGATCCCCGTTAGTGGATCAGGGCCTCCCGCCGACGCGGGATTTCCACCCCCGCCGCTAGGCACAGCAGCACTCACGGAGTCTTTATCCGTCCACTACGCGGCTTCGTAAGTGACGTGCGTCCTATGCCGGGGCTCACACCGGCCGGGCGGCTGCCTCACCCTGAGTTGCGACCGCAATTCAATGCGTGAGCGAACTCCGCCTTACGGACGAGGCGAGCGTCCGCCCCCTCATACCCAGGGCAGAGGAGCGGCCCCCGGACCCCCTCCCGAAGCCGTACGCCCCGGGACGCGGGACCTACGTCCGACGCCCGATCCCGCAGGTCAGGGCCGCCGGTACGGTGACCCCATGCACAACGGACCCGCTACCGGAGGACTGGCGGCCGTCAGCACCGCGCTGCTCGCCATGAGCCGGCGGCTGGAGGTCCACGACGTCCTGCGCACGATCGTCGCCTCCGCCCGCGAACTGCTCGACGCCGAGTACGCCGCCCTCGGCGTCCCGGACGACCACGGGGGCTTCGCCCAGTTCGTCGTGGACGGCATCAGCGAGGAGCAGTGGCGCCGCATCGGCCCGCTGCCCCGCCAGCACGGCATCCTCGCCGCCATGCTCCACGAGGAGACCCCCGAGCGGCTCGCCGACGTGCGCGACGACCCGCGCTTCGGGGGCTGGCCCGCCGCCCACCCCGAGATGTCCGGCTTCCTCGGCCTGCCCATCAGGGACGGGGAGGAGAACCTCGGCGCCCTCTTCCTCGCCAACAAGAACGGCCCCGGCGGCTTCACCGACGAGGACGAGGCGCTCCTGTCCCTCCTCGCCCAGCACGCGGCCATAGCCCTCACCAACGCCCGCCTCTACGAGCGCAGCCGCGAGCTGACCATCGCCGAGGAGCGCTCCAGGCTCGCCCACGAGCTGCACGACGCCGTCAGCCAGAAGCTGTTCTCCCTGCGCCTGACCGCCCAGGCCGCAGCCGCCCTCGTCGACCGCGACCCGGCCCGGGCCAAGGGGGAGCTCCAGCAGGTCGCCGCGCTCGCCGCCGAGGCCGCCGACGAGCTCCGCGCCGCCGTGACCGAGCTGCGGCCCGCCGCCCTGGACGAGGACGGCCTCGTCCACACCCTGCGCGACCACGTCCGCGTACTCGACCGCGCCCACACCGCGCGCGTCACCTTCACCTGTGACGGCGTACGGGCCCTGCCCGCCGCCCAGGAGGAGGCACTGCTGCGGGTCGCCCAGGAGGCCCTCCACAACGCCCTGCGGCACTCCGGCGCGGACCGCGTCGAGGTCACCCTGGCCCGCACCCCCGCGGGCGGCGCCGTCCTGCGCGTACGGGACTGGGGCCGGGGCTTCTCCCCTTCCACCGTCCGCACGGCCGGCCGCCACCTCGGGCTCGTCTCCATGCGCGACCGGGCCGGCGGCGCCGGAGGACGGCTGGAGGTCCGCTCGGAGCCCGGTGAGGGCACCACGATCGAGATGGAGGTCCCCGGTGGCTGACACCCCCGGCCGCGGCCGGATCCGCGTCCTGCTCGTCGACGACCACCAGGTGGTCCGCCGCGGCCTGCGCACCTTCCTGGAGGTACAGGAGGACATCGAGGTGGTCGGAGAGGCCGCCGACGGGGCGGAGGGCACCGCCCGCGCCGAGGAACTGCGGCCCGACGTGATCCTCATGGACGTCAAGATGCCCGGCACCGACGGCATCGAGGCCCTGCGGCGGCTGCGCGACCTGGAGAACCCGGCCCGGGTCCTGATCGTCACCAGCTTCACCGAACAGCGGACCGTCGTCCCCGCACTGCGGGCCGGCGCCGCCGGATACCTCTACAAGGACATCGACCCCGACGCCCTGGCCGGAGCCATCCGCTCCGTGCACGCGGGACACGTCCTGCTCCAGCCGGAGGTCGCCGAGGCCCTGCTGGCCGCCCAGGACGACCAGAGCGGCCCCGGCGGCCGCCCCGGCTCGCTGACCGACCGCGAACGCGAGGTCCTCGGCCTCATCGCCGACGGCCGCTCCAACCGGGAGATCGCCAGGACGCTCGTGCTGTCCGAGAAGACGGTCAAGACGCACGTCTCGAACATCCTGATGAAGCTGGACCTCTCCGACCGCACCCAGGCCGCGCTGTGGGCCGTACGGCACGGCATCGCGGAGTGACGGGCCGATCCGAATAGTGGGCCGATCCGAGTAATGGGCCGATCCGAGATTCATACGGTCGGGTGTATGTAGCCCACATGGCGTATCCCGGGCCGGAGGACGCCGTTCTCCATGGCGTGCCGCGACGGCTGGTCGCGGCAGACGTACTGGAGGACGAGAACGTGAAGAACTTCAAGAAGGCCGCAGCCGTCACCATGATCGCGGGCGGCCTCGTCGCCGCCGGCGCCGGTGTCTCCTCGGCGCACGGCGGTGCGTCCGCGGAGGGCGAGGCCCTGAACTCGCCCGGCGTGGCCTCCGGGAACCTGCTCCAGGTCCCCGTGCACGTCCCCGTGAACGTGGTCGGCAACACCGTCAGCGTGATCGGCCTGCTCAACGGCGCCTGGGGCAACACCGGCGTCAACGCCTGACCCCCGGCCCCAGAAAACGGCCCCGCTTCCACCTCTCCCCGGGAAGCGGGGCCGCGGCACATCCGCACCCGGACGGCTAGAGCGCCTCCACCGCCGAGTTGTACGCCGCCACCAGCGCCCGCCGGGCGACCCGCTCCACCGGCCGCAGCGCCTCCGCCCGCGCCGCCATCTCCGAGGCCGCCACCGCGCCCCCGTGCCCGCGCTCGTACGCCAGCGACACCATCAGGTCCACCCGCTGCGCCAGCGCCAGCACCCGCACCGCCCGCGCCGGGTACCCGGGCGCCAGCGCGTCCCGCCCCGCCTCCGCCCGCGCCCGGTACGCAGACAGCGCCGCCTGGGCCACCGGCCCCGACGCCGCCACGTCCAGCCGGGTCAGCACCACCGTCGCCTCCCGCAGCGCCTCGGCCAGCTCCCGCTCCGCCTCGCCCAGCGACGGCACGTCCGCCGGCGGGGCCTCCCGCACCGCCAGGCAGTGCCACACCACCGAGACGTGCACGTCACCCGCCGGGCCCGCCTCCGTGACCTCCGGCACCAGCCCCAGCGCGGCCCCCGCGCACACCACCGCCTCCTCGGCCTCCAGCGCCCGCGCGTTGAACTCCGGCGGCCCGCTCAGCCCCAGCGGATGCCCCGCCACCGGCAGCGCCACCCGCAGCCCGGTCACCCCCAGCGCCCGCAGCCGCCCCAGCGCCAGCGTGAGCCCCACCGGCCCCGCCTCACCCGGCAGCCCGGCGACCCGGTGCACGGCGTCCTCGCCCACGATCGACAGCGCCGCCTCGTCGGGCGAGACCAGACCTGCCAGCAGAGCGTTCCCCCAGGCGGCCAACCGCCCTGAACGTGGTTCGAAAAGCATCCCCCCACTCTACGGATCCGCCCCCCGACCCGGCCTGGCGCCCGGAGCCCGCTCGGAGTGGCGTAGGTTTTCCCCTGGGGCCGCGCCTACAGGCGCGCACAGAGAACCGTGACTGCAAGGGGTGACAACACGCTCATGAGCGATGTTCTGGAGCTGGTGGACGTATCCGTGGTCCGCGAGGGCCGGGCTCTGGTGGACCAGGTCTCCTGGTCGGTCAAGGAGGGGGAGCGCTGGGTCATCCTCGGCCCCAACGGCGCCGGCAAGACCACGCTGCTGAACCTCGCCTCCAGCTACCTCTTCCCCACCAAGGGCACCGCCACGATCCTCGGCAGCACCCTCGGCAAGCCCGGCAGTGACGTCTTCGAGCTGCGCCCGCGCATCGGCGTCGCCGGCATCGCGCTCGCCGACAAGCTCCCGAAGCGGCAGACCGTCCTGCAGACCGTGCTCACCGCCGCCTACGGCATGACCGCGACCTGGCAGGAGGAGTACGAGGACATCGACGAGCAGCGCGCCCGCGCGTTCCTCGACCGCCTCGGCATGACCGACTACCTCGACCGCAAGTTCGGCACCCTCTCCGAGGGCGAGCGCAAGCGCACCCTGATCGCCCGCGCCCTGATGACCGACCCCGAGCTGCTCCTCCTCGACGAGCCCGCCGCCGGCCTCGACCTCGGCGGCCGCGAGGACCTCGTCCGCCGCCTCGGCCGCCTCGCCCGCGACCCCATGGCCCCGTCCATGGTCATGGTCACGCACCACGTCGAGGAGATCGCCCCCGGCTTCACGCACGTCCTGATGATCCGGCAGGGCAAGGTCGTCGCCGCCGGCCCCATCGACCTGGAGCTGACCTCCCGCAACCTCTCCCTCTGCTTCGGCCTCCCGCTCATCGTCGACCGCAACGAGCACGACCGCTGGAGCGCCCAGGGCCTGCCCCTGCGCTAGGCCCGGCGCCAGGCCCCGACGTTCGCGCCCTGTCCGGCCGCGCCCGCCCGACCTACCATGACCATGTGGACATCGACGCATGGGTGTGGTGGCTCATCGGCGCGGTCGGACTGGGCATCCCCCTGGTCCTGACCGCCCTGCCGGAGTTCGGCATGTTCGCCGTCGGCGCAGTCGCCGCGGCCGTCACCGCGGCCGTCGGCGGGGGAGCGGTGGCCCAGGTCCTGGTCTTCGTCATCGTGTCGGTCGCGCTGATCGCCGTCGTACGGCCCATCGCCAACCGCCACCGCGACCAGCGGCCCCAACACCGCAGCGGCATCGAGGCGTTGAAGGGAAGATCCGCCGTCGTCCTCGAACGGGTCGACGGCAGCGGCGGCCGCATCAAGCTGGCCGGCGAGATCTGGTCCGCCCGTACCCTCGACTCGGACACCAGTTTCGAACCCGGCCAGTCCGTCGACGTCGTCGACATCGACGGAGCGACCGCGGTCGTCATGTGACAAGCAGCCCACCCGCGGCCCCGGGGTCTGCGAGACTCCGATCAACGGGGCAGCACAGACAGCCGGAAGGGCACGGGGAACCACATGCAACCGATCATCATCGTCCTGATCATCCTGGTGGTACTGGTCTTCATCGCCCTGGTCAAGACGATCCAGGTGATCCCGCAGGCCAGCGCCGCCATCGTCGAGCGGTTCGGCCGCTACACCCGCACCCTCAACGCGGGCCTCAACATCGTCGTCCCGTTCATCGACTCCATCCGCAACCGGATCGACCTCCGCGAACAGGTCGTCCCCTTCCCGCCGCAGCCGGTCATCACCCAGGACAACCTGGTCGTCAACATCGACACCGTCATCTACTACCAGGTGACCGACGCCCGCGCCGCCACGTACGAAGTGGCCAGCTACATCCAGGCCATCGAGCAGCTCACCGTCACCACCCTGCGCAACATCATCGGCGGCATGGACCTGGAGCGGACCCTCACCTCCCGTGAGGAGATCAACGCAGCCCTGCGCGGGGTCCTCGACGAGGCCACCGGCAAGTGGGGCATCCGCGTCAACCGCGTCGAGCTGAAGGCCATCGAGCCGCCGACCTCCATCCAGGACTCGATGGAGAAGCAGATGCGCGCCGACCGCGACAAGCGCGCCGCGATCCTCCAGGCCGAGGGCGTCCGCCAGTCGGAGATCCTGCGAGCCGAGGGCGAGAAGCAGTCCTCCATCCTCCGCGCCGAAGGTGAGGCCAAGGCCGCCGCCCTCAAGGCCGAGGGCGAGGCCCAGGCCATCCGCACCGTCTTCGAGTCCATCCACGCCGGCGACGCCGACCAGAAGCTCCTCGCCTACCAGTACCTCCAGATGCTCCCGAAGATCGCCGAAGGCGACGCCAACAAGCTCTGGATCGTGCCCAGCGAGATCGGGGACGCACTCAAGGGCCTCTCGGGCGCCATGGGTAACTTCGGCCCCCTCGGAGGCGGTTCGACGGGCTTCAACCCGCAGAACCCCGGCAAGGGCATTCCCGCCCAGGACACCCCCGCCGAGCGGCGCGAGCAGCCCCCCATCGACTGACGAGACCACCCCTCGTGCATGATCAGTGAGGCCCCTCGACCTTCACGGCGGGGAGGCGACTCACTCACGCAAAGGGGATGGCTCCGTCCATGTCCATGTCCATCTGGGAATCCCTCGCGGTCTTCGGCGCCGGAATCGGCGCCGGGACCATCAACACCATCGTCGGCTCCGGCACCCTGATCACCTTCCCGGTACTCCTCGCCACCGGCCTGCCCCCGGTCACCGCCAACGTCTCCAACACCCTCGGCCTGGTGCCCGGCTCCATCAGCGGAGCCATCGGCTACCGCAAGGAACTCCAGGGCCAGCGCGCCCGCATCGTCCGCCTCGGCTCCGTCTCCCTCGTCGGCGGACTCGCCGGCGCCATCCTGCTCCTGACCCTGCCGTCGGACTCCTTCGACACGATCGTGCCCGTCCTCATCGGCCTGGCCCTCGTCCTCGTCGTCCTCCAGCCCCGGCTCGCCGCGGCCCTGCGCCGCCGCCAGGAAGCGGCGGGACGCGATCCGGGCGGATCGGACGGCGGCACACCGCTCCTGGCCGGCATGCTGCTCTCCAGTGCCTACGGGGGCTACTTCGGCGCCGCCCAGGGAGTCCTCTACGTCGGACTGATGGGCCTGCTGCTCCACGAGGACCTGCAACGGATCAACGCCGTCAAGAACGTGGTCGCCGCGCTCGTCAACGGCATCGCCGCCGTCTTCTTCCTCTTCGTCGCCGACTTCGACTGGACGGCCGTCCTCCTCATCGCCGTCGGCTCCACCATCGGCGGCCAGATCGGCGCCAAGGTCGGCCGCCGGCTCCCCCCGACCGCCCTGCGCGGAGTCATCGTGACGGTCGGGATCCTCGCCATCGTCCAACTGCTGCTCCGCTGAGCGACGTAGAAGAAATACGCCGCCCCACGGGCCCGCGGGGACGCCGGACTACGCGGTGCGCGCCAGCCACTCCGGCAGCGCGTCCTCCCCGCCCACCCCCAGAGCCAGCAGCATCGCGTCCGCCGGAGAAGGCACGAAGGGCTTCCGCAGCAACGGCATCCCCGCCTCCTCCGGCGTCCGCGCCGCCTTGCGGTGGTTGTCCTCGGCACAGGAGGCCACCGTGTTCAGCCACGTGTCACCACCCCCCTGGGCCCGCGGCAGCACGTGGTCCACGGTCGTCGCGCGCTTCCCGCAGTACGCGCACCGGTGCTGGTCCCTGACCAGCACCCCCCGCCGTGACCAGGGAGCATGTCTTCGGAAGGGCACCCGCACGTACCGGCACAACCGGATCACCCGCGGCATCGGAAGCTCCATGGTGGCCGCACGCACACGCAGCTCGGGATGCGACTGTTCGACGACGGCCTTGTCCTGCAGAACCAGCACGACCGCCCGGTTCAGCGTCACCGTCGACAGCGGCTCGAAGCTCGCGTTCAGTACCAGCGTGTCCCGCATCTCGCCCACCTCCCGTGTGCAGGCCCGCGACCACCCTGGCGGCAAGGCCCGCAACCACTCTGGCCGCGCGCGCCACGCGGGACAACGCAATAAAAATGCCCGGTCCTGGCCTTCTTTAGACCAGGACCGGGCGAACAGCGGGAGAACGATCAACGCGCCGCGGGCGACTCGTACTCACCGATCAGCTGGGCACGGCCGAGCGCGTGGAACCGGAGGTGGAAACCGACCACCGCCGGCGAGGAGTCCTCGTCCGGACCCAGCTCCTCCCGGTCCACCGCGTACACGGTGAACACGTACCGGTGCCGCTCCCCGCGCGGCGGGGCGGCACCGCCGAAGTCGCGCGTGCCGTAGTCGTTGCGCACGTGCACCGCCCCCTCGGGCAGCCCCTCGAAGTCCCCGCTGCCCGCGCCGGCCGGCAGCGAGGTCACCGAAGCCGGGATGTCGAACAGCACCCAGTGCCAGAACCCGCTGCCCGTCGGCGCGTCCGGGTCGAAGCAGGTCACCGCGAAGCTCTTCGTCCCCTCGGGGAAGCCCTCCCAGCTCAGCTGCGGGGAGAGGTTCTTGCCCGTCAGGACCTGGGCCGCGTGCAGATCGGCACCGGGCGAGACATCCTCGCTGGTCACCGTGAAGGACGCCACCTCGGGGTGGAAGTCGTGCGGAAGGGGAGCCCTTTTCTGTTCGGCCACTGCTGTCCTCCTGGATCGGATGAGGGGTACCCGCCCGAGCCTAGAACCAGTTGCGCTGCGAACCGACCGAGGCGATCCACTGGTTCAGGTACGCCGCCCAGTCGGTCCCCTGGTACGACTGCAGACCCACCTGGAAGCAGCGGTAGGTGTCGCTGCCCTCGCTGAACAGCCCCGGCTTCTTGTCCATCTCCAGCACGACGTCCATCTCGTGGCCGTCCGAGACGAAGGTCAGCTCGACCTGGTTCAGACCCCGGTACTGCGACGGCGGCAGGAACTCGATCTCCTGGTAGAACGGCAGCGTCTGCCGGGTCCCCCGGATGTGCCCGCGCTCCATGTCCGCGCTGCGGAACGTGAAGCCCAGCTGCCCGAAGGCGTCCAGGATCGCCTGCTGCGCCGGCACCGGGTGCACGTTGATCGGGTCCAGGTCACCCGCGTCCACCGCACGCGCGATCTCCAGCTCCGTGCTGACCCCGATGTTCATCCCGTGCAGGTGCCGGCCGCCGAAGTGGGTCACCGGCGTCTCCGCCGGGATCTCCAGCCCGAAGGGCACCACGTGCAGCGCACCGGGCTGCACCTTGAAGGCACCGCCGAGGCGCTGCTTGGTGAAGACGACGTCCTGCTTGTACTCGCCGTCGCCGCCCTCCACCTCCACCCGCGCCTGGAGCCCCACCGACAGACCCTCGATCTGCTGCTCGACGGACCCACCCTGGATCCGCACCTCGCCCTGGACGATCCCGCCCGGCACCACGTTCGGCTCGGTGATGATCGTGTCCACCGACGCACCGCCGGCACCCAGGCTCGCGAACAGCTTCCTGAAGCCCATGCTCTCTCCCCTACACAGATATACGGATCCACTGACCCCTTACCACTGCGGAACCATAGGGCCCGGTTGCAGCGGCGCGCGTTCCACTACCCTCGACCGGATGAGCGCGCGCCCCGACCGTACGCCCCTGTCCCGGTCCTTCTTCGACCGCCCGGTCCTCACCGTGGCCCCCGACCTGCTCGGCAGGATCCTGGTCCGCCGCACCCCGGACGGCCCCATGGAACTGCGCATCACGGAGGTGGAGGCGTACGAGGGCGAGGCCGACCCCGGCTCCCACGCCTACCGCGGCCGTACCGCCCGCAACGCGTCGATGTTCGGCCCGCCCGGACACGCGTACGTCTACTTCATCTACGGCATGTGGTTCAGCCTCAACCTCGTCTGCGGCCCGCCGGGCCACGCGAGCGGTGTACTGCTGCGCGCCGGGGAGGTGACGGTGGGCGCCGACCTGGCCGCCAAACGCCGCCTTTCAGCCAGATACCCGCGTGAATTCGCCAAGGGGCCGGCCCGCCTGGCCACCGCCCTGGGCATCGACCGCTCCCTCGACGGCACGGACCTCTGCGCGGGCCCCGATTCCCCCCTGTCCCTGCTCGCCGGTACGCCCACCCCGTCCGACCAGGTCGGCAACGGCCCCCGCACGGGCGTCGGCGGAGCCGGCGCGGCCCACCCCTACCGCTACTGGATCACCGGCGACCCCACCGTGAGCCCCTACCGGGCCCACGCGCCGCGCCGCCGCGCAACTTGACTCGATCTTGGGAGACGCCTAACGTAGCCCGAGCCGCTTGAACGGGTCGCTGTCTTCAGCAGCCCCCCGGAGCGGCCAAACCACTACCTACGACGTACCCCTGGCGGGGTCCTATTCGGCATGCCCGAATTCCCTGCCGACCGGCTCGATTATGAGTCGGCAGGGAAAAGCGTTAACGTAGTGACCACGCCGAAAGGGAAAGCGCGAAAGCGCAGGACCTGGAAGGCAAGCGAGAAAGTCTCTGATAGAGTCTGAATCGCAAGAACGAAAGCCCGGAGGAAAGCCCCAGTAAGTGTTACTGCGGGTGAGTACAAAGGAAGCGTCCGTTCCTTGAGAACTCAACAGCGTGCCAAAAATCAACGCCAGAAGTTGATACCCCGTCCACTCCGGTGGATGAGGTTCCTTTGAAAAAGACCTGTCGGGCCCTCGGGCACTGGCAGGCAACGAACACAGCGAGGACGTTGTGGTCAGTCGGTCTTATTCCGACCGTGACTGGCCCGCTCTTTCGTGGTGTGGACCGGATTACCGGTAAACATTCATGGAGAGTTTGATCCTGGCTCAGGACG